>NZ_JBFTJE010000003.1:0-426859 GCF_056395265.1 Cupriavidus sp. 10L43_2
GGGCCGGAGCCGGGCGAGCGGCCTCCGACGACGCGGCGGCCGGCACCGGCGCGGCGGGCTTGGCCGCCTGCGCGGGGGCCTCGGCCGGGGACGCATCGGGCGTAGCCGCCTGCACCACCGTGGTCGGGGCGAAGCTCTGGTTGGACTTCGCGCCCGCTGGATCGAGCAGGAACGTGTAGGCGCGCGTCACCTTGCCGCTCGACCAGCTCATGTCGACGAGGATGTCGACGAACGGCTCGCTGATCGGCTGGTTGGAACGGACGGTTGCCACATAGGTGCCGTTGGGGCGCTGCTCCACCTGGAGTCGCACGCCGGACACGGCCGGCAGGTACGTCAGCCCTGCCCTGGCATAGGCGGCCGGCGAGGCAAGCTTGACGTTGAGACTGTCCGCTTCCTCGGCCGAAACGCCGCTGATATCGATTTCAGCCTGGAGCGGTTGCCCCAGATTGGACTGTACCCGTAATTGTCCGAACCCCGCGGCGTACGCGGCGGGCTGCATCAGCAGCAAACCGAGAGCCGTGACGGCCAGCGTTGACCAGCGCTGACGGACAGTAGGCGCATCTTTCCGGCGATGTAGGCTCACACTCACCTCGTGCTCCATTTATGTTTCTAGTAGCGAAAAATAAACCCGACCCAAATGCCTGGCAGGCGGGCGGACGGCCGGTGCGGACGAAAAAAACGTCGTGCCCGATTGTCTCACCCCTTCGCCGCAATGACGCGACGGTGACCCCTTGGCCAGGCGAATGCCGGCTGTATTGTGACGCAAGCCTGGGAAAAATAGGGGTCCGAACGTAACAACGCCGCGCTGGGGCGCGGCGTTGGCAGGAAAGCGGCGGATTCTGTTGCCTCCCCGCAACGAATGCCGGGGAGACTCAGTACCTGCTTACTTCTCGATCAGAATGCGCAGCATACGACGCAGCGGCTCGGCGGCGCCCCACAGCAGTTGGTCGCCCACCGTGAAGGCCGAGAGGTACTCGCCGCCCATCTGCATCTTGCGCAGGCGACCCACCGGAATGCTCAGCGTGCCGGTCACGGCAGCCGGGGTCAGGTCGGTCATGCTCGCTTCGCGCGTGTTCGGCACCACCTTGGCCCACGGGTTGTGGGAGGCCAGCATGCCTTCGATCTCGTCCAGCGGCACATCCTTGCGCAGCTTGATGGTCAGCGCCTGCGAGTGGCAGCGCATGGCGCCAATCCGCACGCACAGGCCGTCCACGGCGATCGGGGTGGCCCCGGTCGCGCCCAGGAAGCCATCGCCGCGACCCAGGATCTTGTTGGTCTCGGCGCCGCCCTTCCATTCTTCGCGCGACACGCCGTTGCCCAGATCCTTGTCGATCCAGGGAATCAGGTTGCCGGCCAGCGGCACGCCGAATTGCTTGGTTTCGTCCGCCGACAGGCCGTGCTGCGTGGCCAGGATGGTGCGGTCGATCTCGAGGATGGCCGAGGCGGGGTTGTCCAGCAGCGGCTTGACCGAGGCGTTCAAGGTGCCGAACTGCGTCAGCAGCTCGCGCATATGCTGCGCGCCGCCGCCCGAGGCCGCCTGGTAGGTCATGGAGGTCATCCACTCGATCAGGTCGTTCTCGAACAGGCCGCCGAGGCCCATCAGCATGCAGCTGACCGTGCAGTTGCCGCCGATGAAGTTCTTGACGCCCTTCGAAAGTGCATCCTTGATCACGTCATTGTTGACGGGGTCGAGCACGATGATCGCGTCGTCCTTCATGCGCAGCGAAGACGCCGCATCAATCCAGTAGCCGTTCCAGCCGGCCGCGCGCAGGCGCGGGAAGACATCGCTGGTGTAGTCGCCGCCCTGGGCGGTGAGCACCACGTCGCACTGCTTCAGTGCGTCGATGTCGTTGGCATCTTTCAGCGTGGTTTCGTTCTTCGCCATGGCCGGGGCCTTGCCGCCGGCGTTGGACGTGCTGAAGAAAACGGGCTCGATATGGTCGAAATCGCGCTCTTCCTGCATGCGTTGCATCAGGACGCTGCCGACCATTCCTCGCCAACCGACGAGACCTACAATCATGACTTACCTCGGATGTGATGAGTACTTCCCCGCCATTTTCCTCGCCCGGCGTACGCTGCGCGGGGAAGACGGGCAGGCACGACGAACGATCTTAGGGGATCGTTTTGGTAGTAATGGTTTTAATCGTCGCGGTATGGTCGCGCGAACCCACGCCGGCCGTGATGACGGCAGCGATGGCAGTAGCGAGGAACTGGGGAATTCGGACCATTCGCGGAGTCTACACGATTTTCTTGCGCCAACGGGGCCCGAAGGCCCCGTTTTTGGCACGAACTGGCAAAAAACGGCCGATTACAGCGCAGCCAGCACGGCTTCGCCCATCTCCCGCGTGCCGACCTGCTTGCAGCCCGGCGTGAGGATGTCGCCGGTGCGGTAGCCCTGGGCCAGCACCTTCTTGACGGCGTTCTCGATGCGGTCGGCCTGGTCGGCCTTGTTCAGCGAGTAGCGCAGCATCATCGCGGCGGAGAGGATGGTGGCCAGCGGATTGGCCACGCCCTTGCCGGCGATGTCCGGCGCCGAGCCGTGCGACGGCTCGTACAGACCCTTGTTGTTGGCATCGAGCGACGCCGACGGCAGCATGCCGATGGAACCGGTCAGCATCGCGGCCTCGTCGGACAGGATGTCGCCGAACATATTGCCGGTAACGATCACATCGAAGCTCTTCGGCGCCTTGACCAGCTGCATGGCCGCGTTGTCGACGTACATGTGCGACAGCTCGACGTCCGGATATTCCTTGCTGACATCGATCACGATGTCCTTCCAGAACTGGAACGTCTCCAGCACGTTGGCCTTGTCCACGCTGCACAGCTTCTTGCCACGCTTGGCTGCGGCCTGGAACGCCACGTGGGCGATGCGGCGGATCTCGGGCTCGCTGTAGCGCATCGTGTCGAAGGCTTCGCGGGCGCCCTTGAACAGGCCGTCCGGGGCCTCGCGCATGCCGCGCGGCTGACCGAAGTAGATGTCGCCGTTCAGCTCACGCACGATCAGGATGTCCAGGCCGGCCACCAGTTCGGGCTTCAGGCTCGAGGCGCCGGTCAGCTCCGGGTAGCAGATCGCCGGGCGGAAGTTCGCGAACAGCTGCAGGTGCTTGCGCAGGCCCAGGATGGCCTGCTCCGGGCGCAGCGGCCGCTCCAGGCTGTCGTACTTCCAGTCGCCCACGGCGCCGAACAGGATGGCATCGGCCTCCTTGGCCAGCTTCAGCGTGTTCTCGGGCAGCGGATGGCCTTCGGCCTCGTAGCCGGCGCCGCCGACCGGCGCCGTTTCCAGTTCGAATTTCTCGTCGAGGGCGTTGAGCACCTTGACAGCTTCGGCAACGATCTCGGGACCAATGCCGTCACCCGGCAGGACTGCAATCTTCATCTGTCTTCCTGTATTGGAGTGTGTCTTGCGCGGTCAGCCGACAAGGCGATTGCCCAGCCAGGGCATCTTCGTCAGGCGCTCGGCTTCGTACGCCTTGATCTTGTCCTTGTGGCGCAGCGTCAGCGCCACGTCGTCAAAGCCGTTCAGCATGCAGTACTTGCGGAACGGGGCGATGTCGAACGGGTAGCTGTTGCCGCCCGGCGTGAGCACCACCTGCTTGTCCAGGTCGATGGTCAGCTGGTAGCCCGGGAACGCGTTGGTCTCGTTGAACAGGTGGTCGACCTGGAGGTCGGTCAGCGCCACCGGCAGCAGGCCGTTCTTGTAGCAGTTGTTGAAGAAGATATCGGCGAAGCTCGGCGCGATGACGGCGCGGAAGCCGTATTGCGTGAGCGCCCACGGCGCGTGCTCGCGCGAGCTGCCGCAGCCGAAGTTGTTGCGTGCCAGCAGGATGCTCGCGCCCTGGTAGCGCTGCTGGTTCAGCACGAAGTCCGGGTTCAGCGGGCGCTTGCTGTTGTCCTGGCCGGGCTGGCCGACGTCCTTGTAGCGCCATTCGTCGAACAGGTTCGGGCCGAAGCCCGTGCGCTTGATCGACTTCAGGAACTGCTTCGGGATGATGGCGTCGGTGTCGACGTTTTCGCGGTCCAGCGGCGCCACGAGGCCGCTGTGTACGGTGAACTTGTCCATGAGTATGTCCTTACTTGCGCGCCGCGTTCTCGAGGGAACGCCCGGCGGCCTGCGTGTCCTTGCCGATGCCAGCCATCGTGTTGCAGCCAGCCAGTTGCAGCATGCCCAGGCATGCCAGGAACGTGATCACGATCTTTTTCATGTTCTGCTTATTCGATTAGCCGTGTACGGATGCCGTTGCGTAACGCCTCAGCCCAGCTTTCGGATGTCGACGAAATGACCCTCGATGGCAGCGGCGGCGGCCATCGCCGGGCTGACCAGGTGGGTCCGGCCGCCGGCGCCCTGGCGGCCTTCGAAGTTGCGGTTCGAGGTGGAAGCGCAGCGCTCGCCCGGCTCCAGCCGGTCGGCGTTCATCGCCAGGCACATCGAGCAGCCCGGCTCGCGCCATTCGAAGCCGGCGGCCTTGAAGACCTTGTCCAGCCCTTCGCGCTCGGCTTGCGCCTTCACCAGGCCCGAGCCCGGCACCACCATCGCCAGCTTCACGTTGCCGGCTACCTTGCGGCCCAGCTTCTGCACCACCCAGGCGGCGGCGCGCATGTCCTCGATGCGGCTGTTGGTGCAGGAGCCGATGAACACCTTGTCGATCTGGATCGACTCCATCGGCACGTTCGGCTGCAGGTTCATGTACTCGAGCGCGCGCTCCATGGCGTTGCGGCGGTTCGGGTCTTTTTCCTTCTCGGGATCGGGTACGCGGTCCTCGATGCTGACCACCATCTCGGGCGACGTGCCCCAGGTGACCTGCGGACGGATGTCCTCGCCGCGCAGTTCAACCACCTTGTCGAAGTGGGCGCCTGCGTCCGAATGCAGCGTGCGCCAATAGGCCACGGCCTGGTCCCATTCCACGCCCTGCGGCGCGTACGGACGACCCTTCACGTATTCCAGCGTCACGTCATCCACGGCCACCATGCCGGCGCGCGCGCCAGCTTCGATCGCCATGTTGCAGACGGTCATGCGGCCTTCCATCGTCAGGTCGCGGATGGCGGACCCGGCGAATTCCATGGTGTAGCCGGTACCGCCAGCCGTGCCGATCTTGCCGATGATGGCCAGCACGATGTCCTTGGCGGTGCAGCCGCGCGGCAGCTTGCCTTCCACACGGATCAGCATGTTCTTGGCCTTCTTGCCCAGCAGCGTCTGCGTGGCCAGCACGTGCTCCACCTCGGACGTGCCGATGCCGTGCGCCAGCGCGCCGAACGCGCCGTGCGTGCTGGTGTGCGAGTCGCCGCAGACCACCGTCATGCCCGGCAGCGTGGCGCCCTGCTCCGGCCCGATCACGTGGACGATGCCCTGGCGGTGATCGTTCATCTTGAACTGGGTGATGCCGAAGGCGTCGCAGTTGGCGTCGAGCGTATCGACCTGGAGCTTCGAGACGGGGTCGGTGATGCCTTCCGTACGGTCCGTGGTCGGGACGTTGTGGTCGGACACGGCCAGGTTCGCGCTGATGCGCCACACCGGACGCTCCGCCAGCTTCAGCCCCTCGAACGCCTGCGGGCTGGTCACTTCGTGCAGCAGGTGGCGATCGATGTAGAGCAGCGTCGTGCCGTCTTCCTCGACGTGGACGGTGTGGTCATCCCAGAGTTTGTCGTAGAGCGTCTTGGCCATGATGCAGGGGGGGCGAACCGTCCGTCCGGGCAGGAACGGCGCAGGTCCGCGCAGTGGTTTGCAGGGGATTGTTATTTACCGGATGCCTTCGCGGGTCGGCGCCGCTATTGTGCCGCGCCTCCGGCGTGGCCGGTGATTGCTTGACATCGCAATCGATTATGCCACGCGGGGGCCCGCCCAAGCGGTCAGACGCTGCCAACCGCCCGGTAGTCATTGGCGAAAGGGGGATTTCGCGGTTGGCGAAAAGGGGGTGGGTGGCGGCAAGTCCGGGGCGGCGGCGCCTTTCGAACTAGTTCTATAGATCACTTCTTTGCCGATCGATAGGCTCCCTGAGTTGTTTCTCAACCAACGACGGGAGCATCTGATGGCGCAGGACATCTTCTTGAAGCTGACAGGAATCGAGGGCGAAGCGACGGACGCCAGCCATTCGAAGGAGATTGAGGTTCTGACGTGGGAATGGTCGGTGAAGCAGCCATCGAACACGCACGCAGGAAGGGGCGGCGGCGCAGGCAAGGCGACCGTTGAGGACCTGACGTTCGAACACTATGTCGACCGCGCCACGCCCAATCTGATTCAGTGCTGCCTGACCGGGAAACATATCGGCAGCGCAGTGCTGACGATGCGCAAGGCGGGTGGCAAGCCGCTTGAGTTTCTTAGGATCACGATGGAGGACGTCCTGATCACGCAGGTGAAACCAGCTCACAACATCAATATGCGCGCGCCCCGGGAAGAAGTCAGCCTTTCATTCTCGCGAGTGAAGCAGGAATACGTCGTGCAGAACGCGTCGGGCGGTAGCGCCGGGACGGTCAGCATGGGTTATGACGTGAAGGTAAACAAATCAATCTGACTGGGAGACACATATGTTCTTTATCGACAAGAATGGTCGAGTCGACGCTGAACGCGTCAAGGTCAAGATCTTCCCGAACATTGAGCGGGGGCCGATGGACAGGGTAAATGGGATTATCGTTCACCAGACAGATGGCTCTACAACTGAAAGTACATTCAGCAGCTATCGAGCGAAAGGCGCGCTCGGCGCCCATTTCCTGATCGACAAGGACGGGACGATATATCAAACAGCTTCGCTGAAGAAAATTACCAGACACGTGGGAAAGCTACAGTCACGCTGCATTGTTACGCACAAATGCTCGCCTGCTGAATTGAAGCTGACCACTGCAATTCAACTTCAATATACAAAGCTATCGATACACGAACACAAGAAGCCTTGGCCCGAGCGCTACCCTTCCAGCGACGACTCCATCGGTATCGAAATCGTGGGGAAATCCATGCCGATTGATCCAGCCAGCGACAGCAAGACCGCAAGGGTCTACGAGAACGTCACCACCCAGCAAAATGCGTCTCTCCGCTGGCTCATCGCGGAACTGGTTGCAACGTTCAAAGTTCCGACCGGAGAGATTTATCGACATCCTCAGGTCTCATATAAGAACTTAACCGAGGCGAGCACAGCAGAATGGTAAAGCTCGGACTGATCAGTGTCTCTATGATGGCCGCACTTTACGCGTTACCTGTAACGGCCCAAGAGAGAACAGTGACAAAGGTAGTCATCAAGGAAACGGGTTTAACCTCGCACACTGACGACGCCAGCCTCACGGAAAACTGTAAGACCTTCAAGCCAACAGTCAGCCAAGTGAAACGGTACTTCTCCAAGGCCTATCCGATAGAGAGCCGCATTCTGACGCACGAGCGTTATTCCCCATGCTTTGCGATCGGCGAGGTATCGTTCAGCGATAACACTTCCGGCAGATTCCGGCTCTACTCAGGAGGGACCTCTACATTATTCTGGTTAGGAGGCAATACGGTCGACCTGCTCTACAAACGCAACAAATGGCACGACCCGTTCGCTTGCGCATATGGTCTTAGCGACGAGCCCGAATGCTGACGGCCCAAGGCCGCGTGGAGCACTATCCGGACGCTCCCCAGCCGCCTTGGATCGTGTTCCCGCACATCGAATCTGGCGAACTGGCGCCACATGTCAGACAAGGTGTAGCCGAACCATGGTTCGACCGGGAATGGAGGCCCTTCTGGGCGTCGCTGACGTCGATACAACGGGATCTCTATCTAGACGGCTGGCAGGCCAGCCCTGAATGGCGAGAGGCAATTGCGTTTGTCTTCGAGTCTTTCTCGGAGCGCGATGTCGATCAAGACGCCAAAGAGTCGGAGGAATACCTGAGAGCGAATAGCTCACACCCAAAGAGGTGCTCGCTTCTCAACCGACTCTTCAAGCGGTAAGCGATATATGGAGGGCAGAGCCTGGACTCCAAGCTCTGTCCACCCTCCCTCACCCACCCAAATACGCCGCCCGTATCCGGTCATTCGCCAGCAAATTCTCCCCGGTATCTGCCAGCACCACCTTCCCGGTCTCCAGCACGTAGCCCCGGTCGGCCACCTGCAGGGCCTTGTTGGCGTTCTGCTCGACCAGGAACACCGTGACGCCTTCGTCACGGATGGTGCGGATGATGTCGAAGATCTGGGCGATGATCAGCGGGGCGAGGCCCAGCGTTGGCTCGTCCAGCAGCAGCAGACGGGGGCGGCTCATCAGGGCGCGGCCGATGGCCAGCATTTGCTGTTCGCCGCCGGACATCGTGCCCGCACGCTGGCCCGAGCGCTGGTTCAGCCTCGGAAAAAGCTTGAAAACGTGCTCGATGCCGGCCTCGATGTCGTGCCGGCTGGCGAAAAACGCGCCCATCTTCAGGTTTTCCAGCACGGTCAGGCTCGGGAACACTCGCCGCCCCTCCGGCGAGATCGCCATGCCCATGCGCATGATCTCGTGGGTATTGCGCTGCGTGATGTCCTGCCCCTCGAACGACACGCGGCCGCTCGAGGCGCGCGGCGAGCCGCACACGGTCATCATCAGCGTGGTCTTGCCTGCGCCGTTGCTACCGATCAGCGTGACGATTTCGCCCTTGTTCACTTCGATCGATACGCCGCTCAGCGCTTCCACGGCGCCATAGTGGGTATGGACCTGTTCCAGCTTCAGCATCAGTCCTCTCCCAGGTAGGCCTTGATCACGCGCGGGTCGTTGCGCACTTCGTCCGGCTTGCCGATGACGATCGGCTTGCCGTGCTCCATCACGAGGATGCGGTCGGACACGCCCATGACGAGGCTCATGTCATGCTCGATCAGCAGCACCGAAATGTTGAATTCGTGGCGCAATTTGTCGATCAATTGTTGCAGTTCGATCTTTTCCTGCGGATTCAGGCCCGCCGCCGGTTCGTCCAACATCAGCAGGCGCGGCTTGGTGATCATGCAGCGCGCGATCTCGAGCCGGCGCTGGTGTCCATAGGACAGCGTGCCCGCCTCGCGATTGGCCACCGAGGTCAGGCCCATGCGTTCGAGCCAGACGGCGGCGCGCTCCAGCGCCTCGCGCTCGGCGCGGCGGTAGGCCGGCGTGGCGAACAGCCCGCGCAGCAGGCCGGCCTTGACCTGCAGGTGCTGCGCCACGAGCAGGTTCTCCACCACGGTCAGCGACTTGAACAGGCGAATATTCTGAAACGTGCGCACCAGCCCGCGCCGCGCCACCTGGTGGCTCGGCAGGCCGGCGATGGCCTGGCCGTCCAGCGTGACTTCGCCGCCGGTGGGCTTGTAGAAGCCGCCCACGCAGTTGAACACCGTGGTCTTGCCGGCGCCGTTCGGGCCGATGATGGCGAAGACCTCGTCGCGACGCACATCGAAATCGATGCCGTCCACGGCCAGCAGCCCGCCAAAGCGCATCTGCAGGCCGGATACTTTCAGCATTTCCGCGCTCATTGCGGCAACTCCACGTGGGGACGGCTCGCGGGCAGCAAGCCCTGCGGACGCCACATCATCATCAGCACCATCACCAGGCCGAAAATCAGCATGCGGTATTCGGCAAAATCGCGCGCCACCTCGGGCAGCACGGTCAGCAGGATGGCTGCCAGGATCACGCCCAGCTGCGAGCCCATGCCGCCCAGCACCACCACGGCCAGGATCAACGCCGATTCGATAAACGTGAACGATTCCGGATTGACCAGCCCCTGGCGCGCCGCGAAGAACGCGCCGGCCAGCCCCGCGAACGAGGCGCCCAGCGTGAATGCCGACAGCTTGATGCGCGTGGGATTCAGGCCCAGCGAGCGGCAGGCGATCTCGTCGTCGCGCAGCGCCTCCCAGGCGCGGCCCATCGGCATGCGGATCAGGCGGCTCGTCACGAACAGGGTGAAACCGACCAGCAGCAGCGCCAGCAGGTACAGGAAGATCACCATGTGCTGTCCGGTGTAGTCGAGCCCGATCATTTCGTGGAACGTGCGCGTGCCTTCCACGCTCGCGCTACGCGCCATCTCGATGCCGAACACGGTCGGCTTCGGAATGCCCGAGACGCCGTCCGGGCCGCCAGTCAGGCTGGTCAGATTGTTCAAGAGCAGGCGGATGATTTCACCGAAGCCGAGCGTGACGATGGCCAGGTAGTCGCCGCGCAGCCGCAGCACGGGGAAGCCGAGCACGAAGCCGAACAGCGCCGACATGCCCGCAGCAATCGGCAGGCACTCCCAGAACGTGAACCCGAAATACTGGTTGAGCAGCGCATACGTATAGCCGCCCACCGCGTAGAAGCCCACGTAGCCCAGGTCGAGCAGGCCAGCGAAGCCCACCACGATGTTCAGGCCCAGGCCCAGGATCACGTAGATCAGGGCAAGCGTGGCCACGTCCACCGCGCCGCGCGAGCCAAAGAACGGCCAGACCAGCCCCACCGCCAGCAGCACCCAGATCACCACGCGCTGCTGCTGCGCGCCCATCGCCGGCGCGGCGGGCAGCTTCACGGCGCTACGGGCCCGCGTGAGCAGCGGCTTGAGCAGCTGAAAGACGAAAACGGCCGCCACGGCGATCCAGACCGGCCGCCAGTGTGGCTCCAGCACCACCTTGTAGCCGTCCAGCTTCAGTTGCAGGCCCAGCACGGGAATGGTGAGGATGGCCGTCATCACGGCCGCCGTCACCGCGTTTTTCATCGTCTGCGCGACGGAATGCGAGACGGATTTTTGATACATCGCTTGTGTCATGGCGCCCTCCTCAGACCTTTTCCACATCCGGCTTGCCAAGCAGGCCGGTCGGACGGAACAGCAGCACCAGGACCAGCAGGCCGAAGGCCACCACATCCTTGTACTCGGCCGGCATGTAGCCGGAGGCGAAGGTTTCGGCCAGACCCAGCAGCACGCCGCCGAGCATCGCGCCCGGAATGCTGCCGATGCCGCCCAGCACGGCGGCCGTAAAGGCCTTGATGCCGGCAATGAAACCGATGAAGGGATTGAGCTTGCCGATGGTCAGCCCGATCAGCACGCCGCCCACGGCGGCCAGCATCGCGCCGAGCACGAAGGTGAACGAGATCACGCGGTTCGTGTCGATGCCGAGCAGGTTGGCCATGCGCATGTCCTCCGCACAGGCGCGGCAGGCGCGACCCATGCGCGAGTGGCCGATGAACAGCGTCAGCGCCACCATCAGCACCAGCGTCACGCCCACGATCAGCAGGCGCGAATACGGCACGGTCACGACGAAGTCACTGCCCATCTGGAATTCGATGGCACCCGAGATCAGCACCGGCACGGACACGTCGCGTGCACCTTGCCCGATCTGGACGTAGTTCTGAAGAAAAATCGACATGCCGATGGCCGAGATCAACGGCACAAGGCGCGGCCCGCCGCGCAAGGGGCGATACGCCACGCGCTCCACGGCAAAGCCATAACAGCCGGTGACGGCCACGGACACGATCAGCGCAGCACCCAGCACCAGCGGCAGCGGGTAGCCGGCCTGCGCGCCGATGGCGGTCAGGGTCACGAGGCCCACGTAGGCGCCGATCATGTAGATCTCGCCGTGGGCAAAGTTGATCATGCCGATGATGCCGTAGACCATGGTGTAGCCAATGGCGATCAGCGCATAGATCGCACCCAGTGTCAGGCCGTTGACCAGCTGCTGGGTGAACTGTGGAAGGAATTCGTTCATGCGGGGGACCTTGTGGATCGGGGAGCCCGATGCGGCGCGCGGGCCATCATGATGTGACGACTATCCGACATCGAACCGATACCAAAACGCCCCGCTCCCTATGCGGGAGCGAGGCGTTTCGCCAGACTGGCGCCGGACTTAGTTGGCGGCGGTCTTCGTGGCGTCCTTGTGCCACGTGTAGACGACGAACTTGAACGACTTCAGATCGCCCTTCTCGTCGTACTCAACCTTGCCGATCGGCGTGGTGAACGCGTTCTTGTGCATGTACGCGGCCACCTTGGCCGGGTCCGTGCTCTTGGCGCCGGCGATGGCGTCGCCGATGATCTTCACGGCGGCGTAGGCGGGCATCTGGAACGGGCCGTTGGCGTCGCGCTTCTTGTCGGCGAAGGCCTTCACCAGCGCGGCGTTGGCCGGGTCGGCCGAGAAGTCGGCCGGCAGCGTGACCAGCATGCCTTCCGACGACGGGCCGGCGATGGCCGTCACGTCCTTGTTGCCCACGCCTTCGGGGCCCATGAACGTGGCCTTCACGCCCTGCTCGCGCGCCTGGCGCAGCAGCAGGCCCATTTCCGGGTGATAGCCGCCGAAGTAGACGAAGTCCACGCCCTGCGACTTCAGCTTCGTGATGACAGCGGAGTAGTCCGAATCGCCGGCGTTGATGCCTTCGAACACGGCCACGGGAATCTTGGCCGCTTCCAGGTCCTTCTTCACCGAAGAGGCGATGCCCTGGCCGTACGACTGCTTGTCGTGCAGCACAGCCACCTTCTTCGGCTTGACCTTGCCGATGATGTACTGGGCAGCGGCAGGACCCTGCTGGTCGTCACGGCCGATGGTGCGGAAGATGAACTTGCGCTTCTTGTTCTCGGTCAGCTGCGGCGCGGTGGCCGACGGCGTGACCATCACGATGCCTTCGTTCTCGTAAATATCCGATGCCGGGATCGTCGAGCCGGAGCACACGTGGCCAATCACGAAGCGGATGTTCTGGCTCACGACCTTGTTGGCAACCGCCACGGCCTGCTTCGGCTCGCAGGCGTCGTCCATCAGCACCACTTCGAGCTTGTTGCCACCGGCACCGCCCGCGGCATTGATCTGTTCGATGGCGGTCAGGGCACCGGCCTTGACCATGTCGCCGTACTGGGCGACCGAGCCGCTCATGGGGCCGGCGATGGCGATCTTGACGGTTTCGGCGTGGGCCAGGCTGGCGGCAGTGAGGCCGGCGGTGGCAATCACGGCGGCCATGGCAGTGGACGTGAGACGGGACAACGTCATCAGGAGCTCCTCGATTATGTTTAGGTCATTCCGGGCAGAGGCGGCATGACCAGCGCAATCGAACAACACCCGCGGGGAGAGCCGCCAGAGGTGGCGGAGGGACGACCCGAAGCGGAAGACGGGCCTGCGATGAAGACGTGAAGCGATGCGGGGCCCGGCATGTGTCAGCGCCCGGAAGCCCGTGGCGCCAAAAGTTCGGAAAGACAACGTTGATGCGTTCTCTATTGCGCAAGCGCTTCGCCTGCCCCGCCTTGCCTCGCGACGTGCCGGAAGGGTGGCCCGGCTGCCGGTGGCAAAAGCAGCCCGCATTATAGAGGGAAGTTGCAACCCGTTGGGGCGATAGTTCCCGACTTTGCCGAAAATCAGACAACAAATGTAGACAGTTGCAACCTTCGCATGGCAGGAATCGTCGCAAAAATGGCCTTTCACAACTGTTGTGCATAGCTGCGCAGATGACCCTGGCGCGGCGCCGCACAACGCCACGCCGCCGGAAAAACAAACGCCCCGGCAAGCCGGGGCGTTTGTGTTTGCTGCAGTGCAAGGCGACTAGGCCACCCTGCGCTCGCGCGGCGGGATCAGCGCTTGGCCATGTCCGGCACTTCGCGGGCGGCGTTGCCGTTGAAGAGCTGGCGCGGACGGCCGATCTTGTACTCGGGGTCCGTGATCATCTCTTCCCACTGCGAGATCCAGCCCGGCGTACGTGCCAGGGCGAAGATGCAGGTGAACAGCGAGGTCGGGATGCCCAGCGCGCGCTGCACGATACCCGAGTAGAAGTCCACGTTCGGGTACAGCTTGCGGCTCACGAAGTACTCGTCTTCCAGCGCGATCTTTTCCAGTTCCATGGCGAGCTTGAACAGCGGGTCGTTGTGCAGGCCCAGTTCGTTCAGCACTTCATGGCAGGTTTCGCGCATCAGCTTGGCGCGCGGATCGTAGTTCTTGTACACGCGGTGGCCAAAGCCCATCAGGCGCACGCCCGAGTTCTTGTCCTTGACCTGCTTGATGAACTCGTTGATGTTGTCCACGCTGCCAATCTCTTCCAGCATCTTCAGCGCAGCTTCGTTGGCGCCGCCGTGGGCCGGACCCCACAGGCAGGCCACGCCAGCGGCGATGGCGGCGAACGGGTTCGTGCCCGACGAGCCAGCCAGGCGCACCGTCGAGGTCGAGGCGTTCTGCTCGTGGTCTGCGTGCAGGATGAAGATGCGGTCCAGCGCGCGCTCGAGCACCGGGTTCACGGTGTACGGGGCGCACGGCGTGCCAAACATCATGCGCAGGAAGTTGCCCGAGTAGGACAGGTCGTTCTGCGGGTAGATGTACGGCTGGCCGATGTTGTACTTGTATGCCATGGCCACGAGGGTCGGCATCTTGGCGATCAGGCGGATGGCCGAGATCTCGCGCTGGTGCGGATCATCGATGTCCATCGCGTCGTGGTAGAACGCGCTCATCGCGCCCACGAGACCCGTCAGCACGGCCATCGGGTGGGCATCGCGGCGGAAGCCGCGCAGGAAGAATTGCAGCTGCTCGTGAACCATCGTGTGGTTCATCACGCTGTTGACGAACTCTTCCTTCTGCTTGGCGTTGGGCAGTTCGCCCTTCAGCAGCAGGTAGCAGGTTTCCAGGTGATCGCACTTGCCTGCCAGCTGCTCGATCGGATAGCCGCGGTACAGCAGTTCGCCCTTGTCACCGTCGATGTAGGTGATTTTGGAGTTGCACGACGCAGTCGACATGAACCCCGGGTCATAGGTGAACTTGCCGGTCTGTCCGTACAGCTTGCGAATGTCGATCACGTCGGGGCCAACGGTACCCTTGTAGATCGGCAGCTCAACGCTGGGGGAACCATCGGAAAACGATAGCGTGGCTTTCACATCGGACGGCGTCATGTCGGTTCCTTCAAATGCTGTGAATAATAGTGTTGACCAAACTCAGACCGAACGCAGCAGGTCCAGGACCCGGTGCATCGGGGGCGTGTCGAGCTCACCGTCCAGCTCCTTGCGGACAAGCAGCAGGTCCATCAACTCGTTGTCGCTGAGCTCGAACAGCTCGCCCAGCGATGCCACGTCCTCATCGGACAGGCTCTCCTCGTAACGGTTGAAGAAACGTTCGACGATGATGTCGTTCTCCAGGAGGCCGCGGCGGGCACGCCAGCGCAACCGGGCGCGCTTATGCGGATCGGCCTGATGGGAGAAAGTGGTGGAAAGACTCATGGTCAGCCTTCTTGCGATCGGCGCGTCACCTGATATACCTCAACAGGCTGACGCGCCGCTTACTTCAACTGCAGACTGCGATACTGCAGCCTCCCGCGTGGTGGCAGGAGGCAGTTTATACCGCTGGTTTATACCGCGCGGCGAACCATCAGTTCCTTGATCTTGCCGATGGCCTTCGTCGGGTTGAGACCCTTCGGGCACACGTCGACGCAGTTCATGATGCTGTGGCAGCGGAACAGGCGGTACGGGTCGTTCAGGTTGTCCAGACGCTCGCCGGTGGCCTGATCGCGGCTATCCGCGATGAAGCGGTAGGCTTGCAGCAGGCCGGCCGGGCCGACGAACTTGTCCGGGTTCCACCAGAACGACGGGCAGGACGTGGAGCAGCTCGCGCACAAGATGCACTCGTACAGGCCGTCCAGCTCGTCACGTTCCTGCGGCGACTGCAGACGCTCCTTCTCGGGCGGCGGCTCGTCGTTGATCAGGAACGGCTTGATCGAGTTGTACTGCTTGAAGAAGTTCGTCATGTCGACGATCAGGTCGCGCACCACCGGCAGGCCGGGCAGCGGACGCAGCACGATGCGGTCCGGCAGCTCGCGCATGTTCGTCAGGCAGGCCAGGCCGTTCTTGCCGTTGATGTTCATCGCGTCCGAACCGCACACGCCTTCACGGCACGAACGGCGGAACGAGATGGTCTCGTCGAGCTTCTTCAGCTTGACCAGCGCATCGAGCAGCATGCGCTCGTGACCGTCGAGTTCTACCTCGTAGGTCTGCATGCGGGGCGCGTCGTCCTTGTCCGGATCGTAGCGGTAGACTTCGAAAATACGCTTCATTTCTGTGGGTCCTGTTGTCTCTACGATGCGGGGCTCAGAAGGTACGGGCCTTCGGCGGAACCGATTCCACTGTCAGCGGCTCCATCTTCACCGGCTTGTAGTCGAGGCGGTTGCCTTCGCTGTAGAACAGCGTGTGCTTGAGCCAGTTGTTGTCGTCGCGGTTCGGGAAGTCGCTGTGGGCGTGGGCGCCACGCGATTCCTTGCGGGCCGCGGCCGAGATCATCGTCGCCTTGGCCACTTCCACCAGGTTCGACACTTCCAGGGCTTCCACCAGCGCGGTGTTGAAGACCTTGGACTTGTCCTTCAGGTGGATGTTGTTGGCACGCTCCGCCACTTCCAGGATGCGCTCGACGCCTTCGTCCATCAGCTTCTGCGTACGGAACACGCCGGCATGCGACTGCATGTTGCGGCGGATGTCGTTGGCCACGTCCTGGGTGTATTCGCCCGAGGTCGTGCCCTGCAGCTTGGCCAGGCGCGACATGGCGCGGTCCGCGGCGTCAGCCGGCAGCGGCTTGTGTTCCTTCTGCTTGTTCGCGTTGGCGATGATGTGGTTGCCGGCCGCACGGCCGAACACCACCAGATCCAGCAGCGAGTTCGTGCCCAGGCGGTTGGCGCCGTGCACCGACACGCAGGAGCATTCGCCGATCGCGTAGAAGCCGTTCACGATCTCGTTCGGGTTGCCGTTCTTCGGCACCACGACCTGACCGTGGAAGTTCGTCGGGATACCGCCCATCTGGTAGTGGATGGTCGGCACGACGGGGATCGGTTCCTTGATCGCGTCGACGTTGGCGAACTTCATGCCGATTTCTCGGATCGACGGCAGGCGCTTCATGATGGTCTCGGCACCGACGTGGGTCAGGTCGAGCAGCACGTAGTCGCCGTTCGGGCCGCAGCCACGGCCTTCCTTGATTTCCTGGTCCATCGAGCGCGACACGAAGTCACGCGGCGCCAGATCCTTCAGCGTCGGGGCATAGCGCTCCATGAAGCGCTCGCCATCCTTGTTACGCAGGATGCCGCCCTCGCCACGCACGCCTTCCGTGATCAGCACGCCCGCGCCGGCCACGCCGGTCGGGTGGAACTGCCAGAACTCCATGTCTTCCAGGGGTACGCCGGCACGTGCCGCCATGCCCAGGCCATCGCCCGTGTTGATGAAGGCGTTGGTGGAAGCCGCGTAGATCCGGCCCGCGCCGCCGGTGGCGAACAGGGTGGTCTTGGCTTCGAGGATGTAGACCTCGCCGGTCTCCATTTCCAGCGCGGTCACGCCCAGCACATCACCGTCTTCGTCGCGGATCAGGTCCAGCGCCATCCATTCGACGAAGAAATGTGTCTTTGCGCGCACATTACGCTGGTACAGCGTGTGCAGCAGCGCGTGGCCGGTACGGTCAGCCGCGGCGCAGGCACGCTGCACGGGCTTCTCGCCGTAGTTGGCCGTGTGGCCGCCGAACGGACGCTGGTAGATCGTGCCATCGGCATTACGGTCGAACGGCATGCCGAAGTGCTCGAGCTCGTACACGACCTTCGGCGCTTCCCGGCACATGAACTCGATGGCGTCCTGGTCGCCCAGCCAGTCCGAGCCCTTGATGGTGTCGTAGAAGTGATAGTGCCAGTTGTCCTCGCTCATGTTGCCGAGCGAGGCACCGATGCCACCCTGCGCCGCCACGGTGTGCGAGCGGGTGGGGAAAACCTTCGACAGCACGGCCACGTTCAGGCCGGCTTCCGCGAGCTGGAGGGATGCGCGCATCCCGGCGCCGCCCGCCCCGACGATGACCACGTCAAACCGACGACGCGGCAATCCAGTCTTGACTGCGACCATTTATTACACCCTCCAGAGAATCTGAGCAGCGTAGCCCGCACAACCGACGAGCCACAGAATCGTAAGAACTTGCAGCACGAGGCGCACGGCCATCGGCTTCACATAGTCCATCCAGATGTCGCGCACGCCAAACCAGGCGTGATACAGCAGCGAGAGGATGGTGAGGAACGTCAGGATCTTCATCCACTGGTTGGAGAAGAGACCTGCCCAGCCTTCGTACGACGGATTGCCGAAAGCCAGGTACACACCCGCCAGGATCACGGTGAACAGCACCATGATCACGGCGGTCACGCGTTGCGCCAGCCAGTCCTTCAGACCGTAGTGCGCACCGACGACAAGACGCTTGGGACCGATATTATTGTTTGCCACCTTGATTCTCCTCAGAACAGGCCGAATAGCTTCAGCCCGAAAATCAGGGTGAGCAGCAGGCTGACGACGAGCACCGCGACGGCCGACTTTGCAGACGTGGGCTTTGCCACGCCGACGTGCACGTCGAGCAGCAGGAAGCGGATGCCAGCGCAGAAGTGATGCAGGTAACCCCAGATCAGCGCCAGGATGACCAGTTTGACGAAGCCGTTGGACAGCAGTGCCGAGAACTTGGCGAAGCTCAGCTCGGACGTGACGCTCTGCTCAAACAGGTACAGAACGAACGGAAGGAGGAGGAACATCAATGCACCGCTGACGCGATGCAGGATGGATACCTTGCCGGCCCAGGGCAACCGATAACGCGCGATTTGCGCAATACCGATGTTCCGGAACTCCGGCCTGGCTTGTTTGACGGCTTCAGCCATGCGAGACCCCATTTGCGGTAGAAAAAAAACTGCAAAAGAACGAAAACTGCCATTGCTCCGGGTTTCACCGGATCGCTACACGATTGCGCAGTGACGCGACTCCGGGTACCTTGAAGGCACGGGACACACCCGCCTTCCGGTGCGCACCGGTTTGGATCCTGCGCGTGGGTTGCGCTGGATGCAAATGAATGCACTGGAGCAAATCCAGATGATTTTAGCGCCTTTGTTGCGCGCCGCACCAATAATTTTCAGCTATCGCGCACCAACCCGGCGTGCCCGACAATCGCACGCAATACTTCGCGCACCACGCCGGATCGGACTTCTCCCCGGCGCATTCCCGATGATTCCATTCAATGGCCGCAACGGTCGGCACAGGTCATCTGCAGGCGCCGCAATAATCGAGCTCCGACCCTGGCGAGCATCGCCACCATGCATTAACTCAAGTCATTCTGGTAATAGTGCCGGGTGGTCACATAGAGGCCGCGGCGGACTTCCACCGGACGATCGCCATAGGTGAACGATACCCGCTCCACCGACAGCAGCGGCGTACCCGCGGCCACGGACAGCAACTCGGCCGCCGTATTATCGGCAGAAACCGCCCGAATCTTTTCCGTGGCGCGGATCATGCGCGTGCCGAACTCGGCCTCGAACAGCGCGTACATCGGGCCCTTCCACTCGTTGAGCTTCTCGGCCGTCAGTCCTTTGAAATTGGTACCCAGCAGCCAGATCTCGTCCAGCACCGTGGCTTCATTCGAAAATGTCAGCACGCGGCGGATCTGCACGACGCTGTCGCCGGTACGGATATCCAGCAGCCGTGCGATCTCGGCCGGCGCGCGCAGGCGCTTGCATTCCAGCACCCGGCTCGCGCCATAGTGCGGCTCGCCCTCGTCGGGTACCAGCCGCAGGAAACGGAACTTGACCACGTCCTCATAGTGCGTGGTCACGAAAGTGCCCTTGCCCTGCCGGCGGGCCACCAGGTTCTCGGCAGCCAGTTCGTCGATGGCCTTGCGCACCGTGCCCTGGCTGACCTTGTAGCGCGCGGCCAGGTCCATCTCGCTCGGGATCATTTCGCCCGGTTTCCATTCGCCGGACTGCAGGCTCTGGGTGATCAGGGCCTTGATCTGCTGATAGAGGGGACTGAACGTGGGCGAGGGATTGACCGGGCCGGCCGGCGCATTGGCGGCGGGCGGCTGCGTCCCGGCACCGCTCTGGGGGGCGCCAGATTCCGGCGCGCCGTTGCCGGCTGCGGCGGACAGGGACGTGGGCAGGGATGACATAGCCCGGATTTCACCACAAAATCGAGAATCGCGTCCAGCACGCTATGAAATGTCTTATGTCTTATATAAGACATATAAATTGACAGTCACGGAGGCCCGTCCTACACTCGCGCAGTCCGCGCCGCCGCCCCCGGCCGCCATCCCCCGCAAGACCCGGATTCGGGCATTGCGGCACCGTTCGGGATGCGGCGCACCACATAGCAGTAGTAGACTTACGCCTTGTCGCCCCCGACGCGGCGGACGCCAGCCTGCCCCGTGGCGACACGCGACGCGCCCGCCCCGTGCGGCAGGCGCCACTGACCGGTTACCCCTCATTTCGTTTGGAGATTTACTCATGGCTAAAGCCCCAATGCGCGTCGCAGTGACCGGCGCCGCTGGCCAGATCGGCTATTCCCTGCTGTTCCGCATCGCCAATGGCGACATGCTCGGCAAAGACCAGCCGGTTATCCTCCAACTGCTCGACCTCCCGCAAGCCCAGGCCGCCGTCAAGGGCGTGGTGATGGAACTGGAAGACTGCGCGTTCCCGCTGCTGGCCGGCGTGGTCATCACCGATGACCCCAAGGTTGCCTTCAAGGACGCCGACGTGGCCCTGCTGGTTGGCGCCCGTCCCCGTAGCAAGGGCATGGAACGCAAGGACCTGCTCGAAGCCAACGCCCAGATCTTCACGGTGCAGGGCAAGGCGCTCGACGAAGTGGCGAGCCGCAACGTCAAGGTGCTGGTGGTGGGCAACCCGGCCAACACCAACGCCTACATCGCCATGAAGTCGGCCCCGAGCCTGCCGCGCGAGAACTTCACCGCGATGCTGCGCCTGGACCACAATCGCGCGCTGTCGCAGATCGCCGCCAAGACCGGCAAGCCGGTGGCGTCGATCGAGAAGATGTTCGTGTGGGGCAACCACAGCCCGACCATGTACGCCGACTACCGCTACGCCACCGTGGACGGCAAGAGCGTCAAGGACATGATCAACGACCCGGTCTGGAACAACGACGTGTTCCTGCCGACCGTTGGCAAGCGCGGCGCCGCCATCATCGAGGCCCGTGGCCTGTCGTCGGCTGCCTCGGCCGCCAACGCCGCCATCGACCACGTGCACGACTGGGTACTGGGCTCGAACGGCAAGGTCGTCACGATGGGCATCCCGTCGAACGGCGAATACGGCATCCCGGCCGACACCATGTTCGGCTACCCGGTGACCACCGCCAACGGCAAGTATGAAATCGTGAAGGGTCTGGAGATCGACGCCTACAGCCAGGAAAAGATCAACATCACCCTGAAGGAACTGGAAGAAGAAAAGGCCGGCGTGCAGCATCTGCTGGGCTGATCTTCCGGAGCTTCCCGCGCATGACGAACCGGGGTCCCGCATCGATGCAACAATCGGCGCGGACCCCGGTTTTTTCATGGGCGCGGGCTTTGTCTCGTCAATTACCCCCCACTCCATAAGTATTCAACGTGCATCCTTCCGAGGTCTTGTTCCAGGGCGAAGCCATCCCGGTCCAGTTGCCGGTGTGTGACCACTATGCCGGCAGCGAAAAGCTCATGCGCAAGTCGCTGGCCCTGCAGCAAGAGCTTGGGCCCGTGTTCGACATCACGTTCGATTGCGAGGACGGCGCCGCCGTCGGTCTGGAGCGCGAGCACGCCACGCTGTGCGCCCAGCTGATCAACAGCCCCGCGAACGTCCACAATCGCGTGGGCGTGCGCATCCACGACCCGGCCCACCCGCACTGGCGCGAGGACATCGACATCCTGGTCGCCGCCGCTGGCGCGCGGCTGGCCTACGTCGTGGTGCCGAAGGTGACCGATGTGGTGGAAGTGGCCCGGGTGACCGACCACGTCAACCACGTGGCGCGCAGTGCCGGCATCGCCCGGCATATCCCGATTCATGTGCTGATTGAGACACATGCAGCACTCGAACAGGTCTTCGATATCGCCGCGCTGGTCCAGGTGGAGTGCCTCAGCTTCGGGCTGATGGACTTCGTCTCCGCGCACCACGGCGCCATTCCGGGCGATGCGATGCGCTCGCCGGGCCAGTTCGAATACCCGCTGATCCGCCGCGCGATGCTGGAGATCTCGGCGGCCTGCCATCGCCACGGCAAAGTGCCGTCGCACAACGTCAGCACGGACGTTCAGCATCCGCAGCGCGCCGGCGAAGACGCCAGCCGCGCCCGCGCCGAGTTCGGCTACCTGCGCAAGTGGAGCATCCATCCGGGCCAGATTGCCCCGATCGTGGCCGCTTTCCGCCCCACCGACACCGAGATCGGCGCGGCCAGCGAGATTCTGCTGGCCGCGCACGAGAACAACTGGGCGCCAATCCGCCATGACGGCCAGTTGCACGACCGCGCCAGCTACCGGTACTACTGGGCGCTGTTGCAGCGTGCCCACGCGACGGGCACCCACCTGCCGGCAGCGGCGGCCGAGCTGTTCTTCGACTGAATGACCCGGGTGACGCCTCCGCGCGCGGATACTGCCCTTTTCCGGCCTGAAGTGCCCCATGGCAAACCAGACATTTCCGATTGTGTAACCAATAGATGACGGACTTCGCCCTGTCAGGCAAATCGTAGAGAATAGCGGCGGAAAGTTGCCGGGCGTCCGCACGGGCACCCGGCCCCGCCCAATATCAGAGCCCCCAAGTAATCATTCAAAATCCGGAAGGAATACCCATGAAAAAGATCGTGCTTGCCTCCTTGCTCGGCGCCCTCTCGCTGACCGTCGCCTCCACCGCCATGGCTCAGGAACCCGCCAAGAAGCCGGCTGCGACCAAGAAAGCGCCCGCCAAGTCCAGCAAGAAGGCCACGACTGCTGCCGCCGCCCCCGCCACGCCGTCCGGCGAGAAGTGGCAGTGCGAGCTGGGCAACGTCATCTATATCAATGGCAACATGCTGCGCGACGAAGTGCTGACCGTGCACTGGCAAGGCCGTGACTACCGCCTGCCGCGCCAGTCCACCGTGACCGGCGCCGACCGCTACTTCGACCAGCAATCGGGCCTCGACCTCGTCGTGATCCCGGGCAAGGCCATGCTGTTCAACAAGAACCTGGGCCAGCGCCTGGCCGACGAATGCCAGAACGCCGACATGCAGGCCGGTGGCTCGGCCCCGACCCAGGCCGGCGCCCTGCGCGCACCGGTGGCCACGCCGCTGCTGATGGCTCCGGCCCCGGCCGCCGAAGCCCAGCCCGCCCCCGCCGCCCAGGCTCCGAAGCAGTAAAGTCGTAAATTTGCGATCATTGCAGTACTTCGCGCGGCCCCTCGCCGCGCGGCAGTTGAGTTTGTTGTCACGGTGCGCGTCCGGGGAATCTCCGGCCGCGCCGCGTCAAGGCGGCGGAACCCTCTCGTGCACCGGGGTCTGAAGAAGAAGAAAGTTTAGAAAATCGCGTCCCGCGTCATCCCTCGATTGGAGTCAGGCAATGCCCCACAATCTCAATAAAACTCTCAAGGAATTCAAGCTCGCCACCGGCGGCCGCGGCCAGTACTACTCCCTGCCGCAGCTGGGCAAGGCACTGGGCGTGAAGATCGAACGGCTGCCGATTTCGATCCGGCTGGTGCTGGAATCGGTGCTGCGCAACTGCGACGGCAAGAAGGTCACCGAGGAACACGTTCGACAACTGGCCAACTGGAAGCCCAAGGCCGACCGCGTGGACGAGATCCCGTTCGTGGTAGCCCGCGTGGTGCTGCAGGACTTCACGGGCGTGCCGCTGCTGGCCGACCTGGCCGCAATGCGCAACGTGGCCGAGAAGATGGGCAAGAACCCCAAGAAGATCGAGCCGCTGGTGCCTGTGGATCTGGTGGTCGACCACTCGGTGCAGATCGACCATTTCCGCGAGAAAAAGGCGCTCGACCTGAACATGCAGCTGGAATTCAAGCGCAACAACGAGCGCTACCAGTTCATGAAGTGGGGCATGCAGGCCTTCGACACCTTCGGCGTGGTGCAACCGGGCTTCGGCATCGTCCACCAGGTGAACCTCGAATACCTGGCGCGCGGCGTGCACAAGAAGGACGGCGTCTACTATCCGGACACGCTCGTTGGCACCGACTCGCATACCACGATGATCAACGGCATCGGCGTGGTGGGCTGGGGCGTGGGCGGCATCGAGGCCGAAGCCGGCATGCTGGGCCAGCCGGTCTACTTCCTGACGCCTGACGTGGTCGGCGTGGAACTGAAGGGCCGCCTGCGCGAGGGCGTGACCGCCACCGACCTGGTGCTGACCATCACCGAAATGCTGCGCCGCGAGAAGGTCGTCGGCAAGTTCGTCGAGTTCTTCGGCGAAGGCACCGCCAGCCTGACCACCCCGGACCGCGCCACCATCGGCAACATGGCGCCCGAGTACGGCGCCACGATGGGCTTTTTCCCGGTGGACGAGAAGACCATCGACTATTTCAAGGGCACCGGCCGCACCGCCGAGGAAATCGCCGCGTTCGAGGGCTACTTCCGCGCCCAGGAGATGTTCGGCGTGCCGATGGCCGGCGACATCGACTACAGCACCACGCTGACGCTCGACCTGGGCTCGGTGGCGCCGTCGCTGGCCGGCCCCAAGCGCCCGCAGGACCGCATCGAGATCGGCAACGTCAAGAGCACCTTCGCCTCGCTGTTCTCCAAGCCGGTGGCCGAGAACGGCTTCAACAAGAATGCCGATGACCTGGACCGCGAGTACACCAACACCGACGGCGTGAAGGTGAAGAGCGGCGACGTGCTGATCGCCGCCATCACCTCGTGCACGAACACCTCCAACCCGAGCGTGCTGCTGGCCGCCGGCCTGCTGGCCAAGAAGGCGGTGGAAGCCGGCCTGAACGTGGCGCCGCACATCAAGACGTCGCTGGCCCCGGGCAGCCGCGTTGTGACCGAGTACCTGACCGCCACCGGCCTGCTGCCGTACCTGGAGAAGCTTGGCTTCGGCGTGACGGCCTACGGCTGCACCACCTGCATCGGCAATGCGGGCGACCTGACCCCGGCGCTGAACGAGGCCATCGTCCAGAACGACATCGTCGCGGCCGCCGTGCTGTCGGGCAACCGCAACTTCGAGGCCCGCATCCACCCGAACATCCGCGCCAACTTCCTCGCCTCGCCGCCGCTGGTGGTGGCCTACGCCATCGCCGGCAACGTCACGCGCGACCTGATGACCGAGCCGGTGGGCAAGGGCAAGAACGGCAAGGATGTCTGGCTGGGCGATATCTGGCCTACGTCGGAGGAAATCCAGGCGCTGCTGAAGTTCGCGCTGGACGCCGAGGTGTTCAAGACGAACTACGAGCAGGTCAAGAAGCCGAGCAAGCTGTGGGCCAACATCAAGGGCACCACGGGGCAGGTCTATGACTGGCCGACTTCCACCTACATCGCCGAGCCGCCGTTCTTCCAGGACTTCCAGCTCGAGCCGAAGGCTGCCTCGGCCAGCGTGCGCGGCGCGCGGGCGCTGGGCGTGTTCGGCGACTCCGTGACGACCGACCACATCTCCCCGGCCGGCTCGATCAAGGACACCTCGCCGGCGGGCAAGTACCTGCTCGCGCACGGCGTGCTGAAGGCGGACTTCAACAGCTACGGCTCGCGCCGCGGCAACCATGAAGTGATGATGCGCGGCACGTTCGCCAACGTGCGGATCAAGAACCTGATGATTCCGCCCAAGGCCGACGGCTCGCGCGTGGAAGGCGGCCTGACGCTGCACCAGCCCACCGGCGAACAGATGTCGATCTACGACGCCGCCATGAAGTACATCGCCGAGGGGACGCCCACGGTGGTAATCGGCGGCGAAGAGTACGGCACGGGTTCCTCGCGCGACTGGGCGGCCAAGGGCACGCAGCTGCTCGGCGTGAAGGCCGTGGTGGCGCGCAGCTTCGAGCGGATCCACCGTTCGAACCTGGTCGGCATGGGCGTGCTGCCCCTGCAGTTCAAGGGCAGCGACAGCGCGCAGTCGCTCGGCATCATCGGCAACGAGACCTTCGACGTGGAAGGCATCGAGGGCGACCTGAAGCCGCAGCAGGATGTGGTGCTGGTGATCCATCGCGCCAACGGCGACACGCAGCGCGTGCCGGTGCTACTGCGCATCGACACCCCGATCGAGGTGGACTACTACAACCACGGCGGCATCCTGCCGTTCGTGCTGCGCCAGCTGCTGGCCGCATAAGCGGTCCCGGCCCCGGCCAGGAAGTGACAACGGCGCACCCCACGGTGCGCCGTTTTTCATTGCTGGGCGCCGCGCGGCCGGGCCAGCTTGCGGGTTATCCCCGATCCGGCACGTAAGTTCCACGCAAGGCTGCACTGCCAGACTGGTCCCTACGCAATTCGGCGTTCATCCCTATAAGCGGGCGCGGCCACGGCACGCCCCCGCACCGACTGGAGACACCATGATCAAGATCCTCATCGCTTTCATCGTCGTCGCCGGCGCCGCCCTGTATCTGCTGACGAAGGGTGGCGGCGACGTCTCCATGGGCGGCGAACAGCACGGCGCCGAGACCCACGCCCCGGCCCCCGCCGAGGCCCCGGCAGCGCCCGCACAGAAATAAGACGGAACGCCGCCAGGCGCGGTGTTTGTCAACGCAGCGAGTAGAATACCGTTTTACGTAAAACGGACGGTCTTCACATATGGCAGGTTTTCGCCCCAAGTCTTCCCCCCGACTCTCGCCCGATGCCGAGCGACTGGTGGCCGACGCGCTTGCGCTCGACGCCTCGGGCAGCCGCATGGAGGATGGGTATTGGGAGCGGCGGCTGTCGCAGCGCCTGGGCCGCCTCCTGAAGAACGGCAGCCAGACCGCCCTCGACGCCGCGCTCGAACACCTGTTCAAGCACAACGCGGATGCCTCCGACGTGCTGGCCGAGCAGGCCGAGACGCTGGCCGAGTCCGCCACGGTCGAGATCGACGGCGTGCAGCATGACGCCCTGCTGATCGCCGCGCCGATCCTCGCCCATACCCGCTACGCGATTCCGTCCGGCGCGCTCAAGCCCGAGCTGGCCCAGACGCTGGCCGTGCACCTGCAGGCCCACGTGCTGGCCACGCAGACCCAGGTGGCGCTGTCGCCGTATCTATATAGCATCGACCAGCTCCCGCGCACCCATAGCGACACCTTCGCCCTGACCCACAAGCTCGCTTCGGCGGCGCTGGCCGGCACGGTGCCCAAGGTGGATCTGCGCGACCTGCCGGAGACCGCCCCGATCCTGGCCGATCCGCGCTACCTGCTGGCCGTGGTGGTGGCGCCGCACGAAGGCGCCCTGTTCCGCTGGCAGGAAGATGCCAAGGAGCACCACGCCGAGCGTTCCACCTGCCTGGAGCAATGGCGCCAGCAGGTGCAGCCGTCCGTGGCCGTGCTGCTGCCGGGCTGCGAATTCGAACTGCTGCTGCCCGATGCGTTCTTCCTGTCGTGCCGCGAATCTGACAAGAGCATCCGCCCGCTGACCGTCCGCGCCGCCGTGAACTACCTGTGCGGCACGCTGGACGTGCCCGCCGGCCAACTGGCGGCCGTGGTGGCCTCGTTCGGCGAGGAAGTGGTCGAGGAATACCGCGTCGGCTTCACCATGCGCGGCGAGAAGGACGTGATCTACGGCATCGTCTGGCCCGTCTATGGCCGCGAGGCCGGCGAAGTCGATGCCGAGGAAAAGGGCAACCCGCTCGAGCAGATCTGCGAGGAACTGCGCAACGCCGGCGTGGAGGAGATCTTCCGCCACGCCGCGCTGTTCGACCCCGAGTACTGCGAAGACTGCGGTACGCCGCTCTATGCGGACCGTTCGGGCGAGATCGTCCACGCCGAACTGCCCGAGGACGCGCCGACCCAGCAGCCGCTGTTCCACTAAGCTGGCCGCCGACTCATAAAAGAACCCGCGCAAGCGGGTTTTTTTATCGGCGCGAAGCGGTGGAAGGTGCCGCCAACCGGAAGTGCCGAAAACACCCCATACCCGTGCCATCGCCCAGGAAGTCCCCCAACCCACGCAGGCGTGTACGTTTGACGGCACAATGCATGGCGTCCCATCCCACATCCCGCACCACCCGAGGAGCCTGTCGATGAAAGCGAGCCATCGTTCCGCCAAGATCCGCCATGCCTTGCTGGGCACCCTGCTCTCCGTTGCGATGTCCGCCGGGGTGACCGTGGGCGCCGCGCACGCCGAGGACCTGCGCATCGGCCTGGCTGCCGATGTCACCTCGATGGACCCGCACTGGAACAACGCGGGCCCGAACAACGCCATCGCGCTGCATATCTTCGAATCGCTGGTGTTCATGGACAAGAACGCCCGCTACATCCCCGGGCTGGCGCTGTCCTGGAAGCCGGTGAACGCCATCACGTGGGAGATCAAGCTGCGCCCGAACGTGAAGTGGCATGACGGCACGCCGTTCACGAGCGAGGACGTCAAGGCGTCCCTGGAGCGGCCCGAGAAGCTGACCAACAGCCCCGGCTCGTTCACCAGCTATACCAAGCCGATCGCCCGCATCGACACGCCCGACGCGCTCACCGTGCGCCTGACCATGAACGTGCCGAATTACGCCAACCTCGCCAACGACCTGAACAGCGTGCCGATCATGCCGAAGAAGGTCGCGGCCACGCTGACCCAGGCCGATTTCGACTCGGGCAAGGCGATGATCGGCACCGGGCCGTTCAAGTTCGTGCGCTTCGCGCGCGGGCAGGAAATCGTGATGGCGAAGAACCCCGACTACTGGGGGCCGAAGGTGGACTGGGACCGCGCGGTGTTCCGCATCCTCACCGACAACGGCGCACGCAGCGCGGCGCTGCTGGCCGGCGACGTGGACGTGATCGAGAGCGTGCCCTCGGCCGACGTGGCGAAGCTCAAGCAGAATCCGAAGTTCAAGATCGAGCAGACGGTGTCGTGGCGCACCATCTTCTGGCAGATGGACCAGTCGCGCGACAACTCGCCGTTCGTGACCGACAAGGCCGGCAAGCCGCTGGCCAAGAACCCGTTCAAGGACGCCCGCGTGCGGGAAGCGGTCAGCAAGGCGCTGAACCGGGACGCCATCGTCAGCCGCATCATGGAGGGGCTGGCGGTGCCGGCCTCGTCGATCGTCTCGCCGCAGATCTTCGGCCATCCGGGCACCAAGCCGGACGCCTACGATGTCGAGGGCGCCAAGAAGCTGCTGGCCCAGGCAGGCTACCCCGATGGCTTCGCGCTGACGCTGCACGCCACCAACAACCGCTACCTCAATGACGGCCAGGTGGCGCAGGCCACGGCCGGCATGCTGACGCGCATCGGCATCCAGACCAAGGTGGAGACCCTGCCCGTGGCAGCCTACTTCACGCGCGCGCGCCAGGGCGAGTTCTCGTTCCAGATGCTGGGATGGGGCTCGGCGGCGGCCGATGTGGCGCTGCGCTCGATCACCGGCACGCCCAACCCGAAGACCGGCTATGGCACGTGGAACTGGGGCAAGTACAGCAATCCGCAGCTCGACAAGCTGATCGAAACGTCACTGACCACGGTCAGCAGCGACAAGGCGCGCGAGGAAGCCGCGCGCGCCGCGGCGAAGGTCGCGCTGGCGGATCACGCCATCATCCCCTCGCACAGCCAGCTGGCGATGTGGGCGATGCGCAAGGGCCTGCGCTACGAGGCCCGCACCGACGAATGGTCGCTGGCGCAGTTCTTCCACAAGGAATGACCGTTTTCCCTCAGAAAGCGATCAGATCACCAGCCGGTCTTCCTGATTGGCATTGGCCGCGCGCAGCTTCTTGACCCAGTCCCGGGCGGGCAGCTGGGTCGCGGCTTCCACCACGTCCGCGCGCGCTTCCAGCGTCTCCCAGGAGACGTCGATGGCCGGCCCGTTGAACGCCATGGCGATGACGTTGCCGTCATGCACTTCCGGGAACACCAGCACGCGGTTGTCGAAGGCATCGCAGATCCGCACGATGTTCTTCGGAAAACTCTCGTGGTCGCCGAACAGGTTGATCGTCATCACGCCGGGCGTCTTCAGCACGCGGCGGCAGGCGCGGTAGAACGCCGTGGTGTCCAGCACCGGGCCGCGCGCGGTGGCGTCGTAGAGGTCCACCTGGAGCGTATCGATGGCCGCCGTGCTGGCGCTGTCCATCACGAAGTCCCAGGCGTCCTGCTCGCGCACGGTCAGGCGCGCGTCATCTTCGCGCAGGCCGAACATGCTGCGGCCGGCCACGATCACGGCCGGATTCAGCTCCACTGCCGTCACCTTGGCGCGGGCGAACTGCCGATGGCAGAACTTGGTCAACGCGGCAGCCCCGAGGCCCAACTGCACCACGTGGAAGTCGTCGACCGAGGGCGACTGGAACAGCAGCCAGGCCATCATCTGCTGCGCGTATTCGAGCTCGATGGCATCCGGCTTGCGCAGGCGCATCGCGCCCTGGACCCATTCCGTGCCGAAATGCAGGTAGCGCACGCCGTCCATCTCGGAGAACGTCACCGGCGCGAAGCGCGGCTTCATGCGGGCTTCGTGACGGGGGTCCTGCCGGGAATCCTGCCGGGCGTTCAGGTTGCCGCGCGATGCGTCACGGTGTCCGCGGGCGGGACGGCGCGAGGCCACGGCCTCGATCGATTTGCGTTTCAGAAGCGTCATAGCGGAGAAAAAGGCGCCAAGGGCGCGGATCATGGGGGCGAATCATTGGCCCAGCGCGGTCTGGGCGCGCTGGAGCCATTCGCGATTGTGTTCGCGGGCATGGCGCGGCCAGTGGCGCGCGTCATGGACGATATCGGCATAGAGCGCTTTCGCGCGCTCGCGGTCGGCGGCATCGGGCTGGGCCGTCAGCCAGTCGGCAAACAGGCAGCGCGGCGCGGCATCGCTGGCGCTGGTCAGGGCCTGCTCGAACGCAGCCCGCGTGCCCGGCGCGCCGGTAGCGGCCAGCGTCTGCGCGTACAGCAGCGAGGGCGTGGCCTGCTCGCGCGCCTGCGGGTGGTGCGAGAACAGCGTCTCCAGCGTGGCCTGCGCCGGCCCGGGCTGGCCGGTGGCCACCTGGGCGCGCGCCAGCCCTTCCAGCAAGGCCGGGTCGGAGGCGAACGGGCCGTTGGCGGCCGTCTGGTAGTGCGTCAGCGCCTCGGCCGGCTGGCCGGCATCGAGCAGCGCGGCGCCCAGGCGCATGCGGTGGTCCACGGTGGGTGCCCGGTCGAAGGCGTCGCGGGCCTCCCGCACGGCACGGTTCGGATCCACGATCTGCCGGATCGCCCGTCCCGCCGCCCGCGCCCCGCGCGTCTGGCGCAGGCTGGGCAGGTAGACCGCGAAGAAATAGACCACGCTGCCGAGCCCCGGGAACAGGAACAGCAGCAGGAGCCAGTACATATTCTGGTGCGTGCGCACCGCATGCACCGCGAAGAAGATGGCGACGATGACATGCAGGCCGATACCGCCAATACCGCCAAGGCCGAGACTGGACATAGGAATTTATCGAAATGGGAGGCCGGCCCGCCGCGCGGGGCGAGCCATGGCCGCGATTGTGACAGAAGTGACTGACGGTGAGACTTGTTCGGTACGCCTAAAGTTTTGCGGATTTGCGCCGAAGAAGGGGTGGGCTCTCTCCCGATCGGAACCACGCATATGACAACAATCAGCAGCGTTACCCCTCAGATCGTCACCGCCAGTGACGCCAACGTAACCAACACCCGCCGCTTCACCGCGCCGGCTGACGACGCGGCGCAAGCCGCCGCCGCCAGCACGGACGGCAGCGCGTCGGCCTCCTCGGCTTCCTCGGCCAGCGCCAGCGGCGACATCAAGGGCCCGGGCGGCGCCGGACGCCTGGGCGGCGCAGGTGCCGCAGACGCCAGCGCGGCCAGCAGCGAAGACAGCGACTCGGCGGTCATCAAGGCGCTGAAGCAGCAGATCGAGGCGCTGCAGAAGCAGCTGGCAGCCCAGATGCAGCAGCTCCAGGCCGCGCAGAACAGTGGCGCGGACGACAGCACCAAGGCCAGCACCGTGGCCGCGCTGCAGGCCGGTGTCACGTCGACCTCGGCGTCGCTCCAGCAGGCCGTCGCCAAGCTGGCCGAAGCCATTCAGCAGGCCGGCGCCTCCAGCACCGGGAACATCGTCAACACGACGGCCTGAACGGCGTCGCCCCTTCGTCATCGAAAGAAGACGCCCCACGCCTGGCTGGGCGATTCAGTCCAGCCAGGCGCGCAAGGCCTGCCACGCGACCCGCTTTTCCGAATAGGCCAGCGTATAGGCCGGGCTGCTCGACGGCAGCCGCAGGATGGCATGGCGGTCGCCATGCGCCCCCAGCGCCCCCAGCGCCTTTTCCCCGATCTTCGCCGCCGTACCGCCGTTGAAGGCAATCGCCCGCAGGCTCGGCAGCGTGCCGATCAGCCCGAGCAGGTCGTTCCCGGCATGGTCGCGGATATTGCTGTCGAGGCTGCCATCGCGCCGCGCCTCGGCCACCACGTCCCACAGCCCCACGCCGTACCCAAGCAGCGCTTGCAGGCGGGCCGGGTAGTCCTGGCCGACGAGATCGACCCCGAGGACATCGCCCATCAGGTGCCAGAAGCGGTTCTGCTTGTGCGCGTAGTACTGGTTCTGGGCGAGCGAGACCTCGCCCGGCAGGCTGCCGAGCACGAGGACGCGGGTGTGGGCATCGACGACCGGCGGGAAACAGCGTTTGGTGGTCATCTTGGGAGGGTCTTCGCTGGCGGCCCCTCCCCCGCAGGCGGGAGCGGGGCCGCAAACCGGCCTCAGGCCAGCAGGCGGTTCACGCGTTGCACGTAGGTGGCCGGATCTTCCAGCATGCCGCCCTCGGCCAGAAGGGCCTGGTCGAACAGCACGCTGACGCGGTCGGCGAAGGCTTCGTCGCCGGCCACGTCGCGCAGCTTCTTCACCAGCGCGTGCTCGGGGTTCAGCTCCAGGATCGGCTGGGCGTCGGGCGCCTTCTGGCCGGCCTGCTTGAGCAGGCGCTGCAGGTAGCCGCTCATGTCGCCATCGTCCGACACCAGGCACGAAGCCGATTCAGTCAGGCGCAGCGTCACGCGCACGTCCTTGGCTTTGCCTTCCAGCACGCCCTTGGCACGGTCGACCACGTCCTTCCAGTCGGTTTCGGCCTTTTCCTGCTCGGCCTTCTCGGTCTCGTCGGCCAGCGCGCCGAGGTCCAGGTCGCCACGCGCCACGGACACCAGTTCCTTGCCGTCGAACTCGTGCAGGTAGGACAGCATCCACTCGTCCACGCGCTCGGTCAGCAGCAGCACTTCGATGCCCTTCTTGCGGAAGACTTCCAGATGCGGGCTCGACTTGGCGGCCACCCAGGTGTCGGCGGTGACGTAGAAGACCTTGTCCTGCCCTTCCTTCATGCGGCTCACGTAGTCGCCCAGCGAGACCGACTGCTCGGCCGTGTCGCTGTGGGTGGAAGCGAAGCGCAGCAGCTTGGCGATGCGCTCGGCGTTGGCCTGGTCCTCGCCCATGCCTTCCTTGAGCACCTGGCCGAACTGCTCCCAGAAGGTCTTGTACTTGGCGCGATCGGCTTCGTCCTCGCTGTCCGCCAGCGATTCGAGCATCGACAGCACACGCTTGGTGCTGCCCTCGCGGATCGCGCGCACATCGCGGCTCTCCTGCAGCAGCTCGCGCGAGACGTTCAGCGGCAGGTCGGCCGAATCCACCACGCCCTTGACCCAGCGCAAGTACGCCGGCAGCAGTTGGTCCGCGTCGTCCATGATGAACACGCGCTTCACGTACAGCTTCAGGCCGGCCTTGTGATTGCGGTCCCACAGGTCGAACGGGGCGCGCGCCGGGATGAACAGCAGCTGCGTGTACTCGCTGCGGCCTTCCACGCGGTTGTGGGTCCAGGTCAGCGGGGCTTCCTGGTCATGGGCGATGTGCTGGTAGAACGCCTGGTACTGCTCGTCGGTGATGTCGGACTTGGCGCGCGTCCACAGCGCGCTGGCCTGGTTCACGCTCTCCCACTCGCCGGTGGTCTTGTGGGCGCTGGCTTCGGCATCCCACTCTTCCTTGGGCATGCGGATCGGCAGCGAGATATGGTCCGAATACTTCTGGATGATGTGGCGCAGGCGGTACGACGACAGGAAGTCGTCCTCGCCCTCGCGCAGGTGCAGCGTGATGGTGGTGCCGCGCTCGGCGCGCGAGATGGCGTCCACCGTGAACTCGCCGTCGCCGGTGCTTTCCCAGCGCACGGCTTCCTCGGCCGGCACGCCGGCGCGGCGCGTCTCCACCGTGACCTTGTCCGCGACGATGAAGGCCGAGTAGAAGCCCACGCCGAACTGGCCGATCAGCGCGGCGTCCTTCTGCTGGTCGCCGGACAGTTGCTGGAAGAATTCCTTGGTGCCCGAGCGCGCGATCGTGCCGAGGTTGCGGATCGCCTCGTCGCGGCTCATGCCGATACCGTTGTCGGTGATCTTCAGCGTGCGGCTGGCGGCGTCGGCTTCGATGCGGATGGCCAGGTCGGCATCGTTCTCGAGCAGCGACGGGTTGGCGATCGCCTCGAAGCGCAGCTTGTCAGTGGCGTCCGAAGCATTCGACACCAGCTCGCGCAGGAAGATCTCCTTGTTGCTGTACAGCGAGTGGATCATCAGGTGCAGCAGCTGCTTCACTTCCGCCTGGAAGCTCATCGTTTCGTGCGGTGCGGTCATGGTTCTCCTCTTGAAAGCTTGAAAACAAAGCGGGCACATCCGGGGTTGCCCCGGGCGCGGTGCGCGGCGGGGTCGATGGCCCTTCAAATCGGGATGGGCGGACGGTTTTTCAAGCCCCCGGGGTGGCGGGGGCATGGGCGGTATGGGTGCCAGAGGCCGGCTGGCCGGATAATCGCTCGATCTGCGCGGCCAGGAAACGCAGCATGCCGGGATCGGCGCTGCTGGCCACGTTGAAGCGCGTCCAGGTGGATGGCATCTGGCTGGGCGAGAACAGGCTGCCCGGGGCGAACAGGTAGCCCTCCTCGTGCCCCGCCGTAGCGATGACATTGGTGTCCACGCCCGTATCGGCCCACAGGTACATGCCGGCGTGCTGGCCCGGGAACATCCGCAAACCCAGCCGTTCGAGTTGGTGGCGGGTCTCGTCGCGCGCCCGGTCCAGCCGGCCGCGCACGCGCTCCACGTGCTTGCGGTAGTGGCCCTCGGTCAGCACCTTGTAGACCACGCGCTCGTTGATCTCGGGCGTGGCCATGCCGGTCAGCAGCTTGCTGTCGGTCAGCGTCACGGCCAGCTCCGGGCTGGCGGCGATGAACCCCACGCGCAGGTTGGCGGCCAGCGTCTTGGAGAAGCTGCCGAGATAGATCACGCGCCGGAGCTGGTCGAGGCTGGCCAGCCGGGTGGCGGCGTGGCCGGGCGGGCAGAGATCGCAATAGATATCGTCCTCCACCACCAGGAAGTTGTACTGCTCGGCCAGTTGCAGCAGCCGGAACGCCCGGGCGGCGGAGAGCGAGGTGCCCGTGGGGTTGTGCAGCACGGAATTGACCACGAACAGCTTGGGCCGATGGGCCTGCACCACGCGCTCGAGCGCGTCCAGGTCCGGGCCATCGGCCGTGTACGGCACGCCGATCACGTGGGCGCCCTGCGCGGCGAAGCGCGCGAACATCACGAACCAGGCCGGATCGCCGACCAGCACGGTATCGCCGGGGTGCAGGTATTGCCGTGCGATCAGGTCGAACGCCTGCGTGATGCCGGAGGTCATCACGATCTGGTCCGGCGTGACGCCGATCTCCAGCTCCTCCAGCCGCGTGCGCAACTGCTGCCGCAACGGCAGGAACCCCTGCGGCGTGCCGCTCGACAAAAAATGGTTGCCCGGTTGCCGCCCCAGGCTGCGCAGCGCGCCGGACATCAGCTCGCCGTCCAGCCACTCGTTCGGCAGGAAGCCCCAGCCCGGCGCCTTGTGGCTCTCCGCCGAATGGAACATGCTGCGCAGCAGCCAGGTCACGTCGATATTGCGGATGGCGTCCGAAGGCGGCGTGGCGGCCGTGGACGGATGTGCCACGCGCTCCCGCACATAGAACCCCGAGCCGCGCCGCGACTCCAGGTAGCCCAGCGCCACCAGCCGCTCATAGGCTTCCACCACGGTGAAGCGCGAAATCCCCTTCTCGGTAGCCAGTTGCCGGATCGACGGCATGCGCATACCGGCCCGGAACACCCGTTCGTCGATGCGCAGCCGTGCCCATTCAGTCAATTGCTCGACCAGCGTCATCTGGGCCGAAGGAATCGGGTCCGGCAACTGCTCGTGGCCGGCCGTCGGCATCACCAGCCTCAAGGGCCGTGTGCCGCCCGACGCACCCGAGCGGCCTCCGCTATCCTTGCGGTCTGGCCCGGGGTGCCGCCTTTCGTCCGCTTCACTGCCTTCCATGTGGTGCTCCCGCAACTGTACTGAATACGATCTGCTGAACTGTATCGGTACTGTACCGATAACCTTGTCTACCATCAACCGACAATGACGCTCGCCATAGACCACCTCGTGATCGCGGCCCCGGATCTGGAATCCGGCGCGAACCATGTTGCCGACCTGCTCGGCGTTGCCCCGCAAGGCGGCGGCGCGCACCCGCGCATGGGCACGCACAACCGCGTCATGGGGCTGTTCGGCGGGATGTACCTCGAAGTGATCGCGATCGACCCGGCCGCCCCGGCGCCGGATCGGCCGCGCTGGTTCGGGCTGGACAGCGAAGCCATCCGCGAGCGGCTGGCCGACGGCCCGTTCCTGGCCCACTGGGCCGCCCGCGTGGAACGGCCGATCGACCTGTCGCGCTGGCAGGCGCAGTACCCGGACCGCATCGCCCCGGCCATTCCGATGACGCGCGGCGCGCTGCACTGGCGCCTGACCGTGCCCGACGACGGCAGCCTGCCGGCCTGGCCGGGTGAGGCGACGCATGCGGGCGATGGCCTGTTCCCCACGCTGATCCAGTGGGACGTGCCCAACCACCCCGCCATCAGCCTCCCGCGCCAGGACCTGGCGCTGCGTCGGCTGCGCGGCAGCCATCCACAGGCGGAACTGCTGCGGCAGGGGCTGGCGTGGATCGGCGCGGCAGACCTGATCGAGATCGAACAGACCGATGGGCCGCCACAACTGGTGGCCGAAATCGACACCCCAGCAGGCACCAAGACCCTGTGCTGACTATATAAATACCCCCGAAGGAGCCCCCGACGATGTCCGCCACCACCACCAAGCGTTTCGACGACGACGCCTATCTCGACCACTGCAACGCCACGGTCGTGGCCGTGAGCGAGGCCGGCATCGAGCTGGACCAGACCGTCTGCTACGCGCGCAGCGGCGGGCAGGCCGGGGACACCGGCACGCTGGTGCTGGCCGATGGCCGCGTGGTGGCGCTGATCGACACGATCTACGCCGAGGACCGCACCCGCATCCTCCACGTGCCGGCGCCGGACGCCCCGGCGGTGCAGCCCGGTGACCAGGGCGAAGTGCGCATCGACTGGGCGCGCCGCCACAAGCTGATGCGGCTGCACACCTGCCTGCACCTGCTGGGATCGCTGATCCCGGTGCCGGTGACTGGCTGCAGCATCTCGCCCGATTCCGCGCGCATCGACTTCGACCTCCCCGAATCCACGCTGGACAAGGCCGAACTGACCGAGCAGCTCAACGCGCTGATCGGCGCGAAGACCGATGTGCGGATCGACCGCATCACGCCCGAACAGCTCGCCGCGCAGCCCGATCTGGTGCGCACCGTGGGCGCCGCGCCGCCGGCCGGCACGTCCACCATCCGCATCATCGAGATCCCCGGTGTGGACCGCCAACCCTGCGGCGGCACCCACGTGGCCAATACGGGCGAGATCGGCGCGGTCACCGTGACCAAGATCGAAAAGAAGAGCCGCACCAACCGCCGCGTGGTGGTCAACTTCGCCGCGCTGGCCTGAGGTCGCCGTCATGGATGCCAACTGGCTGACGGGCCTGTCGATGGCCCAGTTCCTCGCATTGATCACGCTGCTGGCCGTGGGCGCGTTCACGCCCGGCCCCAACACCACCATCGCCGCCGTGACCGGGGCCAACTTCGGGCTGCGCGCCACGCTGCCGCATTGCATCGGGGTGGCGTTCGGCTTCGCGAGCATCGTCGCGCTGTGCGCCACCGGCGTGGGCGCCTTGATACTGGCCAGCCCGATGCTGGCGCGCGCCATCCATGTCGTCGGCGTGGCCTACCTGCTCTGGCTGGCGTGGAAGATTGCCCGGAGCGCCTCGCTGGCCGAGAAGACCGTCCTCAAGCCGATGAACGTCTGGCAGTCGGCCGCGTTCCAGTACGCCAATATCAAGGCGTGGATGCTGGCGCTGGCCGTGGCGGCCTCGTACATGGCCGGCGCGCCCTCGCCCGCGCAGCGCATCGCGCTGGTCAGCACCGTGTTCGGGGTGTTCGGCTTCTTCAGCAACGGCGCCTATGGGCTGCTCGGCGCCTCGCTGCGGCACTGGCTGGCGCAGGGCAACCGCGTGCGCTGGTTCAATGGAACGATGGGGCTGGCGCTCGGCGTGACGGCGGTCTGGATCGCCCTTGCCGCGCAGCCGCACTGATCTTCCCGGGCCTCCGCATCATGGCAAATCCTTCTGCTTCTGCTTCTCCCTCCCATCCGCCCGCTTCCGGCGGCATGTGGCTCGGCTTCATCGGCGTGGCGATCTTCAGCCAGACGCTCCCGTTCACGCGCATGGCCGTGGCCGAGCTGGACCCCATCTTCGTGGCGCTGGCCCGCGCGGTGCTGGCGGCCTGCCTGGCGCTGGGCCTGCTCGCCCTGCGCGGCGCGCTGGCCCCGGCACGGCGGCCGCGCGGGCGCCAGTGGGCACGGCTGGCCGTGACGGCGCTGGGCGTGGTGGTCGGCTTTCCGCTGTTTTCGTCACTCGCCATGCGCGAGGTGCCGGCCGGCCATGGCGCCATCGTGATTGGCCTGCTGCCGCTGGCCACCGCCGTGTTCGCGGCGTGGTTCGGCAGCGAGCGCCCTTCCCCGGCCTTCTGGCTCTCGGCCGTGGCCGGCAGCGCGCTGGTGATCGCCTTCGCCCTGTGGCAGGGGGCCGGCGGCCTGCAACATGCCGACTGGTATTTGTTCGCCGCCGTGGTACTTGGCGCGCTGGGCTATGCCGAGGGCGGCAAGCTGTCACGGGAGCTGGGCGGGCTGGAAACCATCAGCTGGGCGCTGGTCGTGTCCCTGCCGGTACTGGTGCCCGTGGTGGCGTGGCTGGCCATGGCGCACGCGCCCGAGATCGGCGCGGCATCCTCCCGGGCGTGGCTCGGCATGGCCTATGTCTCGGTCTTTTCGATGTTCATCGGCTTCCTGTTCTGGTACGCCGGACTCGCAAAAGGCGGCGTCGCCCGCGTAGGCCAGATACAATTGCTCCAGCCGTTCCTCACGCTGGCGGGCGGCGCCGTGATCCTGGCCGAGCCCCTCGACGCCCCCACCCTCGCCTTTGCCGTGGCGGTGATTGCCGTGGTGGCCCTTGGCCGCCGCGCCGCCGTGCGCAACACGGCACCCGCCACGCCACCGGCCGCCACCGCGGCCGAAGGGGCGCCCCCCATATTTCCAGGACGACTTCACTAACAGGAGCCATGCATGTCCGTATATGACACCCTCGCCCGCCTCGGCGTGGAACTGCCCCCCGTCAGCGCCCCCGCCGCCGCCTATGTCATGGCCGCGACCAGCGGCAACACCGTCTTTCTCTCGGGCCACATCGCCCGCAAGGACGGCAAGGTCTGGGCCGGCAAGCTCGGCAAGGACGTCGACACCGAGACCGGCAAGGCCGCCGCGCGCGCCATCGCCGTCGACCTGCTGGCCACGCTCCACGCCCATATCGGCGACCTGAACCGGGTCCAGCGCATCGTCAAGGTGATGAGCCTGGTCAACTCCACGCTGGAATTCACCGAGCAGCACCTGGTGACCAACGGCGCATCCGAGTTCCTGGTCGAGGTCTTCGGCGACAAGGGCCGCCATGCGCGCAGCGCGTTCGGCGTGGCCCAGGTGCCGATGGGCGCCTGCGTCGAGATCGAAATGATCGTCGAAATCGCATAATTCGTATTTTTTCCACCACGCAGTCCAAGATTCACCCCACCAGAGACAGATCATGAAATGGGCCATCTCCCGCCGAGCACAGCAACTGACCAGCTCGGCCATCCGCGAAATCCTGAAGGTCACCGAGCGTCCGGAAGTCATTTCCTTCGCCGGCGGCCTGCCGTCCCCGGCGTCGTTCCCGGTAGCGGCCATGGAAGCGGCGGTGGCCCGCGTATTCGCCGATAACCCCCAGGGCGCGCTGCAATATGCCGCCACCGAGGGTTATCTGCCGCTGCGCGAATTCGTGGCCAAGCGCTACAACGTGGAGGTGGAGCGCGTGCTGATCACCACCGGCAGCCAGCAGGCGCTGGACCTGATCGCCAAGGTGATGATCGACCCGGGCAGCCCGGTGCTGGTGGAAACGCCGAGCTACCTCGGCGCCCTGCAGGCGTTCTCGCTGTTCGAACCCGAGTTCGTCTCGGTGCCGACCGACGAGCGCGGACTGGTGCCCGAGGCGCTGACGCCGGAGCTGACCGCCGGCGCCCGCTTCCTCTACGCCCTGCCGAATTTCCAGAACCCCACCGGCCGCCGCCTGCCCCTGGAGCGCCGCAAGGCGCTGGTCAAGCGCGCGCAGGAACTGAACCTGCTGCTGGTGGAAGACGACCCCTACGGCGAACTGAGCTACACCGGCGACATCCTGCCAACACTGCTCTCGATGAACCCGGACGGCGTGATCTACATGGGCTCGTTCTCGAAGGTGCTGGCCCCCGGCCTGCGCCTGGGCTTCGTGATCGCCCCGCCCGAACTGCACTTCAAGCTGTGCCAGGCCAAGCAGGCATCTGATCTGCACACGCCGAGCTTCACCCAGCGCATGGCCTACGAGTCCGTGCGCGACGGCCTGCTCGAACGCCATATCCCGACCATCCGCGCGCTCTACGGCAAGCAATGCGAAGTGATGCTTGACGCACTCAAGCGCCACATGCCCGCCGGCGTGACGTGGAACCAGCCCGAAGGCGGCATGTTTATCTGGGTGGAACTGCCCGAGGGCCTGGACAGCATGAAGATCCTCGAGGAAGCCGTGCGCCGTAACGTGGCCTACGTGCCGGGCGCGCCGTTCTATGCGGGCAATCCGCGCATGAACACGCTGCGCCTGGCCTTCGTGACGGTGCCGCCGGAGCGGATCGAGCAAGGCGTGACGATCCTCGGCGAACTGTTCCGCGAAGCCATCGCCAAGGCAGCGCCGCAGCCGCGCGCTGCCTGAGGCTAGCCCCGGAACCCTGAAGGAGAGCCGATCGCCATGGACGTGGAGGAGCCGCAAGGCCTGTTGCGCATCTGGGGCCGCCTGTCGTCGATCAATGTGCAGAAAGTGGTCTGGTGCGCGCGCGAGCTGCACCTGGACCACGAGCGCATCGACATCGGCAATCACCAGGGCGAGCTGGACACCGAGGCCTACATTCGCCTGAATCCGAATCGCCTGATTCCGGTGATCGAGGATTTCCGCGATACGGACGTGGCCGGCGAGCCCTTCGTGCTGTGGGAATCGAACGCCATCGTGCGCTACCTGTGCGCGCGCTATGGCGAAGGCACGCTGTGGCCGTCCGACGTCAAGGAGCGCGCCTCCGCCGACCGCTGGATGGACTGGCAGACCACGGCGTTCAGCCCGGCCATGGTCTCGGCCTTCCTGCAGATGGTGCGCGTGCCGGTCGAGAAGCGCGACGAGGCGGTCATCGCCAAGTCGTGCGAACGGACCGAGCCGCTGGCCGCGATGCTGGACAAGGCGCTCGCCAGCCGCGAGTTCATCGGCGGCGACCGCTTCACCATGGCCGACATCGCGCTGGCCTGCGCGGCACACCGCTGGATGGGCACGCCCGTGCCCCACACGGCACGGCCCAACCTCGAACGCTGGCTGGACGACATGCGCGCCCGGCCGGCAGCCACCGGCATCCTCGTCCTGCCGCTGCGCTGAATCGTCCTGCGCCTTTGGTCGATCGGTTTTTGTCCGATCTGACTAGCGGCGCAGGCGTCACTTTTCCTGGCCGCACTCGACGGCCACGCCAAATTCGAACGTCCGTTTTAGGAGTACCCTCGCCCGAGAGTTGTGAGGTGCGCTCTGCTCCCCCCGAACAAACCCTGATCCCTGAATCCGATTCATCGACCCGGTGACCGGATTTAAGCGATTGCGGGGAACTCGCGTCCTTACAATCGCCTTTCTGTGCGCAGCGATGCGCTTGCCGCCGCACGCCCAGTTGCTATGCAGTAGCGGCAGTCCAGGCCCGACAGAGGCACGGCTGCCTTCCAAACCCAGAGGAGGATTCAATCGTGTGGAGTCAAATCTATGACCCGCTCGGCAATATGGCGCTGTCTACCATTGCCGCGGGGGTCCCTGTGGCCGTGCTGCTCGCAGCGCTGGCGTTCTTTCACATGCAGGCCCACATCGCTGCCGGACTGGCGCTGGCGGTCGGCATCGCGGTGGCGTCGTTCGTGTTCGGCATGCCCGCGGCCATGGCCGGCAAGGCGGCCGGGCTGGGCATCGTCTCCGGGCTGTTTCCGATCGGGTGGATCGTCCTCAACATCATCTTCCTGCACCGGCTGACCACACTTAACGGGTCATTCAGGGTGTTGCAGAACTCGATCTCGGGCGTGACCGAAGATCGCCGCCTCCAACTTCTGCTGGTGGCCTTCAGCTTCGGCGCGTTCTTCGAGGGCGCAGCCGGCTTCGGCACGCCGGTGGCCGTGACCGGCGCCATCCTGATCGGCCTGGGCTTCTCGCCGCTAGCCGCTTCTGGCCTGGCGCTGATCGCCAATACCGCTCCGGTGGCGTTTGGCGCACTCGGCGCGCCAATCATCGGCCTCTCGTCGGTGACCGGCATCGAACAGACCGTGCTCTCCGCGATGATTGGCCGCCAACTGCCGTTCTTCTCGGTGCTGGTGCCGTTCTGGCTGATCTGGGCGTTCGCGGGCTTCCGCGGCATGCTGGCCATCTGGCCGGCCATCCTGGTGGCGGGCGTCAGCTTCGCCGTGCCGCAGTTCCTGGTCTCGAACTACCACGGCCCGTGGCTGGTGGACGTGATCTCCGCGCTGATCTCGATGGGCGCCCTGACCGCCTTCCTGAAGATCTGGCATCCGAAGGAGATCTGGACCTCCACCCGCATCCTCGGCCGCCACGACGACTCGAAGGTCGATCACCCCGAAGCCCTGGAAGCCGAAGCCCGCGCCAACGCGGCGTCGGTCGGCATTTCGGTGGTCAAGGCGTGGATGCCGTGGGTCATCCTGACCGTGTTCGTGTTCGTCTGGGGCATCCCCGAGTTCAAGAAGCTCGTGGACGGCATCTGGCAGTACAAATTCCCGATCCCGGGCCTCGACAAGGCCATCATCAAGGGTCCGCCGGTGGTGCCGAAGGAAATCGTCGAAGGGGCGGTGTTCAACTTCAACGTGCTGTCGATGGCCGGCACCGGCATCCTGGTGTCGGCGCTGGTCGGCGGCCTGCTGATGGGCTACTCGGTGCCGCGCCTGCTCAAGGAGTACTGGGAGACGATCAAGCTGGTGCGCTACTCGCTGCTGACCATCTGCGCCATGTTCGGCATCGGCTACCTGACCCGCTACTCGGGTCTCGACGCCACGCTGGGCCTGGCCTTTGCGCAGACCGGCGTGTTCTACCCGCTGTTCGGCACGATGCTGGGCTGGCTGGGCGTGGCACTGACCGGTTCCGACACGGCGTCCAACGTCCTGTTCGGCGGCCTGCAGAAGACCACGGCGGAGCAGCTGGGCCTGTCGCCGGTGCTGATGGCGGCCGCCAACAGCTCGGGCGGTGTGATGGGCAAGATGATCGACGCCCAGTCGATCGTGGTGGCCTCCACCGCCACCAAGTGGTACGGCCACGAGGGCGAGATCCTGCGCTACGTGTTCTTCCACTCGGTCGTGCTGGCCATCCTCGTCGGCCTGTTCGTGACCCTGCAGGCGTACGTGCCGCCGTTCACGCACATGGTGATTCACTGATGGCGATTCACTGATATTGCCTGCTCGACCAGGCATGCAGACAAGCCCCGCCTCATGGCGGGGCTTTTTGTTGGGCGTATCATCACCGGTTCACTCCAACAGACGAGATGAGGGACCGCCGTATGCCGATTCGCCGCCTGGAAAGATTGATCGATCCATTCCGGAACATGCCGGATACGCAGCCGCCGGCCAGCATCTGGCGGTTCTACGCGTACTTCCTGCGCGAGGTGCGCGGGGTGTTGTTCGCGCTGCTGGTGGTGGGCCTGATCGCCGCGCTGATCGAGGTGTCGCTGTTCAGCTTCCTCGGCCGGATCATGGACCTCGCCAAAGGAACACCGGACGGGCAGTTCTTCGCGCGCCATCAGAATGAATTGCTGTGGATGGCCGCCGTGGCGCTGCTGCTGCGCCCGCTGTTCTTCGGCCTGCACGATGTGCTGCTGCATCAGGTCATCAACCCCAACCTGGCCAACCTGATCCGCTGGCAGAACCATCGCTACCTGCTCCAGCAGAGCCTGTCGTTCTTCCAGAACGACTTCGCGGGGCGGATTGCCCAGCGCATCATGCAGACCGGGTTCTCGCTGCGCGACTCGGCCGTGCATGCGCTCGATGCGCTCTGGCACGTGATCATCTACGCCATCAGCGCGCTGATCCTGTTCGCCGAGGCGGACTGGCGGCTGATGATCCCGCTGATCCTGTGGATTGCCGGCTACATCGCCGCCCTGGCGTACTTCACGCCGCGCGTGAAGCAGCGTTCCGTGGTGGCCACCGAGGCGCGCTCGCGGCTGATGGGCCGCATCGTGGACGGCTACACCAACATCACCACGCTGAAGCTGTTCGCCCACACGCGCCACGAGGAAAGCTACGCGCGCGACGCCATGGCCAGTCACACCGACAAGATGCGCATGGCCGGGCGGATGGTCAGCGCCATGGACGTGACCATCACGGCGATGAACGGCGCGCTGATCGCCGGCACGACCGGGCTGGCGCTGTGGCTGTGGAACCAGGGGCTGATCTCCACGGGCGCCATCGCACTGACGACCGGGCTGGTCATCCGCATCAACAATATGTCCGGCTGGATCATGTGGGTGGTCAATGGCATCTTCGAGAACGTCGGGCAGGTGCAGGACGGCATGAAGACGATTGCCGTGCCGCGCAACGTGGTGGACCGGCCGGACGCGCAGCCGCTGCGCATCGCCCGGGGCGAGGTGCAGTTCGAGGACGTGGGCTTCCACTACGGCAAGGGCGCCGGGGTGATCGAGCATGTCAACCTGACCGTGCAGCCGGGCGAGAAGATCGGGCTCGTGGGGCCGTCCGGGGCCGGCAAGTCGACGCTGGTCAACCTGCTGCTGCGGCTCTACGACGTCGAAACTGGCCGGATTCTGGTCGATGGCCACGACGTGGCCGGGGTGACGCAGGAGAGCCTGCGCGCGCAGATCGGCATGGTCACGCAGGATACGTCGCTGCTGCACCGCTCGATCCGCGAGAACCTGCTCTACGGCAAGCCGGACAGTAGCGATGCCGACCTGGGCGAGGCGCTGCGGCGTGCCCGGGCGGACGACTTCATCGGCGATCTGATCGATGGGAACGGCCAGCGGGGGCTCGACGCGCTGGTGGGCGAGCGTGGCGTGAAGCTGTCCGGCGGGCAGCGGCAGCGCATCGCCATCGCCCGGGTGCTGTTGAAGGATGCGCCAATCCTGATTCTCGACGAGGCCACCTCGGCGCTCGACTCCGAAGTGGAGGCGGCCATCCAGGAGAGCCTGGAGGCGTTGATGGAGGGCAAGACCGTGATCGCCATCGCCCACCGGCTCTCGACCATCGCGCGGATGGACCGGCTGGTGGTGCTCGACGGTGGCCACATCGTCGAGACCGGCACCCACGCCGAACTGCTCGCGCGCGGCGGGCTCTATGCCCGGCTATGGGCGCACCAGACCGGCGGCTTCGTCGGCGTGGACTGATCGGACCGGGTCAGACCGGGGTCAGACCAACCCGAGCAGCCCCGCGCCGGCGCCCAGCGCCACCAGCATCAGCGGGTGGACGCGCGTCTTCAGCATCAGGGCGATGGTCAGCAGCGTCACCGCCACGGCGGTCCAGTTGTGGTCCACGCTGCTGGCCAGCACCCAGCCGGTGGACATCAGCAGGCCGATGGTCAGCGCGGACAGGCCGCGCTTGATCAGCCCCGGCCAGCGCGCGTGCGGCGAGCGGCCGGCGAAGTACTCGAAGCCGAGCGCGATCAGGCTCGACGGCCCGCACATGCCGACCATCGCCGCGAACGTGCCGCCCGCCCCCGCTACCTGCCAGCCGAACAGCGCCACGAACAGGATGTTCGGCCCCGGCGACGCCTGCGAGATGGCGTAGAGCGCCGCGAACTGGCCATCGGTCATCCAGCCGTTGGCTTCCACGAGGTAGCGGTGCATGTCCGGGATGACGGTGCCGCCGCCGCCCACGGCCAGCAGCGACAGCATGCCGAAATGCCCGAGCAGGCTGCGCAGGATCTCCGGGGAACTCATGCCTGCCCCCGGCGCTTTTCGGCGCGATGTTCGAGCACCAGCGCCACCGGCACCAGCACCGCCATCACCGGCAGCAGCGGCCAGCGCAGCAGGCCGATGGCGACAAACGCCGCCACGCCGACCACCACCGCGCGCACCGTGCGCGGCTGGCTTTCCGCCAGCTTGACCCCGGTGGACAGCACGAGCCCGGCCGAGACCGCCGTCATGCCGGCCAGCATCTGGCGCACGGCGGTGACGTCCTGGTAGCGCAGGTACAGCGCCATGGCGCACAGCACCACCACCATCGGCACCAGCACCAGCCCGCAGAAGGCCGCCACGGCGCCACGCAGGCCGGCGAAGCGCAGGCCCAGCATCAGGGCCAGGTTGATAACGTTGGGGCCGGGCAACACCTGCCCGAGGCTGAGGATCTCGACAAAATCCCGGTCGTTGAGCCAGCGGTTGCGCTCCACGACGGCGCGCCGCACGAACGGGAGCACCCCGCCGAAGCCGGAAAGCCCCATGCGGGCAAATTCGAAGAACAGGGTGCGGGCGTTGGGGGGCGGAGCCAGGGCAGGCTCGGAGACGTCGGGCAGCGGGGCGGCAGACATGATAGGCGGCGATAAATGCCCACGCAGGGGGTGGCGCGGGCTGCCGACATACTACGGCAATCGCGACGGCCCGCGTGGCACGCGGTCATCACGGATGCGCAAGAGGGGGTCAGGGACGGTGATGTGGGTTGCTCCCCTCCCCCCTGGGAGAGCGGAGCAACCCGGCGGCTGCCTTAGCTCCCGCCGTCCACCTTCACCGGCTCGATCTTCACTTCCTTGAGACGTGGTTCAACCGCCTTGCCCTTGCGGGCGCGCTTGCCGACGTACGGCAGCAGCGTCTTGCCAGCCAGCTTCTGCGGCGGCATCTTGCCGCCCCGGACGCCGGTGCCGGAGATCAGCAGCCCCGGCGCGCCCACCGTCACGGCGTGCGTCAGCGGCTCCTTGGGCTCCAGTTCCATCAGGATCACGCCCCGGCCGCCGGCCGACAGCACCTTCACCTCGTCCAGGCCCACCAGCAGCAGCCGGCCATTGCCCGAGAAGCAGGCCACATGCGTGGCTTCGTCGGCAATCGGCGTCGGCGGCAGCAGCGTGTCCCCCTCATCCAGCGTGATGAAGGACTTGCCGCCCTTCTGCCGGCTGATCATGTCGCCGACCTTGGTCACGAAGCCGTTACCGCCGGCCGTGGCTACCAGCACGCGCTGCTCGGCGCCACCCGCAAAGGTGTGGGCGATCTGCGAGCCCGGCGCGAGGTCGATCAGCGTCGTCACCGGCACGCCATCGCCCCGGCCGCCGGGCAGCCCGGCCACCGCCACCGAATAGACCCGGCCGTTGCTGCCGAAGGCCAGCAGCGTGTCCACGGTGCGGCACTCGAAGGTGTCGTACAGGCTGTCGCCCGCCTTGAAGGTGAACTGCTGCGTCTCGTGGCCGTGGCCCTGGCGCGTGCGCACCCAGCCCTTGCCCGAGACGATGACCGTCACCGGCTCGTCCACCACGCGCACCTCGGCGGCGGCGCGGCGCTCTTCCTGGATCAGCGTGCGGCGCGGGTCCTTCTCCTCGGGGCTGTACTGCTTGGCGTCCTGCTCGATTTCCTTGATGATGCGCCGGCGCATCATCGTCTCGGACTTCAGCAGCACGTCCAGTTCGGCCTGCTCGTCGCGCAGCTTGGCCAGTTCCTGCTCGATGCGGATGGCCTCCAGCCGCGCCAGCTGGCGCAGGCGGATTTCGAGGATGTCCTCGGCCTGCCGGTCCGAGAGCTGGAACGCCTCGATCAGCGCCGGCTTGGGCTCGTCGCTCTCGCGGATGATGCGGATCACCTCGTCGATCTTCAGCAGCACCAGCATCCGCCCTTCCAGGATGTGGATGCGGTCCTCGACCTTGTTGAGCTGGAAGCGCGTGCGCCGCGTCACGGTCTCGAAGCGGAACCCGATCCACTCCCGCAGGATCTCCTGCAGCCCCTTCTGGCGCGGCCGGCCATCGGTGCCGATCATCACCAGGTTGATCGGCGCGCCGGACTCCAGGCTGGTATGGGCCAGCAGGGTCTGGATGAACTCCTGCTGGTCCACGTTCTTGCTCTTGGGCTCGAACACCAGCCGCACCGGCGCATCCTTGCCGGATTCGTCGCGCACCGCGTCCAGCACGGCCAGCAGCGAGGTCTTCAGCTGCACCTGCTCCGGCGTCAGCGCCTTCTTGCCGGTGCGGATCTTCGGGTTGGTGATTTCCTCGATTTCCTCGAGCACCTTCTGCGCCGAGGTGGCTGGCGGCAGCTCGTGCACCACCATCTGCCACTGGCCGCGCGCCATTTCCTCGATCTTCCAGCGCGCGCGCACCTTCAGGCTGCCCCGGCCGCCCTCGTAGATCTGGGCGATATCGGCCGCCGGCGAGATGATCTGCCCGCCGCCCGGATAGTCGGGGCCGGGCATCAGCGCCAGCAGCTCGGCCAGCGAGATGGCCGGGTTGCGGATCATCGCCACCGTCGCCCCGGCCACTTCGCGCAGGTTGTGCGGCGGGATTTCCGTCGCCATACCCACCGCGATGCCGGAGGCGCCGTTCAGCAGCACGAACGGCAGCCGCGCCGGCAGCAGCCTCGGCTCTTCCTCCGAGCCGTCGTAGTTGGGCAGGAAATCCACCGTGCCGAGGTCGATCTCGTCCAGCAGCAGCCGCGAGATCGGCGTCAGGCGCGCTTCGGTGTAGCGCATGGCCGCCGCGCCGTCGCCGTCGCGGGAGCCGAAGTTGCCCTGGCCGTCGATCAGCGGGTAGCGCAGCGAGAAGTCCTGCGCCAGACGCACGAGCGCATCGTAGGCCGACTGGTCGCCGTGGGGGTGGAATTTACCGAGCACCTCGCCCACCACGCGCGCGGACTTGACCGGCTTGGCGTCGGCACGCAGGCCCATGGCCGCCATCGCATAGAGGATGCGGCGCTGCACGGGCTTCTGGCCATCGGCCACCTCGGGCAGCGCACGGCCCTTGACCACGCTCACCGCGTAGTCGAGGTAGGCCCGCTCCGCGTAGCGCGCCAGGGTCAGCGAATCGGCGGGCTCTTCGGGTTGAAACGAAATGTCTGGTTGATCCATGGTCGGCAAGAATGCGGCACGCGGGCGCCGGGCGGCGCCTCGCAAACCCTGTGGGTCGGCTTGTCAGCGTGGGATTCTAACGAAACTCGGGCGCCCCGCAGGAAAGTGAGGCCCGATCGATGTGACAGCGGGTGTCACAAGGGGGTCATTCCGGCATGTTGCGCCGGCCGCCGATCACCATTTTCACGCGTCCGGCATGGCTGCCGGTGCGCACCACGGCCACCCCGGACGGCTGGTAGATCCGGTAGAACTCCATGACCGTGCTCACGTACTGGCGGGTTTCGGGGAAAGGCGGGATCTGGTTGTTGTAGCGCGCCACGGCGCCCTCGCCGGCGTTGTAGGCGGCCAGTACCAGCTCGAGATTGTTGGGAAACTGGCCCTGCAGCCAGCTCAGGTAGCGCACGCCGGCCGAGATGTTCAGGCGCGGGTCGGTGAGCTTCTGCTCCACCGAGCGGCGCTTGTCGGCGGCGATGCCGAAACGCACGCCGGTGTCCGGAATCACCTGCATCAGGCCGATGGCGCCCTTGGGCGACACCGCGCTCGGGTTGAAGCCGCTCTCGACCGCCATCACCGCCTTGACCAGCGCCGGGTCCACGTTCTGGGCCGTGGCAATCTGGCGGATGATCGGATCGACCAGCGCGATGTTGGGGTGGTTCAGCACATAGCGGAACAGCTTGCCGGCGTCGGCATCGCCCTTGCCGGGCCGCCCCACCATGCGCACCCCGGCCACGCGCGGCATGGCCAGCGTGTCCAGCTTGCCGCCGTCCTTGAGGAACAGCTTGTAGCGATCGTCGATCTTTTCATCGGCGAAGTGGGCCACGCCGTCTTCGTCGATATAGCCATACAGCTCGGCGTGGGCGGCACCGGTCGCGCACAGGCCCGCCAGCGCCAGCCCGAGCGCCGTGACCCGCCTTGCCAGCCGCGCCAGGGCGCGGCGATTGCCGATGGTCCGCATGGTGCTTCTCCGTTGCCGACCGCTGCACCCGTTGCCGGAGCGGTCAGATATCCGCCTCCACCTCGTTGCCCTTTTCCTCGAGCCACGTGCGCCGCTGCGACGCCTCGCCCTTGCCCATCAGCATGTTCATCATGCTCACGGTCTGGGGCAAGTCGAATTCGCCAAGCGCCACCGGCAGCAGCCGGCGCGTGTCCGGATTCATCGTGGTTTCCCACAGCTGCTCGGCGCTCATCTCGCCCAAGCCCTTGAAGCGCGAGATCTGCCAGGCGCCTTCCTTGACGCCATCCTTCATCAGCTTGTCCTGGATGGCTTCCAGCTCGCCTTCGTCCAGCGCGTAGAGCTTCTGGGCCGGCTTCTTGCCGCGTGCCGGAGCATCCACTCGGAACAGCGGCGGGCGGGCCACGCAGACGTTGCCGTTGTCGATCAGCTTCGGGAAGTGACGGAAGAACAGCGTGAGCAGCAGCACCTGGATGTGCGCGCCGTCCACGTCGGCATCGGACAGGATACAGATCTTGCCATAGCGCAGGTTGGACAGGTCCGGCTCGTCGTCCGGACCGTGCGGATCCACACCAATCGCCACGGCGATGTCGTGCACTTCATTATTGGCGAACAGGCGGTCGCGCTCGGTCTCCCAGGTGTTCAGCACCTTGCCGCGCAGCGGCAGGATGGCCTGGAACTCCTTGTCGCGGCCCATCTTGGCCGAACCGCCGGCCGAGTCGCCCTCGACCAGGAAAATCTCGTTGCGCGACACATCGGTCGACTCGCAATCGGTCAGCTTGCCGGGCAGCACGGCCACGCCGGAGCCCTTCTTCTTTTCCACCTTCTGCGCGGCGCGGGTGCGCGCCTGGGCCTGGCGGATCACCAGTTCGGCCAGCTTCTTGCCGTAGTCCACATGATGGTTCAGCCACAGCTCCAGCGCGGGGCGGCTGAAGGTGGAGACCAGGCGCACGGCGTCGCGGCTGTTCAGGCGCTCCTTGATCTGGCCCTGGAACTGCGGATCGAGCACCTTGGCCGAGAGCACGAACGAGGCGCGCGCGAACACGTCCTCGCTCATCAGCTTCACGCCCTTGGGCTGGAGTGAGTGCATCTCGATAAAGCTCTTGACCGCCAGGAACAAGCCCTCGCGCAGGCCGGACTCATGCGTGCCGCCGGCCGGCGTCGGGATCAGGTTGACGTAGGACTCGCGCACCGGCGCGCCGTCCTCGGTCCAGGCCACCACCCAGGAGGCGCCCTCGCCCTCGGCAAAGCCTTCCTCGCCCGGATTGCCGTCCGGGTCGGCAAAGTGCTCGCCCTCGAACATCGGGATCACGAGTTCGGACCCGCTGCCCTGCGCCAGCGCCTCGACGAGGTAGCCCTTCAGGCCCTGGTCGTACTGCCAGACCTGCTTTTCGCCGGTCTTCTCGATTTCGAGCGTGACCTTCACGCCCGGCAGCAGCACCGCCTTGCTGCGCAGCAGCCGCTGGAGTTCGGCCTGCGGAATGGTGGCGGAGTCGAAATAGCTGGCATCCGGCCAGACCTGCACGCGCGTGCCGTTCTTCTTCTCGCCGCGTTCGAGCTTGCGGCCGGCGAGCGGCGTGGTGACGTCGCCGCCCGAGAAGGTCAGCGTGGAGAGCGTGCCGTCGCGCCAGACCGTCACATCAAGACGGGTGGACAGCGCATTGGTCACGGACACGCCCACGCCGTGCAGGCCGCCCGAGAAGGCGTAGGCGCCACCCTTGCCCTTGTCGAACTTGCCGCCCGCATGCAGGCGGGTGAACACGATCTCCACCACCGGCACCTGCTCTTCCGGGTGAATACCCACCGGAATGCCGCGGCCGTCGTCTTCCACGCTAACGCTGCCGTCACGGTGCAGCGTGACCAGGATCTCGGAGCCGTGGCCGCCCAGCGCCTCGTCCGACGCGTTGTCGATCACCTCCTGCACGATGTGCAGGGGATTGTCGGTACGGGTGTACATGCCGGGCCGTTGCTTGACCGGCTCCAGGCCCTTCAGGACCCGGATGGAAGATTCGCTGTACTGACTGGTTTTGCTCGCCATGGAGTCGCTACGGAGAAGTGGATCTCCCGGCCGTCGCGGCCGGATTGCGCAGCATTGTAATGGATGACCGGGGCGGGCTCGGTACGCTGGCGCGCGGAACCGGCGGCTTCGGCATAAATACGCCACCCGGGGTAAACTCGCCCGGCTGCAGAGGGAATCCCCCGGCGCCCCCCGATAACCAGAGAAAAGGACTGCCAAAGTCCCGAGCCCGACATGACCGACCGCAAACTCTCCCTGACCACCGTGCTCGTGTGCGGTGGCTTGCTCGTCACGCTATCGATGGGTATCCGGCACGGCTTCGGCCTGTTCAACCTGCCGATTACCCAGGCCCACGGCTGGAACCGCGAGACCTTCGCCTTCGCCCTGGCCCTGCAGAACCTGATGTGGGGCGTCACCCAGCCGATTGCCGGCGCGCTGGCCGACAAATTCGGCCCCATCCGCATCATGCTGGTCGGCGTGGCGCTCTACGTGGCCGGCCTGGTCGTGATGGCGATGGCCACCAGCGGCACGGCGTTCGCCTCCGGGGCGGGGGTGATGATCGGCATTGCCCAGGCGGGCACCACCTACAGCGTGGTCTACGGCGTGATCGGCCGGGTGGCCAGCGCCGAGAAGCGCATCTGGGCGATGGGCATCGCGGCGGCGGCCGGCTCGTTCGGCCAGTTCCTGATGATTCCGATCGAACAGTCGCTGATTTCCTTCGTCGGCTGGCAAAACGCGCTGTTTACCATGGCCGTGATGGCCTGTTTCATGCTCCCGCTGGTGTTCGCGCTGCGCGAGCCGAAGGTGGCGGCGACCACGGGCGGGCATCACCAGACCATTGGCGAGGCCACGCGCGAGGCCTTCGGCAATCGCAACTTCCAGTTGCTGACGCTCGGCTATTTCGTGTGCGGCTTCCAGGTGGTGTTCATCGGCGTGCATCTGACGCCGTACCTGAAGGATCGTGGCTTCACCGATCCCAAGATCGCCACGGTGGCACTGGCGCTGATCGGCCTGTTCAACGTGTTCGGCACCTACACCGCCGGGGCGATGGGCCAGCGCATGCCCAAGCGCTACCTGCTCTCGTTCATCTACCTGGCGCGCTCGTTCGTGATTGCCGGCTATCTGCTGCTGCCGCTGACGGCGGCCAGCACGTGGGTGTTCGCGGCGCTGATGGGGCTGCTGTGGCTGTCCACCGTGCCGTTGACCAACGGCATCATCGCCCAGGTGTTCGGGGTGAAGTACCTGTCGATGCTGAGCGGGGTGGTGTTCTTCTCGCACCAGATCGGCAGCTTCCTGGGCGCGTGGCTGGGCGGGTTCCTGTTCGACCGGACCGGCAGCTACGACCTCGTGTGGTTCATCGCCATCGGGCTGGGGGTGGTGGCGGCGCTGGTCAACCTGCCGATCCGCGAGCAGGCGCTGACGCGCCCGCAGCCGATAGCGGTCTGAGCCATGGACGCCGCACGCCACCATCCCTGGCTCAAGGCCAAGCTGTTTAAGACGGTGGGCCTGCTGGCGCTGGCCGGAGTGCTGACGCTTGGCTTCCTGGCCTACCTGCGGCCGGCGTTCATGGTCGACCTCACCAATATGGTGCTGGCGTGGTGCGGGTAAGCGGCTAGCTTACTGCGCCTCGCCCTTGGTCTTTGCCTCGAGCACTTCCCAGCGCTCGAGCGCCTCCAGCAGTTCCATCTCGATCTCGTCGTGCCGGCTGGCCAACTGGGCCGCGCGGGCGGGGTCGTTCGCGTAGAGCGCGCCGTCCGCCAGCTGGCCGGCCAGCGTCTTCTGCTCCGCTTCCAGCACGTTGATGCGCTCGGGCAGGCCATCCAGCTCGCGCTGTTCCTTATAGGAGAGCTTGACCGTGCGATTGGCGCCGCGCGCCTCGCGCGTGTTCTGCGTCTTCAGCGCCTCGGCGGGCTTCGCCTCGGCCGGCTTGGCGGCCTGGATGGCCCCGGCCCGGGCCGACTGCGCTTCCCAGTCCGAATACCCGCCGACCGACTCGCGCCACTGCCCCTCGCCCTCGGCGGCGATGGTCGAGGTGACCACGTTGTCCAGGAAGGCCCGGTCGTGGGAGACCAGGAACACCGTGCCGCTGTAGTCCTGGAGCAGTTCCTCCAGCAGTTCGAGCGTGTCGATGTCGAGGTCGTTGGTCGGCTCGTCCAGCACCAGCACATTGGCCGGCCGGGCGAACAGGCGCGCCAGCAGCAGCCGGTTGCGCTCGCCGCCCGAGAGCGACTTGACCGGCGACCGCGCGCGCTCCGGCGCGAACAGGAAATCGCCCAGGTAGCTCATCACGTGCTTGCGCTGGCCGTTGACCTCCACCCAGTCGCTGCCCGGACTGATGGTGTCCGCCAGCGACTTCTCCAGGTCCAGCGCCGTGCGCATCTGGTCGAAATACGCCACCTGAAGGTTGCTGCCGTTGCGCACCGTGCCGCTGTCCGGCGCCAGTTCGCCCAGGATCAGGCGCAGCAGCGTGGTCTTGCCCACGCCGTTCGGGCCGATCACGCCGACCTTGTCGCCACGCATGATGGTGCCGGTGAAGTCACGGACCACCGGCTTGTCGCCGTAGGACTTCGACACATTGGTCAGTTCGGCCACGATCTTGCCGGAGCGGTCCGCCTGCGACACTTCCAGCCTCACATTGCCCTGCACCTCGCGCCGCGCCGCGCGCTCGGTACGCATGGTCACCAGCCGCTGGATACGCGCCACGCTGCGCGTGCGGCGCGCTTCCACGCCTTTGCGGATCCACACTTCCTCCTGCGCCAGCAGCTTGTCGAACTTGGCCTGCTCCACCGCCTCGGCGGCCAGCAGTTCGGCCTTGCGGGCCTGATAGGCCGCGAAGTTGCCCGGGAAGGACACCAGCCGGCCCCGGTCCAGTTCGACGATGCGGGTGGCCACGCGGTCCAGGAAGGCGCGATCGTGGGTAATCAGCAGCACGCTGCCCCGGAAGCCAATCAACAGGTCTTCGAGCCAGCGGATGGCGGTGACGTCGAGGTGGTTGGTCGGTTCGTCGAGCAGCAGGATGTCCGGCTCGGCCACCAGCCCCTGCGCCAGCGCCACGCGCTTCTGCAGGCCGCCGGACAGCGAATCCACGCGCACGTGGGGGTCCAGGTCGAGGCGGGCCAGCGTGGTTTCCACGCGGGTGCGCAGCGTCCAGGCGTCGGCGGCGTCCAGTTCGGCCTGCACGCGATGCAACTCGGCCAGCGTGGCCTCGTCGTGATGGGTGTCGAGCTTGGCCAGCGCCGCCTCGTAGCGGGCCAGCAGGTCGTGGGCGGCGCCCATGCCCAGGCTCACTGCATCGAACACGGTCAGCCCGGGCGCGAATTGTGGCTCCTGCGCAACATATGCAGTGGTGACGCCGCTCTGGCGGGCAATCAGGCCGTCGTCCGGGGCGGACATGCCGGCCACGATCCGCAGCAGCGACGACTTGCCCGTGCCATTGCGGCCGATCAGGCCAACGCGTTCGCCGGCTTCCAGCGAGAAATCGGTGTGGTCGAGCAGTGCCACGTGCCCGAAGGCAAGTTGGGCATCGGAAATGGAGAACAGGGCCATGGTGGGGAGACTGGAAACAGGCCCGAATTGTAGTCGACCCCAGGGGCCGGGGCCGCACGGCCCAAAAAGAAGCGCCCCAAAAAGAAGGGCCCGTTAGCAAACGGGCCCAAGAGTCTCTCCTCGGTGCCCTGCTCGCAAGGCACGTTTGAAGAATATCGATTCGGGGGCCGGGCAATAAGTCGGACAACTCCTTAAGGGAAAGCCCCCGTCAACCGCGCGCGAGGCCAAGCGTTGCAGCCCGAGCACGCCTACTAGCGCGGCGGTTGTGCGTCGGGCGCCTGCCGTGGAACAATCCGACACACTCAGCGCAATCGGATTAATCCGAAAAGAAGCACAACAAGGCGGTAACAACAAGGCAGTACAGAGCCGGACCCATCCGGCCAACGGGGTTTTCCGGGTTTTCTTTCCAGACAATTTTCGGACGGGTGTCATTCATGACCAATACGGGCCTGCCGCGCCGTGCCTCCTTCAGGGGCACGGCGCTTGTTGTATGTTTCCTCGCCACGCTGCTTGCCTTGCCGGCCCTGCCGGCGTGGGCGGCGTCACCCAACTCGGTGGTGTTGCGCATCCAGCAGACCGGGGCCATCCGCATCGCCCACCGTGAAAGCTCGGTGCCCTTCTCGTTCGTGGCGGACGGCAAACCCATGGGCTACGCCGTGGATCTCTGCCTGAAGGTGGCGGAGGCGCTGCGCACCCAGCTCAAGCTGCCGCAGCTGCGCGTGGAATGGGTGCCGGTGACGCCGGCCTCGCGCATCCCGGCCATCGTGGACGGCAAGGCTGACCTCGAATGCGGATCCACCACCAACAACCGCGAGCGCCGCGACCTCGTCGCCTTCACCATCCCGCACTACATCGCCGGCAGCCGCATGCTGGTGAAGGCCGATTCGGGCATCCGCAAGTGGGGCGACCTGCGCGGCAAGACCGTGGTGTCCACCACCGGCACCACGCCGCTGGCCATGCTCCGCAAGATGGATGAGGCGGGCGCCATGGGCTGGAAGGTGGTGGAGGCCAAGGATCACGCCGAAGCCTTCGGCATGGTCGAGGCGGGCCGCGCCGACGCCTTCGTGATGGACGACGTGCTGCTGTTCGGCCTGCGCGCCAACGCCAAGAACCCGACCGCGCTGGCGGTAACGGGTGACCTGCTGACCATCGAGCCGTACGCGATCATGCTGTCCAAGCACGATGCCGAGTTCAAGAAGCTGGTGGATAAGGCCATGGTGACGTCGATCTACGACCAGGACACCCAGAAGCTGTATCGGAAATGGTTCCTTAGCCCGATCCCGCCCAACGGCATCACGCTGGACATTCCGATGAGCTACCTGCTGCGCGATTCGTTCAAGTTCCCGAGCGACAAGGTGGCCGACTAACGGTCTCCCTGCCAGCCCGGGCGGGGAGCCGCGTGGGGGCCGCGTTGGCGCCCCCGCCGCCCCCATCCATGCGAAGATGTCGGCCGTCCGCCCCTTCGCATCGACCATGACTGCCGCCGCCCCCCTCAAGCTGTCCGACCTCTCCCTTTCCACGACGGTGGCCGGGCTGATCGCCATGCTCACCGGCTACACCAGCTCGCTGGTGCTGATGATCCAGGCCGGGCAGGCGGCGCATCTGAGCGATGCCCAGATCGCCTCGTGGATCTGGGCGCTGTCCATCGGCATGGGGGTGACTACGCTGGGACTGTCGCTGATGACCCGGGTGCCGATCGTGGTGGCCTGGTCCACGCCCGGCGCGGCGCTGCTGATTGCCAGCCTGCCCGGCGTGCCCTACCCCGAGGCCATCGGCGCCTTCCTGCTCGCCGCGCTGCTGATGACGGCCGCCGGGCTGACCGGCTGGTTCGACAAGCTGATGCGCGCGCTGCCGGCGAGCATCGCCTCGGCCCTGCTGGCGGGCATCCTGTTCCGGATCAGCGTGGATGTCTTCGTGCAGGCGGAACACCAGACGGTGTTGCTGCTGACCATGTTCGGTACTTATCTAGTGGGACGCCGCCTGTGGCCGCGCTACGCGGTGCCGGGCGTGCTGCTGGTGGGCGTGGCGCTGGCGGGGGTGCTCGGGCAGCTCCATTTCGAACAAATCCGATTTGCGGTGACGCTGCCGGTGTGGACCACGCCGGCGTTCTCGTTGTCGGCCTTTATCAGCATCGGCGTGCCGCTGTTCATCGTGGCGCTGGCCTCGCAGAACATTCCGGGACTGGCCGTGTTGCGTGCGGATGGCTACCACGTGGCGGCCAGCCCGCTGATCACGGTGACGGGGGTGGCATCGGCCATCCTGGCGCCGTTCGGCTCGCATGGGATCAACCTGGCGGCGATCACGGCGGCCATCTGCACCGGCCCCGAGGCCGACGCCGACCCGCGCCGCCGCTACATGGCCGCCGTAGTCTGCGGCATCGGCTATCTGGTGGCGGGGATCATGGCGGCCAGCATCGCGGCGCTGTTCGCGGCCTTCCCGAAGGCGCTGGTGGTGGCCGTCGCGGCCTTCGCGCTGCTGGGTTCCATCGCCAATGGCCTGACCGTGGCCATGCAAACGCCGGCGGAGCGCGAGTCAGCGCTGCTGACGTTCATGATCACGGCGTCGGGCATGACGCTGGCCGGCGTGGGTTCGGCCTTCTGGGGCGTGGTGGGCGGCATGCTGGCGCTGGCCGTGCTGCGCCCGCGCCAGCGGGCGGCCTGAGCCAGCTTACATCAGCAGGAAGGCGACGTCCGCGGCAGCCATCTGCGTCACCGGCACGCCCTTGCGGCGCTGGAACAGCACGTGTTCCAGCACGCGGTCGCGGTGTTCGGCAAACCGGGGGGGCTCAAGGCGCAGCGCAGCCGTCGCGTAGTGCTCGGCCAGCAGCTTGTAGACCCGGTGGCGGACTTGCAGGATCTCGTTGTCGGCACGCAGCCGGGCGATCTCCGCGTTGTTGTCGTCTTCCAGCTGGCGCATGCCCACCACCACGCGCGCGTGCATGCCACGGTAGCGATCCACCTCGGCATGGGCCTTGTGGAGTTCGTCGCGGAGTGCACGCACTTCCTGCATCAGCTTGAGATGTTGCTGGACGCCCCGCTGGATGCGGTTCGCTTCTTCCAGCGCATGGTCCGCGGCAGCGATGGTGTTCTGCCAGACGCCTTCGGTGGCGTCATGCGGTGGCAAGGCGTCCGGCGCGCCTTCGAGGTCGGCGAAATGCGGCTTCGGCCATGCCGTTGCGGTGTCAATATCCTGCTTCATACTGCTCCCCTTTACCCGTCAGCCAACACCCGCCACCGGCCTTGTTATGGTTGCCGGCATGGTCGGGTTAACACCGCGACTGTCTGGACCGCCTCTTTTGCACTGCCCGGGCGACCCTTGCGTCATACGCATACGTCCATTCAAGCGTGCAATGTGCATTTGCACAACCACCGCGAGGGAGGGCACAGCACATTCTGCCTGGCGGCGCGGCGCATAATACCGCGCTATAGCGCATCCGGCGCCGCTTTCCCGCCGGCCCTTGGCCTGCCCTTGACGTCAATCATCTGCCATGTCGAACGGATATCTATTGCTCGCGCTGGCCATCGTGGCCGAGGTCATCGCCACCAGCAGCCTCAAGGCGGCCGAGAACTTCACGCGCCTCTGGCCCAGCGTGCTGGTGGTCACCGGCTACGTGGCCGCGTTCTGGCTGCTGATGCAGGTCATGAAGACCGTGCCGGTGGGCGTGGCCTATGCCATCTGGTGCGGGGCGGGGATCGTGCTGGTGACACTGATCGCGTCAGTGCTGTACCGGCAGGTGCCGGACCTGGCGGCGTGGGTCGGCATCGGCTTGATCATTGCAGGGGTGGCGGTAATCCAGCTGTTCTCGAAGATGAGTCACTGAATCGCGCCGGGGTCAGGACTTCGGCGGCAGCGCGCGGAGCAGGCGGTTGACCTGCGCCAGCGTCTCGCATTCGTCGGCATTGCGCTTGCGGCGCTGGTCGATGATCTCCAGCAACGCCCGGATCTGGCCATTCTTGGCCTCGCACACCACCTTGTCGGACGCCGGACAGGCCACGTCGATCTCCCCCCGCAGGCTTTCCTGGACGATGTCGATCAGCGCGGTGCAACCAGACGTATCGGCCAGCGCCGGGTCCGGCGTGGCAGCCAGGGCGTGAATGGCGCCGAACATGGCCAGCGCCGGCAGCCAGCGGTGATACGACCTGACAGGGGGCATTTGCGAAAGAAGGCGAACCAGTTCTTTTAGGATTTCTACGACGCGCGAGAGGCGCGCAGGCGACATCATAGCCGGTTGCCGCGCCGCCATGACATCGAACGGTGCGCTGACCCTCGGAAGGGTCTGGGTGGGCGGGAATGCGCCGACCAAAACAAAAAGCCCGCGCGGCAAGCCGGCGGGCTTTCTAATCTGGTTGCGGGAGCAGGACTTGAACCTGCGACCTTCGGGTTATGAGCCCGACGAGCTGCCAACTGCTCCACCCCGCGGGCCGGACTATACGCGGATTGGCGGCGCATTGATACAGAAGAATGCAAAAAGCCCGCTTGCGCGGGCTCTGGACGTAGTGCTGAGGTGAACTTCTGAGAACGACTGCCGACTTGATGATGGTCCCGCCGACAGGAACCATAAAAACGCTGATTCGCGGCTTTTTCTAGCCAGATTTACACTTGTGGATAATGCCGGTGCCACGTCCAGTGCCACGAAAAGCGAATGGTGCCTCTTACGCCAATCGGCGGCGATTACAACGAATGCGTTGTAAAGATGATTTACAGCCCAAACGGTGTAACGGAGAGGCCTCAGCCGCCTATTTTGACCCAAGGCGAAGGGGATGCGATACTGTATATCCATACAGTATTTCCACACCAATCATGGGCAACAGCAAGCTTGCGGCCAAGTGCCATCTCCGGGCAGCGGCGCTTTCAGAACCGCCTAATCAAGCACACGGTATTCTGGGCCGTATCCCAGGCGACTACATCGCTTCTGGCCTAGCGACGCTGCCGATCGCCACAGCGGACGCGCCGCCCCACCACGAGGTGGTGATTGACGCCGGCGCCGCCGGCACGGTCCGACTCTTCATCGAAAAGAAGCGCGTTCGCCACCACCGGCATTCTCACTATTTCTGGTCCGCCTATCGAGCCGAGCCGGTGAGGCCTGACGACCCGGCTTGACGTGTGTCACGTGTGTGCCGGCGGCATTAGAATGCTTCCATCGATGGGGGGTAGACAAATGGACGCAGCTACGAACGACCCCGGGAATTGGCGGGAGGCACCGTTCCTAATTGCCGAATCAGTGGAGAGGTGCCTGAAGTTCACACGCATACCTGGTGTGACAACCCCATACACAGGCATTTCCTTGGTCTGGCAAGGCCAACGCTACTGCGTGGTCAAAGGCGTCGACAACACGGGGCGAGAGCGCCTCATCGAAGTTTTTCGGGTAGACGCTTCCGGGGAACTTCATGCTGTGCCGGCGTTCCGCTATCCGCTACCGTTGTGCGACATGTTTCCCCTTGATTTTGAAGCCTTCTACGACGTTGACCCCTGGGGCGGGCCAGTGGCGGAACTTACCGTCTCTGAGATCGCGAACGGTGCGCGGATGCTCATTGCAACCTCGCCGCACCTTGACGACTAGCAGCAAAAAAGTGCGCGTTAGTATCCGCCGATATAAATTTTGTTCGGTGAGCGCGAAAAAAGTGTGCGGACGAGGATCGAGGCTGGTCAATCTGTCGCTTCCTGGCGAAGGCGTGAGCGGTGCGCCCGCCCCGCCGCCACAGCATCCCGAAGTGCCCGCAGCAGCCTTAGCGCCGCATCGTCCGGCTGCGACGCCACCCGCAGGTCTCGAACAATGCCTATTTGCCGCCGAATGAGTACTCGACCTTCCGCAAGGCGCCGATCCGACTGAGCAATATCCTTCTCGTCCCGCGACATGTCGGGCATGGCGGTCTCCCTATTGTGGGCTGACCGTTATTGTGCCCTGTTCGCCCGTCGGATCCAGCTTTCTGTAGGACCGCGCCGGATACCCGCTCTGTCCGCGTCGGCGCCAGACTGTCCTGACCAACTCAGGAGACGATCATGGCAGCGGACATTCACGTGGTGCCGGCAGGCGATGGCTGGGCAGTCGAGGCGGCCGGCGGCGGCAAGCGCACCACCTACGAAACTCAGGAAGAAGCAATCAAGGCCGGCACCGAGCGCGCCCAGCGCGACAAGGTCGAGCTGCTGATCCATGGCCGGGACGGCCAGATTCGCGAGCGGAATTCCTTCGGCCATGACCCGCGCGACGTTAAGGGCTAAGGCCCATGCCGCACGATTCGGCGGCGGCCTGGCCCAATACTCTGCCGGCCAGCGCCGCGCGCGTGGCGGCTCGAGCCTGAGGGCTCCCGATCAGCAGGTGCGGCGTGTGGGGCCGCGCAAGGCTGGCCAGGTCATCAAGTAGCCTGGCCGGAGAAACGGCAGACGCTTCAATTCAGCATCTGACGACCCAATATCTTCTGGCCCTTTCGGGCGATTCGCGGGAGCGGTGAACGGACTATCCTCGACGCGGCGACACAGCGCTTCAAGGGGAACACCATGAACGTCATCGAAGAGGTCAGGTGCATCTGCGGAACGACCGTGGAGATCTCAGAGTTTCACCTTGGACTTCGGGGCGAGACGGTACCAACGAAGGCACCGTGCCCGATGTGCGGTCGCACGCTGTATGAAGTTGACATCGACGGCATGGTGCTCGTCGAGGTGACCTTGCGCGCGGAGACGCCTGCACTGACTGATTCAAGGTGAGCGGCTCGGCGAGACGCCACCGGAGCGGGTTCAAACGCTTACGGCCCGTCAGCAAATTCATTCACCCGTTTGAATGATTGCATAACCGCTCATTCATGCCACTCTTGAGTGTTTCCACCGTTTTTTCACCCGCATGTGAAAAGGAGGTGCATTTGGATGGGCGTCATAGCGATGTTGGGAGCTACTTTATTCTTCTGGCGGTTCGTGAGCACCCGGGCAGCATTGATCCTCGCGGGATTTCTCGTCCTGGGCCTCCTTTCCTACTGGTCCAGGGCAGATCCTAGCCGGCAGTGCGACGGCAGGACCTGGTTCTGTGACCTCATCCCAGAGGAGACTATCGTCGAGGGACCGCCGCCCTGTCCCGAGGTCGAGCCGATCACCACCCGCATCTTCCAGAGCGACGCCGCAGATGCCGAGGTACACCGCCTCATCGCAAAGGGCGTTTGCCAGGAAGACGCTATCGAAAATGTTCATAGCGGCTGGAAGGCGCCATATGACCCTCAATATGGGTCGTGGTGGCAGAAGCTGCTTCGCTAGCTGGGCCACGCCTCCACCGTCTTTCGGTGCCGCGCTGCGCATTCGCCCAGCGCGCCCAGCAGATCCTTCATCACCCATTCCTGCCAGGCGTCATAGTCGGCGACGGCCAGCGCATCCGGAATCGTGCACGGCGCGGCCAGCGCACTATCGAGCGGCGGCGGCTTGCTTGGCCGCGTCGACGGCGTCGGACATGAGGCGCACCCGGCCAGCGTCAGGGCGGCAATCAGCAGGCAGCTTCGGAGCATTCTTCAGGTCCTTCCGGATGGCGTCGAGTTTGGCGCCGAGGGTGGTCTGGATGCCGGCGAACTCGTCGGCCTTCTGGTGGATCGTGGTACTGGCCGTGCGAAGATCGCCGATCGCCTGGTTGGCGCTGGTCAGGTCCGCCTGGGCGCGCGCGGCGGTCAGCTCGGCGATCTCGGCGTCCTTACGCCAGCCGTTGGCGGCCCAGCCGGCGGCGAAGATACCGGTGGCCAGCAGCACGGCGCCGGCCGCGCGCCATGGCCCGCTCGTGGGGATCGCGATCATGCTGTCACTCCCAGCGCCATCCTCGCGCGCGCCCAGAACTGCTGACGATCGGCCAGCCCGTTCGTGCCGCCGTTGATGGCGCGCGTCAGGCCCACGAAGTCGCCGGCATCGGCAAAGCGGCTCAGGTTCCTCGCCTTCCAGTACCAGCCAGCGGAAGCTGCTGCGGCGTCCGGCTGCTCGAGTAGCGTGGGCATGGCCAGCAGATCCAGGTGGAGCCCCAGCCCGCACAGCAGGTAGTTCTTCCGCCCAGTGATCTGAATCAGCCCGCGGCCCATGAACCGCTTACCGTCTCCCGGCTCGGTGTTTCCGAGGTCGGCGCGCCCTTCGTAGCGCAGTTGCGCTGGCGTCGGACCCCAGATCTCGCGTGTGTAGAGCAACTGGCCGGACTCGTGCGCGAGTTGGGCGAGCCATCCGGCCACGCGAGCCGGCGTGGAAATGTCGAAGCGCTGGGCGGCGTCTACGAGCGGCAGCGCGAACACGTCGGCGCGGCGCCCGGCCGCCGGCATGATGGCGCGGAGGATTGCGGGCGTGATCATTGTCCAATCCCCTTGCGCACGTCTGCCGCGATGTCGTCGATGCCTGCGCCCTGCCGCTCGACGATGTAGTTGAACAGCCAGCGGACGATGGCCCACCCCGGCAGGCCGCAGGAGAAAACCAAGCCGAGCATGGCCACCAGCCCGATCGGTGTCTGCGCCCAGGCCTGCAGTTCAAAGTGCTGAATCACCGCAGCTCCGCCACCAATCGAGCCCATGACAGTGCTGATCAGGCCCACCGCCCACTCGCGCGGGCTGCGCGGCGTGGTCATACACATGACGACGATGGCTGCCAGCCCGGCGCCAATGGCCCCCGCGCCGGCCAGACCGCCGATAAGTTTCCAGCCTGCTACCCCTGCGGCTCCGCCGCTGATAGGTTCGGACATGAGATTCCCCGGAAATGAAAAAGCCCGCCGAAGCGGGCAAATAAAAAACCGCCCGAAGGCGGTTGTCAGAGCGGTCTGAGCCTACGCTTTGGCGCTCGGCTTCGAGACCTTTCCTAGCAAGAGTAGGTCCGTCACTTTCATCGGCTTGATTATGTACTCGGAGATGACGACCGACATAAGGAGGCATACCGCCAGCGTCACTATTCCATCCAACACTGCATTCCCGGCGATGAAAGGCGTCTTTACGAAGAACAGGTGAATTGCGTATATCGCGAGCGTGCGCTCACCGATATAGATGAGGAATGTAGTCACCCAGCGCTGTGCGCCCCCAGAAGCGGTAAACGCCTGTGCCCACCCAAAAAAAACTATGGTTCCAACCACGGCAAACATCGCTTGGTATAGCGAACCTATGCCGATGTAGACGGTGTACCAAGCAGTCGACATGGGAAGACTTAACGACTTCTGCAACATGAATCCGACCGGCGGTGGGCTCAGTCGGTCCCATATCAGGACGGCAAAAGGGTACGCGATGCTTGCCGCAACGACGAAGACCGCGGCGCGCTTACCAACCATTGCCATAATCGGCTTGTGGAATATCCCTGCAACAAAGAACGGCCATTCGATGGCAATTAGGCCAGAGCCCAACGCGTGGAAATGAACGCTGGCGTGAAGAAACAGCGCCCACACCACTACTGCCCCGACAAAAAAAGGAAGCCGCACAGCGGCCGAGAGCACCTTCAAGGCATCCGCAACCACGCTCATCACGAAGAGCACCCAGAGAAACCACAGGCCATAGTCTGGGCTCTTGTACAGCCTCGTGAAGTAGATTTCCAGTGATGGTCGATCAGACGACAAGGCGTATTCCAGCAAATACCATGCGATGAACGGGACTAGCAACTGAACGCCCCGGCGCACCACGCTCGGGCCGAAATCATGCACCGACATACGCGTTGGTTTCAACGCAAACACCATCCCACAAATGACGAAAAACATGGGCATGTGGAACATCTGAATGCAGTTGAATAGGATCGATGTGCCGGACGTGCTCACCCTGTTCAGCGCGATGTGGCCGATAACCACCAGAAGAATCGCGAGACCCTTGTAGACGTCGAGTGCGTCGACGCGCAGCGACCGCTTCAAGGCCGCCCCGTCGACCGTCATGTTCTTCATATGTATGCCCCTCCCGTTTCTTTTCTGACCGGATTATACGGGGTGTCAGATCGATCAAATGCCCGCTGAAGCCTCCACTGGCATTGCTGGCCATGTCACCGGTCGGGCTGTTAGGTCGGTCCGGTTCAACTCGACCCGATATGTCTTCCACGCTGTGAGTAGCGTCATTTCAGCGGGCGTTGCGACCTTCAGGTCCACCGCGTCCTGGAGTGGTGCGATACGGACTGCGGCCGCGGTGAGGAGTGCGTCTCGCGTGGCAGCGTTCTCCGAGGGTGTCGGAACGTAGACAGGCGGCGTCGGATCATCAGTAGGTACGAGGGTGACGGGGTACGGGGCTGGTAGCGCTTCGCCGTCGACGAAGAACGTCCAACCTCCGCCCTCGGCAGAAAGGGCCTCAACATTGTCTTCAAATGCAAATACCGTCCCAGTGGCGACATCTCGGAAATAACGCATATCGTTCCTTTGATTACGTGCGCAACTCATACCACGACGTGAGCGTCACGGTGTTGAGATTTCGGACCTCATAGGTGTAGCCGGCCGGGACAATGGCTGTCGTCAAGAACGCCTGTGCGGTACCCGTCGTGTTGCTGTAGTTCCCAATCAGTGCACCGTTGAGGTATAGACCGGCCGCCTGGCCACTCCCTACTGTCGCCTGTACGTAGATGAGGATCGGTTTGCCAGTGCTATTGGTGTACACAGTGCCAAGCGCCCGGGACGCCGTGACGTTCTGCAACGTCTGCCCTACCCCGAACACCTGGTCGTAGCGAGCAGCGTGCGCTGCAGTCGTGGCCGCGGCGACGCTGAACGGCTTGGTGGCATCGCCATTCACCGCTGCGGCCGAGGCCTTCAGATTGGCAAGGATGGTTGCGGTCGTGCCATCGTCGAGCACATCTAGCCCGGTCCTGTCCGAGATGAACTGAGCCAGCACGGCCGCCATAATGCTCGACTGGCGCCACACCTTGTTGAGCTGCGCCGACTGGGCGACGCCAGCCGAGAAGCCGGCACTACGTGCGGTCAGGCCAGAGTACGCGGACTGCGAAATAACGTTGGCGCCGGCACCGCCGCCGAAAACCAGAAAGTCGTTTGCCATATTTTCCTTTTTACAGGGGGGTACCCCAGGCGCCGGTGTCGAACCCGGCGACCAGGTCATTGCTCATGTCGAAGCCGAAGATCGGCGCGCCGTCTACCGATGTCACGATGACGATACTGATGCGCACCCCTTCGGGCTTCAGTGGAATCAGGCCGTTGGCCAGCAGCGCCAGAAAAACCGCCGAGGGGATGACGCCGGATATGTCGATGGTCATCGACATATCCTGGTTGTCTTGGATGAAGACGAAGGTGCCGCCGTTGAAGATCGAGTCGAGGATTTTCTTCGACGATTCGAGCGTGCCGTCCCAGTGGTTTGCGCCGATCTTTGCACGAAGCACCAGCCTGTAGGTCTCGTCGTCCAGTCGAGTCAGCCCGGTATCCGGATCGAACGGCCCCTTCCAGTTGCCCTGATCGAACCCGAGCCCCTCGATGTCGAAAGAGAAGTAGACGTCGGTCAGCGGCAGCGGCACGTTGCGCGAGATCCCAACCCAACGCCCGACGTCGTCTAGCTGCGCATCGACGGCAGTGTCCAGATCGAACTTCCCCGGCATGCTGCCCAACAGGTTCTGCAGATCCACCATCGGCTGCGCCAGCGCCTCGACCACTGCCATGAAGGCCGGCCGCTGGTTGTGCTCGCTCGTGATCCGGTCGGTGTACTTGGTGATGTCCGTCATATCACACCACCGTCAGAGTCACGGCGGCCGGCGTGCACGCGGCGACCTGGTTGAATGCCACGGCTACGTCAGGCACGCCGGCGCCGCCCGGGCCGGTCAGCGCCAGCGCTGTCAGCTTGAAAGCGGTACCGCCCCCCACGCTGTTGGCTGCCGTGATCGAGTCCGCCCACTCCACGGCGCCAGACTCGCCACCGCCGATGGCCACCGCATTGATGTAGTCGGAGACGGCCTTCTTGATGGCGTCGCCCACGGCCGATGTGTAGCCGGAGAGCGCCTTAATGGTCACCGCGACCGACACGTTGGCTGTCGATGGACGGTAGAACCTGATCGTGATCGGCCGGCCGTAGACGTCGAGCACCACGATGGCAGTCGTGCCGTACGTCCCAGATCCAGGCGTCTTCTTTGCGGCGATGGCCTGGGCAATCGCCGTGGCGTCGCCCCCCTCGACCACCAGCGAGATGGAATGGGCCGGGATTCCGTTGGCGTCGGTCGCGTTCGCGTCGTTCTCATACGCCGCCAGCCGCGTGACGCCTGCGATGTTCGACACCGCCCCGATGATGCCGTCTAGCACCGTCAGGGACGGCAGCGCCGTCGAGACCGTTTGCCGCTGGCGCAGCGCCGCATCCTTCTCCACGGGCGCGCCTTCGGCTGCCGCGCTTGGGTTCGTCACCGACTGCCATCCAAGGGTCGGCGTGCCAATCTGGTTGATCGTGCCGGCCGCCGCCGATACCGCCCCGAGCGTCTGGCATGTGGCCGTCACCGTGATCTGGCCGCCGGGCGGAATGGTGATCGAAGCCGGCAGCGCCCACTTGTTGCCGTTCGTGTCCTTGGCGATGCCGTTGTTGATCGGCCGTCCCGCCTGCCCGACAACAACCAGATCGGCGCTCGAGAACGAAGCCGCCTTCCTGGCAATGCCGTTGATCTTCACGTTGCTCGACAGCGCATCCTCCTGCGCCGTGGCCGGGCTGAACGACCGGTAGATCGAGATCGCCACGGCGTTGGCGTCGTTGATCGCCGAAGCGAAGACCGCGAGAAGCTGTCCATCCTGGCTGTCCGCCTCAAGATAGACATCGGGCCCGTAGATGGCGCGGTACTGGTCCTGCAGGTATTCCAGCACTTCGGCGTATGTGGGCGCCGTGATGCCGCTGGCATCGATCGTCGGTGCGGTCGTGGTGATTGCCATTACAGAGTCGCCTCAACGGTGGTGGTGCCGTAGATAGTGCTGATGGTTGCGGTCACGCTCAGCGCCCGCTTCTCGGTATCGACCGAGCTGGAATACGCCGTGATCTGCTGCACGCCTCGCGTGCCCAGGATCCGCTGGCGGATCGCCGCGTCGTAGGTGCCGTTGGTGTACTTGCCCAGAACCTCTGTGCTCCACGGCATCCCTGCGGACTTGTCGAGGAACCATTCCCCGCGCAGCAGTCGCAGCCGCGTGAGCACGGCCTGGCCAACCGCCTCGGGCGTGTCCTTGTAGAAGTCGGCCTGCTGCCCACCGAAGACGTAGTCTCCAGTGGCCGATAGCTTTCGGTACCGCATGGGAATCCTCAGTTGACGTTGCCGCTATTACCGCTGCCAGGCTGCACGCCGTTGTGGGTGTGGGTGTCGTCCACGCGCTTTCCGTTCGCGGTGATCTGCCCGATGACGTTCAGCACCCCGTTGAACACAGCGGCAGCCCCGCTCACGGCGCTGCCTACTAGGCCGCCGACGAACGTCAGGAGTCCCGTGACCGTCACGGCAGCCGAGAAGGTGGACAGCGGTGCGACGACGTCGAACCCGCCAGGCGCAACGATCTTGACCTTTTGCAAGGTCGGATTCATCTCGATGTACGTCGAACCATCTTCCGACCGGAGCTGAGTCGCGGTGGTGCTCACGCCCGTCAACGCCCGCGGCCGTGACCGGAATCCCAGGAGCACGAACCCGTCCGACAGGTCGTGCATCCGGATTTCCGCCTGCTCCTGCACCCCACCAGACTGCCACCAACCGTCGATACAGCGTGACGCAAAAACGACGAGGCATTCGTCGTCTGGAGCAACGGGGAAGGTCAGACTACAATTCCCGCCAGATGGGAACTGCACCGGGCAGTCCACCAGCAGCGGCAGGGACACTGAGACGGTTGTCCCGTCCTGCTGGCGCACCTTGACCTTGATGCAGGGCTGCACCTCGCAGGTCATGGCCATGGGGTTGAACGACTGGATGATTCCGGGGAGTGCCGTCCAGATCCCAGCACGCATCCCATCCAACGCTTCCCGAAGGGCTGTTTCGGGGTCACCTACTCTCTCTCGTCTGTCCATGGGATTGTTATGAAGAAGCTGGTACTGATCGTTGCAATGGCCGTTCCCGCGGTCGCCAATGCAGAGCAACTGGCAGATGGAGAGGCCGTGACCATTGTCGGAATCGTCAAGTCAACCAGGGGGTACGGCGTAGCAAACGGAAGGGTCGCGGAGATTGAGACCTTTTCCCTGATGCCAACCCAATCCGATCCACGGTTTCCACAGGGATTGACCATCAAGCCAGCGCCGGTTACGGGCCTGACTGAATTTCGCGACTTGCCGCTTATAGAAGTCGCTGCAGATTGTGTGATCAGACTCAAGAGATCACAGCAGCGCCCGATCTGCGAGTTGCGCGCTTACGAAGCTGCGAAGACAGCGCCGTCCGTTTCCTATGAGACGCGCCAACGGCAGGAAAGCATCGAGTCTGCAGAAATCAAGATGCGCTCATTCGATCGGGCCACGGTGGGCAGAACTGCCTACATTTTTGCAACGCCGATCGATGAGCTGATCCCTCGCGCGGCAATGGTTGCTATCCTCTACCGCGATACACCGTGCGCGCTGCCCCTTAGCGGCGCCCAAGATTTGCGCGCCGCCGAATCGCTGTATGGACGCGGGCTGGTACCAGCGTGCTGGGGCAAGCTCGTTACCCCAACGAAAGATGCAGTGATCATCGTGACCAAGTTCGGCGACTCGCGGAGGGAGTCATTGCTCAACTACGCCGAGACAAAAATTCAGCCCGATGGCTCGGCTCAGTTCATCAGGCCAGCTATGTCACGCGACGAGTTCATGAAGAACGTGAACGAGTATCACAGGGCGCTGCACTAGCCGAACTTCTTTACTACGATGACGTTCTCTGGGGGCACGGCGGCCTTGTCAATGAAGAAATTTGGCAGGTCGGTCACGTCCGCTGCCAGGCAGATCACGTCTGTGTAGTATTCATTTCCGCGCGTATCACCGGAGTGCTCCGCAACCATCACGTAGTAGAACCCGTCGTCCTGCAGCTTTGCCTGTTTCTCGATTCGCTCGTTCTGTGCCTGCTGCCCCACGTTCAGGCTGTACTCGTACCGTTGCACGCTGGCATTGTCGATGTGGATCAGCCGCCCAATCCTCACGCTGGGGTTCAGCAGCATCTTGATGGTGATGCCATTCTGGGTCTGCACCGGCATCCCCACCATGCCGGTCTCCGCGGTGATCACAGGGATGTCACCGGGCATGTACGACGTCTCAGGCACCAGGATGGCCTTCCCGTCCTGAATACTCCACACCGCCTGCTGCGTGCGGGCCGTCCAGCGCATGAAGTCCCTGGCCATGCCGAACATCACTTTCCCGCGAGGCAGCGGATTCTTCGGCAGTTCCAGCGTGTATCCCTGCGTCACGCCGTACGGGTTCATGGCCGTGCAGGCTGCCGCGACATGGTCGGCCGGTGTCGAGCCGGCGGCCAGCGTCGTGTTCACCACCGCGAAGTTGTACGCTGAATCGCCGTCCGCTGCGGTGATGTCCAGATACGTGTCCGTCTGGCTTTCCCGGCCGCGTCTTACCTGTTTGATGCTGCCGTCGAACAGGATGCCGAAATTTCCTTCGTAGCCGCCCTGCACCACGATGCGCGTGAACTCCTTCTCGATCCGCTGTTTGGTGTTCTCGGAGACGTTGTACACCCTCACACGGGCCGAGTTTGGCGTCTGCAGGTCGCCGCGACTGATCTTGAACACGCACCGCAGCTCCGACAGCTCGGTCGCGGCACCGCCGGACCGGCCGACCAGGATGGAGATCTTTCGGCCGTACTGTTTCGTACCCATCAGTCCATCACCCAGAAAACATGCGACCCGATGCCCAGGTCTTCAAACGTCGGAACGTCGTCGGGATCGGAGGCGCCCTGTACCCAGAGCCGCCCCCCGAAGCCAAGATGCCCATACTGCCCCAGCAGGTCCGCACCGGTCACAAGCGGGATGCCGCTCACGATTGGCTCGTTGCTCGTGTCGGCAATGTCCAGCACCCATCCGGCGCCGCCGGCGTCGCGATATTGCACCGTAATTTGGTAGTCCACGCCGCTGAGCGTCACCGTGAAGCGCTGCGGATCTGGCGAGAGAGGGATCTCGTAGTAGTTCATCACGTCCCCCATCGGCTCGGCGGTACCGAACCTCCCGGCGCTGGTGTAGCCGGCTTCGCGGCCTTCGTCCCGGTGTTCTGGGTCTCGGCTGTGGCCTGCGGGGAGGCCTGGTTTTCCTTCGGCGGCAGCCTGGTCGCTTGCGTCTGCACGATCCGGATCTGCTTCAGCGTCGCAGTGACGCTCAGCGCTTCGCCGGTTTTCTGGTCCTTGACCACGCGCAGCGACTTGAACAGCATGTCGTGGTACATGCGCGTCGACGTGACGACGTCGAAAGGCTGACGCGTTTCCTGCAGAGCGATGAGCTGCGAGTACACCGAGCTGATGTAATCGACTGACGGCAGGCCGCCCCCGGTGAAGAGCGATTCCAGCGTGCCGATCAGCGCGGCCAGGTCGGCATTCGACCAGCCGCATTGGATCGTCACCTCGGGCTGCAGCTTGAACGCATGGTCGTTGATCTGGGCACCCTTCTCGACCGGATGCTCAGTGATCTGCAGCTCGTCCTGGTGCGCTTCCTCAAACGTGCAGCCGATCTTCACCGGGCCAATGGTCTTCGGCACCAGGGTGATGATGTCGAGGAAACTCACGAGATTGCCCCCTGCATGTTGCGCACCATGTCGTCATTCACCTGGCGCTGCCCTTCGTTGACTGCGCGCCCGGCTGCCGCCGGGTCTGACACGCCATACAGATTGATGGTGGTCTGCTGGTGCAATTCCGCAGCCGAACGTCCGCGCAAGGCCGCTTCACGTGCCTTGACTGCTTCCTCAACGCCTGGCCGCTCGTAGTACCGCGACACGATCTCGCCCGCCTGCTGGGCGTTCTGTGCAGCGCGTAGCAGTTGCCCAGCCCGTGCCTCTGCACCCTGCGTCAACTCGTAGTTCACGAACTGCAGCTGCTCCATCAGGGACGAGTCCCGGATGTCCTTTCCGGCCCACGCCTTGAAATTCGCCTGACGGTCTGGATGCCATTGCGCGACGCCATAGGCACGACCGTTGTCGCCGACGGCCTGGTGGTTCAGGCCGCTGGTGCTTTCACGCTGCAAGTTGGCTACGATGCCGGCGGCTTGTTCAGGAGACCACCCCATCCGCTGGAAGAACGAGACCGCATCGACTCCGGCATTCCCCGAGCCCGCTGGCTGCCTTGCGGCGCCGCGCCGGCGCGCCAGCTCAGCATCCTCGCCGTTGTTCAGGCCGCCGCTATGGAAGAGCAACGCGGCGGCGCCGCCGATCCGAGCTGCCCACGGCAGGAAGCGAGCCAGCCAGCCAGCGCCCGCGCCAGCAGCTGCGCCAGCACCAGCGGCACCCCCAGCAGCAGTAACGCCGCCGGCAGCCGCCGCAGCGGCATTGGCCGCGCCCAGCGCGCGCACCGCCGCGACCATCTTCCAGATGCCGCTGACGATTTTGAAGCCGCCCAGCGCGCCGAACGCGCCAACCAGCAGCATGATCTTTGTCGACCAGCCGTCCGTGGCCTTGTCCAGCTCGATGAACTGGTCGACCAGCCACGACAGGGGTGGGCCGAGCGCAGTGGCTGCGGCCAGGATCGCGGCGGCAATGTCTGCGGCACGATCAGCGATCTCGTCCGAATGATCTTCGAACCACTTCTGGAGGCGATCGAGCTGCGGCCCCACCTTGCGCAGCAGCGCGCCCTCCACCTTGATGCCGAAGTTCTCGAACGTGGTGCCCAAGCCCCGCAGAGCGACCATGAACTGGTGCGCGTCCTCGGCCGCCTTGTCCAGGCCGTTGCGCCGGGACATCTCCCGGTACTGCTGCATGAACTTGGCGAAATCGCCATCGCGCATGGCCAGCAGCAGGTTCTCGTCGATGCCGAGCGTCTGGCCGTACTGGCTGGCTAGCCACGTCGGATGCTTGGCCAGCTCGGCGCCCAGGTCGGACAGGATGTCGACGGTATCCCGCAGCTCGCCGTTCGCGTCGCGCGTCTGCACGCCCAGCGTCGCCAGGTATCCCTCGCCGGCCGGATTGTTCCGCAGGAACTTGGCCAGGCTCTCCACCGCACCGAAGGCCGTCTCGGTCGAGATGCCCAGATTCCGCGCTGCGAAGTCAAACGCCTTCAGGCTGGTGGCCGCCGCGCCGGTGCGCTTCGAGACGAAGTACAGGTTCTCCAGCTTCGACGCCAGCGCCGAGACGCCCACGCTGACGGCCAGCGCTGATGCCGAGATGGTCGTCACCAGCTGCTTGACGCCCTTCGTGGCCTGCTCGACGCCGTCGCTGAACCTCTACAGGCCCTTCTCGTCGACCTTGAAGCCCAGGGCGACGAGGAATTCACGGATGACGGTACTTTGGGCCATTGCTCTGCTGTTCCAAGATGCGGCGCGCGGCCGCCTGGTTGTCGGCCCGGACGGCCAGCGCGTCATTCATCAGCGCGATGTCTTCAAGCCCCAGCGTGCCGTCGATCAGGGACTCGTACTTGCACCAGCCCTCGGCAACTGGTGCCAGCAGCCAGTCCTCGCCGTCTGGCAGGTGCTTCAGCCAGCCTGTGCCGCCGATTCCGGGCTGCTCGCTTGGCTGGTAAGCAGCCCTTGAATAAAAGGGCCGAGGTTGGCCACGATGACCTGCACCACCAGCGGCAGGATCACAGCCATGTCCATGTCTTGGAACATCAGCTCCTTCTGCCCGGGGGAAACCACGAACGCCCAGCCGGTGGGTTGCTGCCGCTGCACGGCGGTCAGGCAGTTGTCCATAACGTAGTCGGCATCAGCATCGTTCATGGCCGCAAGCGCGTCAGCAAACGGCTGCAGGACCTGCCCAAAGCCGTCCAGGTCCTTGGTCAGCGCGCCCATCGCACCGGCCGCGCCGCCGCTCGTCTTCGCCAGCTTCATGAACACCGGGATCAGCGGCGGAATGATCGGCGCAATGCGGCGCGACACGTGGAACTGCTGCTTGGCGGTCAGACGCCCGATCGAATAGGCGTTGCCGCCAAGTTGGATTTCACGGCCCATGGTCAGTAGGTCCCCAGCATGCCTTCGATTCGGCCAGCGTCGAATACCCACTCGACGGTGCCGCCCTCGGTGGCGTAGGTCAGATCAGGCACCTTCTTGAACGCACAGAAGATGCCCGCGATTGCGTCGCTCGCAACGGACTGGGTCACGGTGATGACGTTCTTGCCCCAGAGCCGGCTGTCAAGCTTCTGGGCGTTGTACAGCGCCATCAGCGTCCGGTTGATCGGCGCCGTCTTCAGGTAACGAAGGGTGATCTGGCCGGAGCTGTCCGCGCGCAGGCTGTGCTGCACGCTGCCGTCCGAACCGACCGTCATGGTGTTCTTGTCGTTGGCCATGGCCACGGTGATGCCTTCTTCAGCCGTCGCCTCACCATAGCCGAGTGAGAACGACCCGCCGGGCCCGGTGATGGACGCCTGGACATCGAGGAACGAATAAGTGCCGCCTTGCATGGTCTCTTTCCCCTATCAGCGGTTCACGTTGACCAGGATGTCAACGGTGTGGATGGCGCCGGCTTCCTTTGCCGCAACCTGGAACGCCACGGACTTCCGCGCCTCGCGGTCGGCCTGCGACTGCAACGCGATCGGCGGCGCGTAGACGTAATAGCCCTTGGCCAGCGTGTCGCCCTGCTTCAGCGCCCCGAAGCCATCGGAGTTCCAGACGCCCGGTGCCAGATAGCCGTTGTTCACAGCGGCCGCGCAGGCCGCTTCGATCGTCGTGGCGATCAGCGCATTGCCGGCGTCGGTCTGCGGCACCTTCGTCTGGCTCTGGTACAGCAGGTTGTACACATCGGTCTGGACGCGGTTACGGAACCAGATCGAGTTATAGATCGAGTCGATGAAGATGCCGCTGGGCGTCACGCCGTACTGCACGATGGCCGTGTCATTGTCGTACTCGACAAACACGTTGCCGCGCTTGTCCTGCAACACGTTGGCCTGGCTGCTCGACAGCGTCTCCGGCACGATGCCCGGCTCCTGCTTGTACATCAGGGTGATCGTCGTGTTGTTGCCGTTGAAATTGGTCGTCAGCAAGCGGCCGAACAGCGACGCCGCGGCGTACGGGCTGTTGCTCGAGTACTGCGCGAACGAGTACTTGTACCCCTTGGCCTTGAACCGGGACAGCAGGTCCGTCGTCGCGGTACCGTCCAGCGCCTGTGGCTCCTGCGTGGTGGCGCCGTAGATGTGGCGCTGATCCGCCTCAATCAGGTCGGCCACTGCGACGTGCTGGTCGTTCGTCAGCGACGTGTCGGCAAACTGGATGCCCAGGAACTTGTTCGCGAAACGGTCCAGGAAGACATTCACGCACGCGTCCGGGGCCTCGGCCAAGATGCCGTCGACCGGTACCGAGGCCAGCCCGCTGGTCATGCCCAGCATGGCCGAGATGTCGGTGCCAGAGCCCGTCGGCGTGGCGTAGCTGATCTTCGAGGCGGTCCCCGTGGTAGGCGAGGTGGCCATGAACTGGGTGCCGTTCCACACAAATCCGGCGCCGGCCAGCGCCGTCTGGATGATCGTGGCCACACCGTTCAGGTTGGTCACGCTCGAGAAGTCTAGCGCCGAGACCGTCTTCACGGTGGCGTCGACGGTCAGCTTGAACGAACCGGCCGTGACGGCTTTCCACACGGTGATGTCCTTCTGGGCGGCGGACAGCGCCGCGCCTCGCAGCGAGCCCGCCGTGGCGGTCTTCGCCCACCGGCCGATGTTGAGCTGCGACGGCTGGGGCGTCTGTTGGAAGTACAGCAGCGCGGCCAGGTATTCCGGCGCGGTGTTGCCGAAGTCGCTGCCCACGGCGTCGATGGTTCCGTACGAGCGCATGCGTTCGTTGGTGTCGATCACCGGCGAGGCGCCCAGGATCACCTCATTGTTGAGGTTGGCGCCCTGGGCCGCCAGCGGCGACATGTTGATGGAGACGTTGATCAGCCGCGATACCGGCAGTCCGTTGGACATAGTCATTCCTCTACTGGTGAATGTTGGTCGTCGCGGCCACCGGCGGCACCGAGTTGGTGGTGCTCTGCACTTCGGCGGACAACAGGTTGAGGACCGGATAGGTCCGGGTGAGCTTGCGGCGCAGCACCAGCGTCAGGTCATAGCGCCGGTTCCACTGCTGGTTGATGAGGGCCGGCACTGGCTGGATGTCGCTGGCGCGGACGAACTTCATCCCGTTCAGCGCCAGCTGCTCGCTGTTCTGCGGAATGGACATGCTGTCGGCCAGGCGCTGGGCGTACCCCTTGGCGCTCGGCCCGTAGAAGGAGCACATCAGGTCGATCTGCTGATGCCGGGTGTAGGTGTCGCTGCCGTCGCCGGCAGGGTCATGCTGAATGGCGGGGCCTGAGTCGTTCGTCTGCACGCTGACGCCCATCGCGCACCAGTTCTCGGTCGGCTCAGGCTGCGTCGGGACGGTCGGCTGCCAGCGCGGCCGCACCATCTCCCCGGGCAAGCCGGTCACCCCTGCGACCAGTTCCTGCAACAGGTTGTCGAGATCATCGTCGTCTGGCGGAACCGGCGCCGTCGGCGCAAGGTAGCCGCCGGTGGCGCTGGTATTTGCCATGGATTACCCCGAGAGCGGTTTCAGATCGCAGGTGGCGGCAACGAAGCCGCGCCCGAAATGGCTATAGTCGTTGACGCTGACCACGGTATAGGTTCGGCCCTGCCAGACCACCTCGTCGGCGCCCTGCTCTGGGCTGCCGTCCTTCAGGCGAAGCGGCGTATGCAGCGTGATCGAACCAGTGATCAGGCTGCCGTCCGAGCCGCGCTGCAGGATGTCGCCCTTGTCGCTGGTGACCACTGCGGCGAACTGCGTAGCCGTGGGCAAATTCTGGGCGCGGCCGTGCCCGTCGACTGTCTGCGCCATCCGGTTGCACACCAGGCCGGTGTCCATGAAGTCCGGATCGAGCAGCACGTCGACGACGTCGAGTAGTGCCATGGGTCACTTCCTTTTGCGTAGCACGTAGGTGATCGAGTTGCGGTACTGGGCGGTGTCGATCAGCGGCTTGGCCAGCTCAGTGCTGGGCTGCTGACCGGCGGCGCGGGACGCCAGTTCTTCCTTCGCCCCCTTCCGGCCTCGCCGCGCGCGGTTGCGCAGCGTTGCCTCGCTCAGCGCCGGGCCGATGCCGCTGCTGATCAGCGCTCGAACCGAGGACTGCGCAGCCAGGCCGGCCATGCTCAACTGCCGCTTTGCGCCGTCAATGTCGCCATCCAGCGCCGCTTCAACGCCCTTCTGCAGCTGAGGCAACGTCTTCGGCTGCGCAGCGGCGACGCCCGGCACCAGGTGTGGACGCGCCGGAAGATTGATCTCCGGCGCGCCGTTCTCCTGGATGTATCCGATTTCGGCATTGCTGAGCGGTGCGCCATCGTCCTTGCGCCCGGCGGTGCTGTCAGGCACGCCGACAAGGACTTGCTGGTCGACCAAGCCGTTGATGGACTGAAGCACCTGCTTCAGCCTGTCCACCTTCATGAAGCCCATGGGATATCCCCGATGGGCTGGCGCGGCTACAACTGCATGCCGCCTGCGCCCATCATTCTGGCGAGAGTGAGAAACCGGACACCGTAGGTCGTCAGGTTCCACATACCGGCGTCGTCAATGGTCGCTGCGCCGGTGTCGTAGCTGGCGCTGACCTTGTCGACTGCCTTGGAAGATTGCGGGCCGGTGACCTGGCCCGGGATGCCACCGACTTCAGCTGTCGCCTCGTCCCGTCGAGCGAGTACGAGGAAGTGCGCCGCGCAAAGCTCAATGCCCTGATCGGTCAGCACGCCCCATCGGCAGGGGTTCACCAGTGACGTCGCGATGATCAGCTGAAAGTCGATGGACGCGTCCGAGTACTTCGTCGCGTCGGCAAACTCCGGAAAGTCGGCTCTGAACTGTTCTGGTGTCATAGGTGGTTGGCTGATGCCCCTCGCGAGGCATCATACCCCCTTACTTCTTGCCGGTCTGCTTGGCCGCGGCGTCCGCCGCCTTCTCCCGCTCGGCGATAGCCACCTCGCGGGTGTCCAGCGCTTCGGCGCGGGCGTTCAAGTCGGCTTCGCGCTGGTCGGCTGCCTTCTCGCGGTCGGCGACCGTGCCGGCGCGCATGTCCAGAGCGTCCTGCCGTTCCTTCAATTCCTTGGCCTTCCCTTCCAGGAACTGCCCTGCGGAATCTAGGGCTGCCCGCTGCTCGGCCAGGTCACCGGCCTCCCCACCCGCCGCCGGCTCCTCGCCGATATGGGCCTTCACGAACCAGTGCTCGGCCACCGCCGGTGGCACGGTGTGGTTGCCCACGGGGAACTCGTGCTTCCCGCCCTCGTGCTGGAGCACGAAGGCCTTGCGAACGTAGATCTTCGGCATGGCGCGCTCCTTAGATGCCGTCGCGGTAGCCGATCAGCTCGGGGTACACCACCTCGACCACGCCCAGCCGGCCGAAGTAGGTGGTGAGCTGACGGATGTCGCGATATTCCAGCGGCGTGCGCTGAAGCGGCACCAGCGGGAACCGAACCTTGTCCTGCTCCTTGGTGTACGCCATCATGCGGTCCGCGTTCGCGACCCCGCGCTGGAACAGCCACTTCAGCGGCTGGATGTTCAGCGGCCGGCCGTTGATCGAGTTCGAGATCGTGTTCTGCTTCACGTACTCGAGGATGCTGATGTTGCCCGCATCGCTGACCTTGCGGCTGACCAGCAGCCCGAACTTGGCCGGCGGCAGGCGCAGCTCGGACGGGCATACCGCATAGGCGGACGCCGCCCACACGCTCGTCAGAAGCTCATTGACGTCCGCGACGATCTGATCTGGCGTGGCCGTCGCCCAGGTTCCGGTGGCGGCATTCGACACGTTGGTGACCGTCGCCGCATTCACCAGGCCGGTGACTCCCAGCACGGTATCGCCGATGTACACCTGCTCGTCGACATCCATGTTGTGCTTGAGCTGCATGCCGGTGAACTTTTGCTGGTCCACCGGGCGCCCCAGCTTCTGGGCGGATTCCAACTCAGGGATGGTCCAGCCGATCTGCATGCCCCACAGCGTCAGCGGGCTGGCCGTCTTGCCGATGTCCAGCGCGATGCCTGCGATGGCCGAAGCGTCCTTGCCGATCCACGACTTGCCGTTCGGGGAAGCGCCGCCGGCAGCCGCGAAACTGGAGTTCGTGAACGACGACGTTTCGTCCGCGATGGACACGTCCTCGCGCAGGTCGATGTCGCGCGACCAGGTGACCGAGGCCAGCGGGCCGTGCAGCGTCTGGTCCAGGCGTTCCAGCTCGCCGATCAGGAAGGCGCCAGTGCTGTCGATCGTGCGGCTGTCGAAGGTCAGCATGCTGTCGCGCGTGCGGGCGCGGATGATCGCCGGGGCGTTGACCATGGCGATGGCAGCCGCCGCGGCCATGCGCGGGAGGATGATTTTGCTCATTCTGGGAAACCCCTTAGATGTTGTAGGAGATCTCGACGTTGCCGTTGGCATCGCCGGCGTTCATAAACGTGGCGCCAACAACCGCGATGGTGTTGGTGCTGTCCGCAGCCGCCTCGATGCCGCCGATCGGCTTGCCAGCGGCAGCTGCGGCAACCCGCACATACACCTGGCCACCAATGGCCGGCGTGCCGGCGTTGTTCTTGACTGTCATGTAGCCGCGGCGCATGACGTCCGCGACGCCGGTGGTCGGAGGCGTGGCCGTGCCGAGCGGCTCCGACCCGGCGCCGCCGGTGGTCGGGTACGGACGGACCAGCAGGCCATACACGGCCGTGGCGGCGTCACCGCCAGCGATCGGCACGAACTTGCCCGCGGCGATCTTGCCGAACAGCCCGTAGCCGGGGAACGGCAGCGCCGAGTTCAGGATCTGCGACTCGACGGTCGCCTGCGACTGGCGCGAGATATCCCCGGGGATGCCCGAGGCCATGCGATACAGGATTGCGTTGCCCATGTGGCACTCCCTTAGTTGGCGGACCGGTCGGCCCAGTACTTGCGGTTGGCTGCGTTGATGTCGGCGGCCGTGCGGGGCTTGCCGAAATCCTTGGTCTTCGCGACGCCGTCGTGCGTGCGCCCGTTGTTCTGTGCCTTGATCAGTTCGCTGGCACCCATGAACGCGGCGTGCACGAGCGCGGCGGGCAGCCTCTCGAAATCGGTCGTCAGGCCGCCGAGGAACGGCGTGATGGCGGCCTTGCCCGCCTCGGTCTGGTAGGCCAGGTCGAGCGCCTTGCGCTGGCACTTGCAGAGTGCGGATGCGCGGTCCTTGGTCGCCATCTTGGCGTCCAAGGTCGGCAGCTTGATGCCCGGCGCCAGGATCTCAGCGCGCGACGGGATGCTGGCCGCCGCGTCGCCGGTGTAGAGGTCGACTTCGGCCTGGCTGATCGTGGCGGCAGTGCCCGGGTCGGTCAGTTCTTCACCGCCGTCGCCGGTCTTGCTCTCCTTCTCCTTCGCCTCGCGGGCCTTCCGCTCTTCTTCCGATTCTTCGTCACGCGCCTCGATCTTGGCGAGACGGGAGTCCAGCGCCTTGACCGTCTTCAGGATCTGGCCCAGCGCGTCGCCGGTCTTGGCAGCGTCCTCCGCAGCTTCACGCTTCGCGCGCTCTTCCTCGGATTCCTCGTCCATGGCCTCGGCTTCCTTGGCCAGTTCCTCTGCGCCCTCGGCGTCTTTGGCCATGAACGCCGCGCGGATGCGGTCGGCGAACGTACGCTTGCCCTTGGGCTTGCTGTCAAAAGTCTTCATGTCTTCGGGTTCCTTATCGCCGATCGCGCAGCGCGGGCCACACCGGCCGCGCTCGACGAGGGCTACGTGGTTGACAACGATGTTCCGCTGTACCCCGCGGCCGGGTGATACCTGTTCGTAGTCCGCCTCATACCCGAGGCTGACCTCTTCGATGCCGTCCGTCTGGATCGCATCGATGGCCTGCTGATCGGTCACCATCAGGTCAGCGACCAGCAGGTCGTCGGCGATGCCGGTGCCGCGGCGCAGGTTGAGCATCGCGCCCTTACCGAGCGTGGCGAAGTTGGCGGGCGTGACGAAGTCGTCCGGATGGTCCAACGTCACCGGCTTGCCGATGCAGCTGGCCAGCGTCTCGGCACGGAACACCTCTTCGGGAGTCCGACTGATGCGGATCAGGCCGTCGGGGCCAGGCTCGACGGGCACCTCGCCCGGGCCGTACAACATCTCGCCGGTGCGCGCCACGGGCACTTCCTCGCACAGCAGGAAGCCCTCGGGCGTCAGCGAGCGCTTCGGGCCCAGCTTCTGTACTGTGTAGAAGCGCATATCAATCCTCGGAAATCACAGGTTCCGTGTAGCAGCGACAGTTCGGGAACTGGCCGGCGTGGCCTTTCATCCCGTCCAGCGTGGGCGGGTCATCCCAGGCGACGAACTTGCCTTCCATTTCACGATGCGAGTCGCGCACGTCACCGTCGCCGGACGTCCGCCAGAAGTACCCAGGCGAGCCGACATGCAGCGCGCGCGCCTCGGTCAGGGTCGACGCGGTGCGCGCGACCTCGGTCCGGGCGATCAGGTCGGCGCGGCTCTTGGCCACGTCGCCCGATGCCTGAATCGCCTTCGAGATCTCCGACGCCCTGCTGCTGTCCTCGATGCCCTCGATGGTCAGCTTGTGCACACGCTTGGCCGCATCCAGCGGGATGGACTTGATCAGCGTCACCTGCTCGCCCATCAGGGCCTGCATGGCGGCGCCGGTCGGCGCCGTCCGGATCTCCTGCCGCAGCGCGCGAGACAGGTCGGCCGAGTACTGCATCCAGGCCTTTTCGTCCCGCCGGTTCACCTCGGTCAGCATCTCGGCCGCGGCGCGCTCGGCCCACGGCGTCAGCGCCTCGGCGTACCGCTGCAGCAGCTGCTCAATCGTCGGCAGGACGCCGGGATCGCCAGGCGGAAAGCCATTGACCAACACGCCCACCTGCTGCGCGACCTGTCGGAGCTGCGTCCGATACACCCTTTCCGGTCCGCTTGTCCTTACCGGATTGCGGCGGCGCTTCCGGTCCGTTGTTCGGGTCATCAACATCAGGCAGTTCCATTTCCGGCACCGGGGGCGGCTCGTTCTCCGCGTCCTCGATCGCATCGTCCGTGATGCTGGTGAACACCCCGGTACTGTGGCTCGACTGGCGCAGTTCCTTCATGGCCGTCGGCTTGTCGACCAGGTCCGCGTCGTAGGCCTGCGTCACGGCCTCGGTCACCGTCTTGGCGTTCTGCGCCTTCTCGGTGTCGGACAGCTGCCACAGCGACGTGAAGCCGTAAGCGAAGCCTTCCGGCGGCGGCTTCCCAAGCTCCGACCGGACCACCACGTCATACAGCCGCGTGACGGGCGCGCGCAGCTTCCGTTCCTGCTGCTGCTTCGTGTTGTCGTAGTACGTCCGCAGGTCCGATTCGCCGGTGCTGTTCAGGCCGGCCGGCGACTGGCCGAACAGGCGCACCAGCGGGATGCCCAGGGCGCCGGACAACTGCTGGCCGAACTGCATCAGGACGCTGTCCAACCCGGAGAACTGGTAGGTATCCGTCTGCAGCTCGTCTGCCGCGTCGATCAGGGTCAGCCCCTCATTCGACTGGTACCGGCGGATGAAGTCGACGTTCTTCACAAGCGCTTCCATCGCCGGGCCGCCCATGGCGATGATCTCGCGAAGCTTGTCGACCTTGTACGTGCGGAGATGGGCCTTGTAGACCAGCTGAGCGGCGCCGATGGTGGTGCTGTCGAACGCTACAAGCCGGTCAATCAGCCGCTCGATCACCGACTGCCCCCAAAGGTTCTCGGCGATCTTCTGCCAATACGGCAGGTCCACGCCGTCAATGCGCAGCACCCGGCTGTAGTGGATCCGCTGGCGCTTCAGCGCCATGCTGTCCGCCACCACATCGTAGTAGCGCGGCTGGCCCATGTCCGGACCCATCTCGGTGACCAGGTCCTCGAGCGACGGCTGCACCAGCCAGCGGTCCAGCACGTACAGGCCCTTGAACTGGTCTTTGCCGATGCTGTCCAGCCGCAATGGCGTGCGCGGGTCCTGCCCATCGATCAGCATCACCGCCAGCGCGCCGCCATAGAGGCGCGCCCACTTGATCGTGTCGTTCAGGCGGTCCCAGAGGCCCATCCGCTCGAAAGCGGCATTCAGCTTGTTCTGGTCGGACGGGTCCAGCTCGGCATCGATCTCGGTGCCCGCGCGCGTCATGTCGTCGGCAACCACGTCGACGGCCTGGCCAACGATCCAGCTCGACCGGTACATGGCCTCCAACTGCACGCGGTTGCGCGAAATAAAATCGAAGCCGTAGCTGAACTGCGACGCCTGGTTGTTGGTGCCCAGGCCCAGACGTGCCTCGAAGTTCTGGAAGCTGTCACCGGTCATCCAGCGCTTGGCACTCGCGGACGCAGCCACCTCGGCCCGGTGCGCACGGATCTGCGCTTTGCGTTGGTTACGGTTCATTGCTGTCCGAGTTTGGTCCAGATGTCCAGCGACCGGCCGCCGGCCAGCATGTCATTGATCGCGTCCACCATCGGATCGATCTGGTCATCGTGTGCGTGCGTGTCGTCAGGCGTGAAGGCGTCGCATTCCTGCGTGAAATCGCTCACCCACTCGGCCGCCTCGGGAATCATCACCAGACCGGCGTCGATGTAGCTGACCACGTCCATGACGCGCACCAGCTTGTCGCGGTGCCGCTCGATCCCCTCGACGGGGATGGTCCCCGACGCCTGGATGTCCTGGATCAGCCCGGTGCCGCTGGCCTTGTCCTCGACACGCATCTTTACGAGTGCCGCGCCGAAGTGGAAGTCGTACGGCAGGTGCTTGTTCCAGAAGTCGATGGCCTTCTGCCGCAGCTCGGGCGCCGGCCACTTCCCCCGGATCTGGTCGAGCAGGTAGATCCGACCGTTCTTCCCATGCCCCCAGCACTGCAGGACGCTGTAATCGTTCCGCTCGGCGGTCTTCTGTGCCGTGTCGGCATAGATGACGCGCTTGTGCAGTTCGGGCGCCACCGTGTACCGCCCGAAGTTGGCGCTGCGGATGATGCCGCCGCCCAACGGGCTGGGGCGCTGCATGTACTGCCCACTGAACACATACTGGTCAGCCTTCTCGCTGGCCAGCAGGTCGTCGAGCGGTTCCTTGTAGGGCCAGTAGCTGAACCGGCCGTCTTCATCCGCTTCGCCGTGCTCCACCAGCGTGCGGATGCGCTCGGGCAGCGCCTCGACATATTCGTCGGTGATCAGCGCCGGGATCTCGATGAATTCCCAGTCGCCCGGCACCTTGCCGGCCTTGATGAAGCCCGTCGGGTCTTCCTCGGCCAGCCGCTGCATGATCACGATGATCGGCGTGTCCGGGTTGGCCTTCCGGCTCTTCACCGTGGACAGCAGCTTGCGGTTCGCCTTGTCGCGATTCGGCTTGCTGTACGCGTCCTCGACCTTCAGCGGGTCGTCGATGATGATGGCGCCCTGCCACCCATCGGTCATGTGCCCGGCGCGGAAGCCCGTGATCTGGCCGCCCAGCGACACCGCGTACACACCACCGGCCTTCTTGCCGTCGGCGAGGACGTTCCAGCGCTTCTTCGACTTCGCGTCCGGTGCTATCGAGAGCGGCCACAGCGCCTGGAACTCGTCCGACTGGACAATCTCGCGCGCCGTCTCGCTGTTCAGCAGCGCCAGGTCATCCGAGTACGAGATGTGCAGGAACCGCGCGCGCGGGTTCACCGCCAGGCCCCGGGCGATCAGGTTGATCGCCACTAGCTCGGTTTTCGACGAGCCCGGCGGGACGTTGATGACGACGTTCTTCAGCTCGCCATCGACGACACGCTGCACCGTGTCCGCAATCAGCACATGATGCCAGTTGACGCGGAACTTGATGCCCTGCCGGTGCTTGAAGAAGTACCGGCTGAAAAACAGGTGATCGCGCTCGCACTTCGCCTTCAGGACGGCGCGCTCGACGGACGGGTCAATACTCGTCTTCGAGTTTCGCGACAGCGGCTGCGACCTGTTTTTCATCGACGACGGTGGTTCGTTGCTCGACCGGCCCGCCGTCCTTGCCTGTCAGCTCAATGCCTGTGGCCGGCTCTTTCCATCCCGCCCGCACCTTCATCCAGAAGATGGCGGCGGCCACTGCGCCGTTGCCGTTGCCTCGCGCCTTCTTGAACAGCGATTCGGCCACCAGCGCGTTCGTCCGGTCCACAGCGGTGTCCAGCTCGGCGCGGAAATGCACACGCAGCGTCTTGGGCGTCATGGGCTTGCCCGTCTGCGGGTTCACGATGCAGCTGGCGATGTACTCGTGCGGTGCACCGAAGCCGGCCAGCGAGCTGACCAGCCTGCGGTCTTCCTCGGTCGGCTCGAAAGGTTTGCGTCCCGCCATGGGTATCACTCGTCAGGTTCGGGGAACAAATCATCCGCCAGCACCACGTCACCGCACGCCGCCACGGCACGCTTCCAGTCGCCCTTCACGAACACCAGGACATTCTGGTGAACCTTGCCCAGCTTTCGGCTGGCCGCAAACTGCTTGCCCGCGCGGATCGGCGCACTGCCCAGCGCCGTCAGCAGGATGGCTTCGTTGTACAGCCGCATGCCGGCATCGATGAACGCGTCGATCGTGTCCGACACGAAATTCCGATACGGGCCGGTGCCGCGCTTCTCGCGCACGTCGCCGACCACGAAGCAGGCGAATCGGTCACGCTTCAGCAGGCTGACGGCGCCGACGATCACCTCGCGGTAGGCCTCCATGAAGGCCGGATAGTCCATCGTGGACAGGTCCGCCGGATCGTCCGAATACCGTTCCAGGTCCGCATACGGCGGGCACGAGAACAGGAAGTCGGCCTCGACATCGGGCAGCCGCCGCGCGATCTGCCGGCTGTCGCCCACGTGCCAGGCTGGCGCGGGATCTTCGGTCTGCACCAAGTGCAGCTGGCCACGGTTGGCCTCGACCTGCTCAGCGCGCAGCTCCATACCCACGTACTGGCGCCCGAGGCGCGCCGCGACAACGCCGCGCACGCTGCCACCGGCGAACGGGTCAAGCACCAGGCCGCCCGGCGGGCAGAACCACCGATAGGCCAGCTCGCACAGCACCGGATCGAAGATGCTGGTGCGGTGCTGCGGCGCGGCGCCCTGCTCGGCCTTCTGGTGGTCAGACGCCGACGCATAGGCCGGCGCGTCGCGGCCCAGCTCGGACTGGATGCCCAGGCCCAGCCATGCGGCCTTGCGTTCCTGCCACGCCGCGTCGCGTGCGTTGAGCGTGCTGAAGGGCGGCACCATGAACTGCTCGGCCAGGGACCGGCGCTGCGCGCCAGGCGCCGGGCCCGGTGGGTCCAGCAGCTCGCCCAGCTCGTCCGGCGAGAAGCCGATCACGGTCAGGTCGAAATCAGCTTCTCGCAGGTCCACCAGCTCGGCGGCCAGTAGGTCGATATCCCAGCCGGCGTTCTCGGCAAGCTTGTTGTCCGCGAGGATGTACGCGCGGCGTTCGTCCGCTGCCAGGTGCGACAGGTCGACCGTGGGCGCTTGGCCCGGCACCGGGCAGTTGGCGATAGTCTCGCCGGCCGCCCACATCTGCGTGGCCGCTTCCAGCCGGCCATGGCCTGCCAGCAGCTCGTCGCCGGCGATCAGCGCCGGATTGGTCCAGCCGAATCTGCGCAGCGACGCCTTGATCTGCTCAACCTGGGCGGCGCTGTGCGTCCGTGCATTGCGCTCATAGCGGATCAGCTCGTCGGCCGCGCGGTAGCGGATTGTGAGCTGATCGGCCTTTTTCATACGCGGTAAAAATGCACGGGCGGGGAATGAAAAATGCCCGGAACGGGTAGCCGGGCAAAGCCACCTGGGAGGGTGGTAGGAGACAAACGGGACGGCAGCGAATCGGGGCCAGAAATGCAAAAAGCCCGCTTGCGCGGGCTCTGGACGTAATTCGCAGGTGTATCGAATGAGGGGCATTTTTGTGCATGAAATGCACAATGTCAAGAAAAACCCGAAATCCGCCTACGCTTCGGCCTGCTCTTCGAGGGCAACCATCCCCGCCGCCATGAGCCTGCCATCGATGGCCAGCCAGGCTACAGACTCGACGCCAGGTGCCGCCATCAGGCCCTTCTTCCGTTCGCCTTCGATCCACAGCTTCAGCTTGGCGTTCTGCGCGCTGACCGTGTTGCGGTGCGCGCCGCAGTCCTCGGCGATCTGCTGCAGGTCGACACGGACGCCGAAGATCTTCTCCAGGATGGCCCGCCGCACCCGGTAGTGCGAGAACGAGCCAGACAGCTGCTGCATCGCGCGCTCGGTCAGCCATACGATGGCCGCGTTCCATTCCGGGTTCGGGCGCCGGGCGGCGCAGCATGGCCGGCCGCAGTCGCAGATGACGTCGCGCGGCGCACAGCGAGCGGTCAGCACCGCTTGGTGCAGCTCGGGCAGCATGCTGAGTTCGAGACGGACCATGCCGGCCTGCGCCGCACCGTCGACGCCAACCAATCCCTTCCCCGAGCCGATGGCCGGCGTCATGGCCTTGTTCATCGCCGATGCCTGGTACTGCTGGCCCGAGTAGTTGAACGCGAACACCAGCGCCGCGTGCGAGCTGTCGAAAAGGCGTTCTTCCATCGTGTTTTCCCCGGTCACATTCATTCCTTCACGCCGCCTGTAGCGGCAACTGTTCCACGCTGACCTGCACGCATGGGGACGTGCTGTAGCGCTTGCTGATGCGGTATTCCACTGCCTGGGCGTCGTCCAGCCAGACGATGCCGTTCATTCCGTCTTTCACGGCCTTGAGCACGTTATCGGCGTCCGGCTTCTTGGTGGCTGCCACGAGACCCGCTGCGGCGTCGCGCTGGCGCTTCTTGGACCAGCTGATCGGGATCTGCAGGTTGATGTCCAGCCACAGCTCGACCGGCCCCTCGATCGGCGGCAGCCCAGCCATGGCCTGTGTGGCGAAGAGCTTCACCAGGTTCTCGTACGTCGCGGTCTTCTCGGGCGTGTAGGTCCGGACGAAGCTGCCCTGCCGCGCGAACTTGGGCCGGCCCTTGGCCACCGGCTGGCCGGGGATGGCGAACACCACGCGGCGCAGCGGGCGCGATTCGTCGAAGAGCGAATTCGTCGTCATGCCACCACCTGCCCCAGCGCCACGCCGTACATGAGCCGGTACACACGCTCGAACTCGCCCGGGTTCATCCGCTCGGCCTTGCTGACCTCGCGTTCCATGAGCCGCTGGTCGCCCGACGCGGCGATGACGCGCAGCCGGAACCAGATCGCGTGCTCGTCCGGGTCGCGCTGGACGCCCAGTTCTTCCGCCTTGCCCTGGACGCCTTCCGCCGTTGCATCCCAGTCGGTCGCAGACGGCGTGCCGCCCTTCTGCTCGGCCATGGCCTCGTCGAGGAACATCTCCAGGAAGCCCGGGTTGACCGGCGACGTGTCCCTGTCGGCGTCCCTTCGCGCGCACGCGAGGGCATGAGCCCGGAGCAACGCCGGCACGCCGATGCAACGATCTGCAATCCGGAGCAACGCCTCGTGCGCGCGCGAGGACAGCCGCAACGCCCTGCCCTTCTCGGCTTCGAGCTGCACCAGCAGTTCGCCCACCGCGTCAGCGGAAAGCGGCGGCGGCGCGGAGTTATCCACAGGGCCTACACCGTGTGAAGCACCTACGCCGCTTGAAGTAGGTATGGTGTTAGGTGAAGGTGGAGGTGAAGGTTTGCCGTCTCGTTCGGCGTCCCGTTGGTGCATTCGTTCAACATCCGTTCCAACATCCGTTGAACATCCGTTGCTATTTCGTTCAGAATCTCGTTTGACCCGCCGTGCCTCGGCCGATGCCTTACCGGCCTTCGATCGTTGGCTGATGTTAGCGTTCGCTCGCTCAAGTTCGGCGTCTACGCGGTGGTGGCGCAAGGCGCCGTCCTGCTCGTAGAAGAAACCACGCAACTCAGCGCCCGCGTCGCGCCAGTCTTTGCCATCCATCCGTGCAATGCGTCGCAAACGTTCGTCCTCTACCGGCAGACGGCCGTCATTTACCCAGGCGTGCATCAGCATCAGCAGGTAGGCGCCATGCTCTGCCGCGCTCAGGTGCGAAGTGTCGGCCAGATAGTCTGAGATATAGAGCGGCATCCAAACGTCGGCGCGCTTTTCCTTCACTCTGGCCATCACGCCACCTCCAATCCCTTCCGGGCGAGCGTGCGCAGCGCCTGGTATTCGTCGCGTGGCAGGCAAACCATGCTGTCGTCGCCAGGGGCGACGACGTCCAGCTCGAGCACTTCGAACAGCGTGCAGAACTCGGCGAAGCTCAGGCGGTGCCCGCTGTTGTTCAGGAAGCGTGAGAAATTCGTCGCTTCGACGCCGATGCGCTCGGCCACCTTCTTCTGCGTGAGCGGAGCAACGCGGTTCAAGACCATCGATTCCAAGCTAGGCATGCGATGCTCCAATGTGCTCGATCGATTCCATAGGATTGACCCCAACGAAACAACACAGCCGGGCGCCACGGCGGCCGGCCAGAATGAAATGGGAAACGGGTGCTACTACCTGATGCCGGGCGGCATGGCGGCGAGATCCGTGCGGGGCACGGCCCCAGCGCGGAACAACAGAAAGCGACTGCGCGCGACGCAGCATGGTCATACCCCCGGTCGGACCGCCATGGGTCCGTTCAACAAAGCGCGGACACCCCGCGCGGCTACTAAAAGGTGCATCCCCGCGGATGTGGAAGAATCGAGACCTCTGACCTTCTCAACCATCCACAAAAGGGGGATGCATGGACAACGAAAAACAGACGCAGCAAATGCTGCAGATCGCCCTGAAGGGCGTTGCAGAGCTTCAGGCGCAAGTCACGGTGCTGAGCTGCTGTCTTCATGCGCTGCTTCCAGCAATCGACGAATCGAGGCGGCCTGCAGTTGCAAGTACTCTGCGAACGGCTCTCGACGGGATGCTTGCCTTGGAAGACGAGTTCCCGAAAGCCGCGCCCCATCAGCACGCCGCACTGGCCCTGGCAAACGGATTGCTACGAGCGCTCGACGCCCCGTCCCAAGGAAAGGCTTAAGTTTTTTCCGAGCCGGCTGTTGCCGGCATGTCTTCGCCCAAAACAGGGCTGCTGCAACAGCACCCTTCATGGCGCCGCCTCCGGTGGGTCTGATTTTTCGGCCCTCTGCCCAGCGAAGAAAAACGCCAGCAGATCCTCGCGAGTGAACGTCGCGCCGAAATCGACACATGCCTTCCATAAGGCTTCCATGCTCGCCCTGCGCGGAATTTTTCGCGCGTAGACGAGATGCGTCTCGATGTAGACGGTGGTCGTGTTCGCCGCCACGGCGAACGCTTCACGTTGCTCGACCGGTAGCGATCGGTAGAACGACTTGAAGTCTTGGGCGCAAGGAGTCGAGTTCATGCGCCGATTCTATGACCTTTTTGGTCATATCTCAAGGGCAACTGTTACCAAAACAGCTTATTTACCTTTCTGGTCAATCAGGGTTCAATCACGCGCATGAAGTCAGTCAAGGAAATCCGCCGCGAAAAGCTGGCAATTGCGATCCAGGAAAAGTGCGAGGGCAACCAGTCTCGCGCTGCGGAAGCACTCGGCTATTCGACTGCGTCGCTTGTGAACCGCTATCTGAGTGGCGGAAAGGACATCGGCGACAAGACCGCGCGGAAGATCGAAGACACCTTTGGCTATCCGACCTACTGGATGGACACAGATACCGTCTCGGCGGCATCGACGGCAATTGCACCGAAAGTTCCAGCCAGCGCTGCGGCCACGCTTGGCACTCTGGAAAAGTGGCAGATCGAGGATGCGTTTCGCCTGAAGGAACTCTTCGATTCGAAGGCCCAGTTCTCCCAGGAAGAGTTTGGGCGCCGGTTCGAGGTCGGCACCCAGGGCATGGTCTGGCAATACCTCAACGCGCGTCGCGCCCTGAACATCAAGGCGGCAAGCGCCTTTGCGAAGGGTCTGGGCGTTCCCGTGGACTCGTTCAGCCCGCGCTTGGCCGATGAAATCCGCCTGGCGGCAAGTCACGTCGCTGATGCCATTCCGGCCGTCCCACGCGGAGCGGAGTCGGGCGCCCGACCTTGCGATCGCGTCGCGCTCGTGATGGCAGAGCAGCACCTGGACGTGCAGCAGCTCGCGCAGCTGCTGACAGTAGAGCCGCCGGTAGTGAGGGCCTGGCTCGAGCCGGAGGCGCCAAAGCTTGGCCTGCACCATGCAGTGAAGCTGCAAGAGGCCTACGGCTACAGCCCGAAGTGGCTGATCAATGGCCAGGGCCATCCGAAGCTCAGCGGCGCCATCGAGCCTGAACTCGACGAGCCTTCCCTCCCGTTTGATACGTTCCAAATTCCTGACGACGCATTCAGGAAGATCCCCGTTAGAGGCATGGCGCAGTTAGGTGACAACGGACACTTCGTAGACGTCGAGTACCCCGTTGGGCACGGCGACGGCTACGTCTTCTTCCCAACCAAGGACCCTGACGCGTATGCGCTGCGCTGCAACGGCGAGTCGATGCGGCCGCGGGTAAAGCACAACGAATTCGTGGTGGTCGAGCCGAACACCCAGGTCCAGAACGGCGATGAGGTCTTGGTGAAATCGCTGGACGGGCGGGTCATGGTCAAGGAACTGGCTTACGTTCGGGACGGGATCGTTCATCTGTCATCGGTGAACGAGCGCCACGGCATGCTGAGAATTCCTCAGGACCAGATCGAGCGGATGCATTTCGTGGGCGGCATTGTAAAGCGGTCCGCCTGGCGGCCTGATTAACTAGTTATCATTTTTTGTAGACGGAAATAATAATGGGCGATCCGAAAAAGAAACCAACAGAACCTGGCAACGTTGCCAACGAATCGTATACTCCGAGCTACGACTCGGTCCGCGACATCGGCAACGGCGGACAACGGCGTCGGACAAATGATGGAATTGGTCAGGATAGCGGTCGCTTCGTCTCGAACACGTTGAAGCCGCCAACCAAGCCCCCGGGGGGCGGCACCAAGAAATAGGGACTCTACTGATGACGGTCGAAAGCACCGATGGCGCATTGAGCGTTGACGAACAGTTGCACGCACTTAAGTTTGACGTTCGTCGTTCGTGCCGCTACCACGATCGCCGACGGGCATATTTTGACATCCTTCATAAGGTCACCAACGTCCTCACGATCATTCTTGCGGGATCGGTAGTCTTTTCAATCGCTCACGAGGGATCAAAAGATCCTGTATGGCTCGTTTGCATCGCCCTTGTAGCCTCGCTACTGTCTGCAGTCGATCTCGTTGTCGGCTACGCACAGAAAGCTAGTGTTCATCGAGAGTTGAAACTGCGCTTTGCCGAACTAGAAATCGAAATCCTCACAGGCAGTGAGGATGATCCAGCACTGAAGCGATATACCGTGACGCGCCTTAAGATAGAAAAGGATGAGCCTCCTGTCTATCGTGCGCTCGACATCCTCTGCCGCAACGAATTGCTTATAGCGGAGGGGTATGAAGGGCGAGAATATGAATCATTGATGGGCCGCCTTACAGGGTACGAGCGACTGACCGCCCACGTCTTTCGCTGGTCAGACGTTGCGGCTGCACAGGAAACTAGACGCGAGAATGCTGCAAGGAAAGCAGCGAAGAAACTTCGCCTTGAATCTGACAAAAACGTAGCAGCCGCGACTTAGATCACGACAAAGCCCGCCACGCCGCGGGCTTTTTGTTGCCTACTGCGGCCGTTTCAGTGCCGCGACCACCCTCTCGTCCAGCCCCACTCGATAGAGCGTGGCCCCCGCCTGCGTAAGCAGCGCCCTCTCCTTCGCCTGAATCTCCGGATCGCACAGCAGTATCGCCAGTCCGGCGATCACGTCGTCAATCTCCAGCTCCACATCGTCGTCGAGCGCCATCTGCCCGAACTCTCGGATCACGTCATCCGGTCCCATTTCGTCCCCTGATAGCAACACCCAGCCAGTCTAGCCCAAGGGGCGAGACTATCACTAAAACCAAAACGGTAAATAATATCAATCCACATATTACCTTTTTGGTTTGCATTGCTATTACCATTTGAGTAATATGTCCTCACGCCGCTGACGTTCACAGCGGTTCGCTGGAGACAGACGATGCCAAATGCCATACCAACCGCCGCCGCATACTGGCATGCGCACGACGCGCAGCAGCGCGCCGCCGGCGACCAGGTGGTTTCTTTCCGCGCCCTGGTGCGCGAGACGGTGACCCGGATCCACGGCCGCGACCATTTCGAGTTCCGCGGCGCCAGCGAGGATTCGGTCTACGAGGCCGCGCTCGACCGCAAGAACTCCCTCGACATCTACCGCTCGCCGGCCATCGCCTACCGCTACTGGGAAGGCGACGAGTACGTGGTGATGGTCCGTTGCTTCGGTCTGGACTGAGCCCGGCCATGAACCGCGACTTCTTCCTGACCGCACTGCTGATCTGCACGGCGCCGCCGCTGGTGGTGCTGGCCGCAACCCTCTTCAGCCGGGGCTGGCAATGAAACGCCGCCCAACCACCCGCCGCGCCATCGCCGAGCTGCTGGCCCTCTGGCTCGGCACCACGCTCGCCATGGCGGCTGTGTTTGCCGTCTACCACCTGGCCAGCGCCGAGCCGAGCCATCCTGCCACCACCACGTCCCGGAGCGCCACGTGAATCCCGAAATCACCTGGGAGGCCTGGTTGCGCGTGCAGCGCGCCGCTGGCTTCCGCCCCACCGGCCGCTGGCTCGCCAGCGGTGAACCTGAACTGATCCGCATCCACTGAGGCCACCCCCATGAACATCGTCACCATCCGCGCCAGTTCGCTGGCCGAACTCTTCGACTGCCCGGCGCGCTGGGAAGCGAAGCACATCCTGGGCATGCGCATGCCGTCCGGTGCGGCCGCGCATCTGGGCACCGCCGTCCACGCCAGCACCGGCCTGTTCGACCAGGCCACGCTCGACGGCGCGCCCATCACCGCCGACGACGCCGCCGGCGCGCTGGTCGACACCATCCGCGACAAGAATGCCGAGGTCGACTGGGACGAAACCAACCCGGCCGACGCCGAGCGCATCGGCCTTGCGTTGCACGCCCGCTACTGCGTCGAGATCGCGCCGCGCCAGCACTACATCGGCGTCGAGATCGCCTGCGACCGTCTGGAGATCCCCGAGCTAGGCCTCGCGCTGACTGGCACCACGGACCGCGTACGCACCACGACCGATGGCGCAGGCATCAGCGACTTGAAGACCGGCGGGCGGGCCGTGGGCGCTGATGGCGTCGCCGTCACCGCCGGGCACGGCCCGCAACTGGGCGTGTATGAGCTGCTGGCCGAGCACGCGATGGGCATCCCCATCAGCGCGCCGGCACAGATCGTCGGCCTGAACACCGGCAAGACGGCCGCCGCGCAGCGCGTTGGCGTGGGCGAGATCGTCTCCCCGCGCGCGGCGCTGCTGGGCACCGAAGAACAGCCGGGCCTGCTGCAGCACGCTTCCCGCCTCATCCATTCCGGCGCCTTCTACGGCAACGGCAAGTCGGTGCTGTGCTCGCCGAAGTACTGCCCGCGCCACGCCACCTGCCCCTACAAGTCCTGACCACAAATTTCGAAATTTCGAAACTTCGAGAGATGACCACTATGTCCGCAACCGCCACCCTTGAACAAATGCGCGCGCCCGCCGTGCGCGAAGCCGCCCCTGCACCCGTCGTCACGATGGGCTTCGGCAGCCTGCAGTCCTTCGAACTGATGCAGCGCGCCGCCAACCTGCTCGCATCGTCCACCCTCGTGCCTGCGGCGTACCGCAAGGTGATCGAGAAGCTGGACAAGTACGGCAACGTGAAGGAATCGCGCGAGAACCCCAACGCGCTGGCCAACGCCGTCGTCGCGCTGAACATGGCGCAGCGCATGGGCGCCGATCCCCTGATGGTGATGCAGAACCTGTACATCGTCGAAGGCCGGCCGTCCTGGTCGTCGCAGTGGATCATCGCCGCTATCAACGGCGGCGGTCGATTCTCGCCGCTGCGCTTCGATATCAAGGAAACCGGCAAGAAGACCGTCGAGCGCGTCGAGACGGTGTGGGAGAACGGGAACCGCAGCACCGTCACCAAGAAGGTCGACATCCTCGACAAGGTCTGCATCGCCTGGGCCATCGAGAAGGAAACCGGCGACCGCCTGGAATCCCCCAAGGTGTCGATCGAGATGGCCGTGAAGGAAGGCTGGTACACGAAGACCGGCAGCAAGTGGCAGACCATGGATGAGGTCATGCTGCGGTACCGCACGGCCAGCTTCTTCGGGAAGCTCTACGCCCCCGAGCTGCTGATGGGCCTACAGACTGTCGAGGAAGCGCAGGACATCATCGACCTGAACCCGGACGGCTCGTACTCAGTCGCCAGCGCCTCGGTCAACGAACTGCGCGGCGCGGCACGCACTGCTGCCGCCCAGCCTGCCGAGGTCGTCGAGCGTACGGAGGAAGCCGCCGAGCAGCAACCGTCGGGCACGGCCGAGCCGGAAGACGATGGCGACGACAGCGGCCAGCAAGCCGACCTGATTCCTGACGATGAAGACCGCCAGCAACAAGGCGACCGTGCCCCGCTCACGTTCAAAGACGTGAATCGCGAGCTGCTGCAGGCGCAAACCGTCGAAGACCTCGACTTCGCCCGCAGCCAGATAAAGCAAGTGGTAGGCGAAGCGGAACAGGCCACGCTGCACCAGGTCGCCTCGCGCCGCATGCGCGAACTGACGGCGCCGGCAGAGGACACCGCGCCGGCCCAGCAGACCGCCCGCCGCCAGCGCGCCCCCATCAACGCCGACTAATACACCCGTGAGAGAGGACTGCCCGCGCGGACGGCTGTAGCGCGGGAGGAAGAACAGCGCCGCGCCGCCGAATGCTGAGGCGCGGCCCGAATGCAGACACGCACACCAGGACACCGAAATGAGCCAATCGCCCGAATTCAAAGCCACGATGAACATGACCGCCAACACACTCGGCAAGGACCTGCTGTCCGCCCTGGTGCTGGAAATGAAGATGATGCCCGACACGTGGGTGAAGCTGTCCGAGAAGAAGCAGAACGACATCATCGACCGCCTGCGCAGCCGCATGGACGCGTCCGTGAAGATGGCCGTGCACCTGATCGCCGCGAACGGCCGCACCGTGGTCCAGGGCGATCTGGACAAGATCACCATCAAGGACGGCGCTCAGGCGCTGATCAAGATCGGGAAGTCGGTTGCCGCGCTGCACGAACTGGCCGAGGCCCAGGGCCAGGCCGTGCTGCTCGTGTTGAGCGGCGGCGAAGGCCAGTACACCGGCGGCATGGACGAGGTGCGCGGCGAGTCCGACCAACGCGCGTTCGAGATGGGCCGCGAGTACACCGACGGCGATGGTGATGGCATGCCGGGCGCCGACGCGCCAGCGGATGACGGCGTAGTCGACGTCGACGCGAAGACCGTCGCTATCGAGCACCAACCGCTGCAGGAAGAGCTGGATGCGTCCTACGAGGAAGGCTACAAGGCCGCGTCCGACGGCAAGCCGGAGAGCGACTGCCCGGTTGTGGCCGGCCCCCTGTGCATCGAATGGGTGAAGGGCTGGAAAGATTGGCACGACGAGCACCCCGAAGAGGATCCGATCTACGCCGATGTCGAGGCATTCGTCATCGCGAAACAGCGCGTCTCCATCACCCAGATCCAGCGCCACTTCACGATCGGCTACAACCGCGCCGCGCGTCTGGTCGAGCGCCTGGAAGCCAAGGGCGTCATCAGCGCGGCTGACGCGGACGGCCAGCGCAAGGTCCTGAAGAGCACCGAAGACCAGGAAGGGTAAGCGCCATGAAGATCACCGCCATCCACGCCCGCAACTTCCTCGGCCTCCGGGCGGCCGACATCATCCCCGCCACGCCGGTGTCGCTGATCTGCGGCCCGAACGGCGCAGGCAAGTCCAGCGTGCAGGAAGCCGTGCGCATGGCCCTGACCGGCGAGAGCGTACGCGTGGGCCTGAAGAAGGAATACGGCCAGCTGCTGCACGATGGCACCGAGTCGGGTTCGATCGTGGTGTCGGCCGGCCCGCAGGCGAACAGCATCGCCCTGCCCTCGGGCAAGCTGACCGCCGGGCTGCAGGCTGACCCGCGCCTGCCGTACGTTCTGGATGCCCAGCGCTTCGCCCGCCTGGAGGTCAAAGAACGCCGCGCGTTCCTGTTCGACCTGATGGGCCTGAAGCTCGGTACCGAACTGGTTCGCGAGCGCCTGGTGGCGCGTGGCTACCACCCCAAGAAGATCGAGGCGGTGCTGCCCCTGGTGCGCGCCGGCTTCGACGCCGCGGCGAAGGAAGCCCAGACCAAGGCCACGGCGGCCAAGGGCGCATGGCGCGCCGTCACTGGCGAGACTTATGGGTCGGTGAAGGCCGGCGACTGGAAGGCCGCAGTGCCCCCCGGCGCACCCGCCCCCGAAGACGTGAACGCAACGATCTCCGAGCTGCAGGCTGACATCGCCGAAGCGTCGACCGAGGCCGGCGACATGCAGCGCCAGCTGGGCGAGATGGACGCCGCCGCGCGCCAGCGCGCCGCCCGCGACACGAAGATCCGCGAGCTGGCCGACAAGGCTGCCGGCCTGGCCAAGGCCCAGGAATCCGTCGACCGCGCCCAAGCCGACCGCGATGCCTTCCTGCCCAAGGTCGAAGCCCTGCGCGCGGCGGCCGGCGGCAAGGTAGCTGGCATGCCGTGCACCTGCCCCGAATGCGGCGTGCTGCTGCAGTACCTGGCCGGCCAGCTGGCCCTGCGCGAGCAGACGCAGGCCGACCCGGAAGCGGCTGGCCGCCTGCCTGAGTACGAACGCAGCCTGACCGTGCTGGAAAACGCGCTGAAGAGCCGCACCGCCGAGCGCGATGGGGCGAAGGCCGCCGCAGTGCAGCTCGACCTGCTGCGCAAGGACGCCGCGGCCGATGCCGGCGACGATGACGCGGAGCTGCGGAAGACCGTCGAGGCTCAGCTGGCCAATCTGCAGGCAGCCATTGCAGCGACTGGCAAAGAGCTGGAAGACGTGCGCGCATGCCAGCGCGCCGCCGCGCAGGCGGCAGAGCAGACCACGCAGGCCGCGCAGCACCACGCCGACGTGGTGGCATGGGATGCCTTGGCCGAGGCACTCGGCCCGAGCGGCATCCCCGCCGAGCTGCTCGCCGAGGCGCTGGGCCCGATCAATGAGCGCCTGGCGGCCATGGCCAACCTGTCGGAATGGGCACGCATCGGGATCGAAGCGGACATGGCCATCACCGCCGAGGGCGGCCGCCCCTACGCCCTGCTGTCCGAATCGGAGAAGTGGCGCGCCGACGCGGTGATCGCCGAGGCCATCACGCACCTGACGGGCCTGCGCCTGCTGGTGCTGGACCGGGCTGACGTGCTGATCGGCGCCGAGCGCGATCGGCTGTTCTGGTGGCTCGATGACCTGGCCGCCGACGGCGCGATCGACACCGCCCTGGTGTTCATGAGCCTCAAGGCACCGCCGACCGGCCTGCCGGACGCCATCACGCCGTTCTGGATCGAGGACCACGAGGTCGGCACGGTACGGGAGGCAGCATGAACACCCAACAGCAACGCCGGATCATCCGGCTGCCCGAAGTGTGCGAGCGCGTGGGCCTGGGCAAGACGGCCATCTACGGCCGCATCAAGGACCACACGTTCCCCTCCCCGATCAAGCTCGGCCGCGCCAGCGGCTGGGTCGAGGAAGAGGTGCAGCAGTGGGTCGACGAGCAGATCGAGGCCTCGCGCGGGAAGCACTGATGTCCACCACCGCCGCACTGGGCATTACCGTCGTCGCAGCCATCGCCTACATCGCCGCGAGCGTGTGGGCGGCACGCCGCCAAGCTAGGTGGATGGCTGAGAAGGAAGAAGAATTCAAGAACCGGAAGAAATGATGACCATGAACCTTGATGCGCTCGAGCAGGCCGCCGTGGCCGGCACGATGAAATGGCGTGACGCCCATGCGCTCGTCTCCTTGGCACGCCAGCTGCTGCGCCTGCGCGCCGTCGCGCGCGACTTCTACAACACCACCGTCGCCAATCCTGAGCTGCGCCTGTCCGCAAGCAACAAGAAGGTCCGCGACGAGGCTATCCAAGCGGGAGAACGCCTGCGTGAGAGCCTCGAAGCCACGGCGCCGGGCGCTGCGCCCCAGGATGGGCATGCGGAGATTACGCCTTCAATCGCCGCAAATTCTGCGGAGAATGCCCCAGGCACGCTGCCCTACCCGACCGAGCCGACCGACGCGCTGCTTGAGGTGCTCGGCCTGATGCTCTACACCACCACGCCCATCGCGCATGCGCTGCGGGCGGCCGGCACGGACATCCCGAAGCGCTGCGAGGAAGAGCAGGCGTACGTGCTGCACTGGCTGATTCAGCTGGCACTGCAGCATGGCGGGGAGTGGCGCACGCGGGCCGGCAAGAGCTTGGACGAGCTGCGCGCTGCGTCCCAAGCAGACCGCGAGAACGGGAAACTGTGATGCCGGAAATGACTATGCGCCATTCAGCCGCACTCGATCATCACGTCAATGATGCGCCTCCCGTAGTGCAGCGCTGCCTGTTCGGCCGCCTCGGGAGTGAAGTAGTCGTAGTCGTCGGTTTCTGGGACGTACTGCATTTCGGTGGTGGGCGCGTTGCTTCGACCGACGCCCACCAAGTAGCCCCACTTCTGCCCTGGCGCAGTTGCATCACGCCAATCGTCGGGGAGCTTAAAGGCCAAGACATGAACATACATGCCACGGTGCAATTCGAGAATCCAGCGCAAAGATCGGCTCATCGGTGTCTCCAGCAGTCCTCTCAACTTAGCACGCCGTTCCGACACCCGTTAGTCGGAAATGAGGGAGTATGCACAACGGAAGCCTTCGATGTGCCTCCCGCGCAACATATCCCGCGGGCCGTCAACAATCTGGCGAAGCTGCGTGCGACGCTGTCCGGTGGCGAGGTGCACGCATGATCCGCCGCGAATACCGTACGTTCGGCTTCTGCTGCGGCCTCGGCGGCGGCGCTAAGGGCTTCAAGAAAGCCGCCTCGCAGGTTGGCAACATGGTCGCCACCTGGCGCTGCATCGGTGGCATCGACGTCGACCCGGCTGCCGCGCGCGACTTCGAGACCCTGGTGGGCGCGCCGTGCACGGTCATGGACCTGTTCACCCGCAAACAGTACACCGCGTTCCACAGTGCAGAGCCGCCCGCCGGTTGGCGCGAGGCCACGCCGAACGACATCGTGCGCGCCGCCGGCCACGAGCGGCCTCACTGCGTGTTCATCTCTTCCCCGTGCAAGGGCGCGTCCGGCCTGCTGTCGGAGACTCTGAGCCGCACGCCGAAATACCAGGCGCTGAACGAGCTGACTCTGCGCTGCGTCTGGCTGATGTGCGAAGCCTGGAAGGATGATCCGGTCGAGCTGATCGTCTTCGAGAATGTGCCGCGCCTGGCCACGCGCGGCCGGCACCTGCTCGACCAGATTGCCCAGATCCTGCGGCACTACGGCTACGCGGTGAACGAGACGACGCACGACTGCGGCGAGCTGGGCGGGCTGGCCCAGAGCCGGAAGCGCTTCCTCCTGGTGGCGCGGCACATGGAAAAGGTGCCGGCCTTCCTGTACGAGCCCGAGCTGCGGCGCCTGCAAGGCGTCGGCACCGTGCTCAGCCGCATGCCCCACCCGGGCGATCCCGCCGGCGGGCCGATGCACCGTGTCCCGTCGCTGCAGTGGAAGACGTGGGTGCGGCTGGCGTTCGTGGAGGCCGGCAGCGACTGGCGCAGCCTGAACAAGCTCGCCGTCGAGGATGGCCACCTGAGGGATTACCTGATCATCCCCGAGCGGCGCAACGGCAATCTGGGCTTATTGGATTGGGAAGAGCATGTCGGCGCCGTCGCTGGCGAATCACTTCCCAGCAACGGCGCGTTCTCCGTGGCGGACCCCCGGCACGCGGCGGGCGCGGCCCAGTACCAGCAGTACGGGGTTCTCCGCTGGGGAGAAGCTTCAGGCGCCATCACGGCCGGAACGAATCCCGGCCAAGGCACCTTCAGCGTGGCCGACCCGCGCCACGCCGGCCCGGCCAAGCACAACAACGAATTCCGCATCGTTCCATGGGACCAAGCCGCCGGCGCCGTTACGAGTGCCCATGGCACCGGCCAGTGCGTACAGGATCCACGGCGCGCCGGCCCGACCTTCGGCAAGTATGCCGTGACGCCCTTCGACGCGCCGACGGGGACGGTGATCAGCGGCAGCACGACCGGCCAGGGAGCATTCGCCGTTGCGGACCCGCGCACCAGCATGCGGCGCGAGCGCGGCGACGCCTACCTGACCGGCGGCCACTATGGCGTGGTCGCGTGGGACCAGTCGAGCGGCGCCGTGTCAGCAGCTGCCGGCCACGACAACGGGCGCTGGTCCGTCGCCGATCCGCGCATGCCGGCGCCGAATGACAAGCTGGTGGCGATCATCCGAGCGCTGGACGGCACGTGGCACCGTCCTTTCACCACACTTGAGCTGGCGGCGCTGCAGTCGCTGATCGAGCCGGAGGAATACCTCGAACTGGACGGGCTGAGCGATCAGGCCTGGCGCGAGCGCATCGGCAACGCCGTGCCTCCGGACGCGGCGCGCGCGATTGCGGAGGTGATGGGCACCACCCTGCTGCTGGCCGAGACCGGCGAGACGTTCATGCTGTCAGCCACGCCGGTGTGGGTGCGGCCTGTGGCTGTGGCGCTGTCGGTGGCTCCGGTCTCGGAGGCAGCATGAGAAACCACTTATGCCTCGACTCCAAGCGCACCGGCTTGCCCATTTATCTCCGCTTGGATATCGATCGCTGCGTTCCTGAGGGCTGCTGCGGAACTCCACCAGTTTTCGCTCAGGAGCGGAAGGTCAATGAGGGATAACTCATGCATATCCCTTCGTTCCACCTTCAGGATCATTTCGTTGGCTTGGGACCGAATCGCAAACAGCAGCGACGTAGCGTCATTCTCGCGGTCTATAGCCTCGAGCGCTCTCGCAGACTCAATCACCAACTGGAGAGAGCGGAGATTGACGATCTTCTTGCTAACGCCAATCGCCGGGAAAAGTGCCTCGTCCCGAAAAGCGGTACACGCCAGCAAGAAGTCGGCCGCCACCAAAACGAGACGCCTCACAACGATCAACCGGTGCTTCATCGCGTCGGACTTCCGCTCCTGCTCCAACGTAATGCGCTGCCTCCACGGCACATAAATTGCAATACCGATCCCTACAATCGCTCCAATGGCTTGGAACCAAGAGGCCGCGCCCTCTCCGCGCCATTTTTCTGGCCACACGGCCCAGAATAGAACGGCCGCACACGTCAGCGCCAAAACTGCCATGGCGCCCAAGAAAAAAGCCTCGGCCCCGCGCCTAAGGTGGTCAAGCATTACCCGTTCTCCATTTTTTGGAGGGAATCCTAGCATGCTGACAAACCAGTGCTACCAAGGCGACTGTCGCGACGTCATGCGCGACTTGATGGCGTTCCCAGATGTGCTGCCACTCCAAAGAACCCAGCAGTGTTGTGTCCGTATGTCGTGGCCTCCCGCGCCTCCATTTTCTTCTCAGAGACGGCAGGAAGCTGGTCCACAACTGCGGCGAGGTCCGGCGTGGAATTCAGCGCTTTCCGGCGCTCAGGAAGGATGGGCCGGTCGACGCAGCCTTATCACTACGGTTCCAGGAACAACGAGGCATTCGCGAACTGCTGCGTCCAGAAACCGTGCAATTGCCCGTTCTTGTAAGATGGATCCTTCGTTCGTACCGCTTGAATCTCTTGATGTGACGTACGCCGAAGCTGCTCAATTGCACGCTTCACTGTGGCGTCAGTGACATTGTTCAACAGCGCCCGGCTTATTAAGTGGGCCTTGAGTCGGCCATCATTTCTCGCATCATCTACGATGAATCGGCCGCTGTGGACATCAGACTCGGTACCAGCAAAGAGCGTTTTAAGATGAACCGTGTCAAGGACGAGAAATCCATGCTCGTGAGCTTTCTCCCCAACGGGGATTCGCTGATCTTCTACCACCAAAAGATAGCCATCACTACGTAGACATCTGTAGATAATGGATTCTGCACTGAATATTCCTGGCCAAAGACGGGGCGGAATTTCATGCAGTACGTTGGTCATTACAACTACGTCAATTGACTCCGCATCTTTGAGGGAAAAAAAAGCGTCTTCCTTATGAAATATCCTCTGCGACTTGCCGTAGTATTCAGCCACAACTTTTGCGCAATGCAAATGATCATCTTCAAATACGTCAAATGCGAAATAATCTATTGCATCCGAAATTGCAATACCCCGTTCACTTAGTAAGTCTGCTAGCCCCTCCAAAAGCCGCCCCTTTCCGGCTCCATAATCAAGCAAAGCGAGCGGCCTACCGTTACGCCCCACCCGCTCGAGGGCTTGTTGGATCTGCGACACCTGAGGATCTCCTGCGCCGCCTGCTAATACTTGAGGCGGGAGTAGACTCTCAGTTGCATATCGAACACTGGCTAGCTCAGCAGGTAAGTTGGTGAAGGTGCCGAGTTGCGCAATCCCTTCCTCATTGCCAAGCAAACTTTCCAGCACAAGTTCCGGACGTCTTCCGGCATTAGAAATTTTCCCGTCATCCATGAACCAGAGGCACATTGGATCAACGCTGCTCATGTATGCGAGCAGCGGCACCGAATGTGTTGCGACCCAGATTTGCGACGAGGGGGCCGCCTCGTACAGTGCCTTGACAACGTCGACAACAGCTGCGGGGTGAAGGTGGTTCTCCGGCTCATCCAGTATAAAAACTGTATTTTCCAGTGAACCTGCACGTGCATGAATACCCACAGCAAATTGAAGCAGCACCTTTTGACCGTCTGACAGTCCTGCATCGAAGATCGGCTTACCGAAAAGCAACGCGTCCCCATCCACACTGCGCGTCAACTTGGCACCGAAGAGCTCCCGAACTATCTCCACGAGACGATCATAATCATTTATTATCTCGTCCTTTTCGTCGATCGCCCCGGTGTATCCTTGATGAGTAACATTCCAATGCCGAGCTTGGATCTGCTCAATATAATAAAGACAATAGGAATGAAAGCCGTCTAACGCACCCGGGTTTTTAGCTGCTTGGAATCGTTCAGAAATCTGATGTTTAGTAGCGGCTCGCGAATCTTCCAAATTGAGGTATTTTGGAACAAATCTAAAACACGCAAATAAAGAACTCTCATCACGCGCAGTGATCCCGGCGGTCGAGCCATGCAACATTGATTCGAGTTGCTCGACTTGGCCTTTATAGGGAGAGACTAGACTCCCCTCTATTTCTACGAAGGTTTTTCTCAAGTTTTCAAGCGACCCTCGCTGGGCCTGTGCCGTTGATAAATGTTTACTTCGCATATTCGCCGAATGTTCCAGCAAATTGAAAAGCCGAGTCTTACCTGCACCATTTTTTCCCGCTATCGCCACTAGCCTGCCGAGCCGGCCCATCGTCAACTCGCTCAGCCCATAGCTGCGCGCTTCGCCTTCGCGTTTATGAAATTTTTCGATTATCATTTTCCAGATTTTCCTTTCTGAAGACGCATCGTGGCAACGATCCCCCCCCACTTCTCCATCAGTTGCCTTCGCTCAGGCAAGTACTGCGCGTGGTTGTACGCCGCCCGCACCTTGTTACGCTCGACGTGCGCGAGCTGGCGCTCGATGACGTCCGTCCGGAATCCCAGCTCGTTCAGCGCCGTCGAGGCTAGCCCACGAAACCCATGGCCCGTCATACGCGAGTGGTACCCCATCCGGTACAGCGCATACAGCATCGTGTTGTTGCTGATGTGGCCAGTCTTGCCGCGCGGGCTGTAGAAGATGAAGCCGCGGTGGCCATTGATTTCGCGCAGGTCCTTCAACACGTCCAGCGCCTGCGTGGATAGCGGCACCACGTGCGGGTTGCGCATCTTCATGCGCTCGGCCGGCACCAGCCACTCGGCCTTGTCCTCGTCGATCTCGTCCCACTTCGCCTGGATCATTTCGGTGGTGCGCACGAACGTCAGCGTCATGAACTGCAACGCCAGGCGCGTCACCTTGTCGCCCTCGTAGCCATCGATGTCGCGCAGCAGCTGCGGCAGTTCGGCCAACGGCACCCTGGCCTGGTGCTGGACCGGCGCCGCCTTGAGCACCACCTCGCTGTCTATGTCGGTGGCCGGGTTCCGGTCGCACAGGCCATAGACGATACCGTACTGGAACACGGCGCGCATGCGCTGCAGCACGCGTTTCGTGGTGTCGCGGACGCCGCGCGCCTCGACCGTCTTCAGCAGGGCCAGGATGGCCGGCGCGCGGATGTCGGAGATGGGCGTACTGCCCATGACAGGGAAGACGTCGTTCTCGAGCGAGGCGAGGACCTTGCCGGCATAGACCTCATTCCAGCCTTCCTTCTGGGTGGCATGCCAGTCACGGGCGACGGCCTCGAAGGAATTGCCGGCGGCGATCTTGGCCGCAAGGCGCTGATCCTGTTTGGCAGTGCCGGGGTCGGTGCCGGCGGCCAGTAGGGTGCGGGCCGAATCGCGCTGCGCGCGCGCCTGGGCCAGGGTGACTTCGGGGTACACGCCGAACCCGAGCCGATTCTCGCTACCCGATGGCCTGAAATATCGAAAGCGCCACAGCTTGCGGCCGTCGGGCATTACCTCTAGAAACAGGCCACCACCGTCCGCCAGCTTGTACGGCTTCTCTTTTGCTTTGGCGTTACGGAGTTTGGTGTCGGAGAGGGGCTCGACGCGGATAGGCATTTTTTCGTGGCACCGAAAATCGTGGCATTACTGGTGCCACGAATGATGCCTCGAAAAATGCCGGATGCCAACGATTCGCCACGAACTTTGACGAACGTCGAAAGGCCGGGAAGGCTTGATTTATCGCGGAGCGGAGGACTTTGGAGAACTGCTGCGGACTTGATTATGGTCCCGCCGACAGGAATCGAACCTGTATCTAGCGCTTAGGAGGCGCTCGTTCTATCCATTGAACTACGGCGAGCGGACCGTCTGCACGGTGCGCCAGCCGCCATGGGCCGGCCGAGCCGGAAGACGGGGCGGAGTATAGCAAACTCGGCAAGTTCGGCCCATGGCCGGCGGCGGGTGCTGGTTCGACGGCGCGCGCCTTGCTGGTCACGCCGTCCGCTGGCGGTGGCTCGGGCGGCGCGCCGGTGGCAGGCCCTTGCCTGGCGGCTTTCGCAGCCTACCCAATCGATCAGTCCGCTCATGGCTTGCTCCCTGTTGGTTGGATGGTCCGCTCAGGCGGCGGTCAGGCCGGTGCCGGTACCGGTGCCGATCGATGCCAGCAGGGCGCGCACCATCGACAGGACGGTGTGGACGGCGGCACGGGGCTGGCGCAGGCAGGCGTCCACCTGTTCGCTGCGGGCCTGGCCGAGCAGGCACCAGGTGCAGAAGTGTTCGCAGTTGTTGGTCAGCAGGTGGTAGTGGTCTTCGCCGAGGCGGGTGCGGGCACGGGCGACGGCTTCCATGCCGAGGTAGCGGGCGCAGGGTTCAACCTTCACCGCCACTGTGTGACCGTGGGCGAACTGGGCGAGCGAGGTTTCCTCGACCGGGGCGGCGTGCAGGGCGTGGCAGAAGCCTGCGTAGTGGATGACGCGGCCGTTGCCGGCGTAGATGCCATGATGGACGTAGCCGTTGCGTTCCGTAACTAGATGGGCGCCGGGCAGGTAGTCGTCTTGTTGTTGGTTTTGGGTGTTCATGGCGGTTCTCGGTTCGGTGTCGGTGGGAGGCAGCCAGTGCTGTGTCGATGCCAACCAACCGCATCAAGCGTGCCAATGCCATCGAACCACGGCAGGACAAGGGGTTGCGGGCGATCGGCACCCCTTCCCGGCCAGAAACCGTGCGCGGCCATCCAACAGTTTTGTGAGCGATGTGTTGGCTGGCGGCCATCAACCGAGCTTCCACCTTGCCCATCCAGAGCCGGATAGCTGTGGCGGGTGCCAGCCGACACCCCTCGTGCCCGGTGTTGGGCCGGTGCCAACGCCGCAGGCCGTCCCGACGCCACGTCGCGCCCGCCATGCGCCCCCGGCATCACAAAGCCCCTGTGGCACACCGATTGCTCTATACAGGCATGGCGCCACCCGCCGCCCCCCGACTCTGGAGACCATCATGGCCACCCTCATCGTCAAGGACCTCGACACCCACCACGTGTTGGATTTCCGCGCCATGTCCTGCATTCGCGGCGGCGGCGCGCCGTGGGTGTTCGGCTGGATCCAGCCCTACGTGGCCTCCCGCCCGAGCGCGTCTCCAGTCGTGAACTTTTACGAGATCAACTACAGCTTCTATGCTGATCAGATGAACAACCAGTTCCAGAACATCGACGTCCAGAACAACGCGCCCAATTCGACCATCACCGTGGACGCCGCGCTGGACGCCCGGAACAAGGGTCGGTTGATCTGAGTCCTGCCCGGTAGCCGGGGGGCACTCCCACCGGCCACCCTTTGATGCTGCCCCGGGGGGCGGCGCTTGCGCGGAGCCGCTTTCTTCCGCGCCGGAGCACACCGTGACCTGCGCAACGGAATTCCGCTGGAGCTCGGCCGCCGCCACGGACGTCGGCCGGGTGCGGGAACGCAACGAGGACGCCTGCCTGGACCTGACCGAACGCGGCATCTGGGCGGTGGCCGACGGCATGGGCGGCCATGCCGTGGGGGACTTCGCCAGCCGGGCCATCGTCCAAGCCCTCTCCGGCCTGGGGCCGCCCGGCAGCCTCGATGGCGCGCTGGACGACGCCCGCACGACGCTGCTGACCGTGAACCAGGCGCTGATCGACGAAGCCGTGCGGATGAAGGTCCGGGTGATCGGCAGCACCGTCGTGGCGATGCTGGCCTGCGAGCGGCGATGCGGGTGCCTCTGGGCCGGCGACAGCCGGCTCTATCTTTTCCGGGCCGGCCATCTGAAACAGCTCACGCGCGACCACAGCCAGGTGGAGCGGCTGCGCGCCCGGGGGCTGATCACGGCCGAGGAAGCCAAGCACCATCCCGCCCACAACACCATCACGCGCGCCGTGGGCGCCGCCACCCGGCTCGACCTCGACGTGCTGACGCTAGAGGTGGGCGATGGCGATATGTTCCTGCTCTGCAGCGACGGCCTGAGCAACGAGGTGGAGGATGCCGGCATCGCGGCGGTGCTGGCAGCCAGCGCGGGGGACTGCGCGGCGGCGGCCAACGAGTTGGTGCAGCGCGCGCTGGTGAATGGCGGGCACGACAACGTGTCGGTTGTCGTACTGCGCGCCGAGGACATCGGCGGCGGCTCCGACATGACGCTGCTCAATCCGGAAGTCTGAGCGAAGCGAGGGGCCCTACTTCCCGCCCTCCGCCGCCCGGTTGCCCCGGAAATCCTTCGAATGGATGCCGTGCTTCTTGAGCAGCATCTGCACGTGCGAGCGATTCATCTCGAAGCGCCGCGCCAGCTCCGCCACCGTGCCGCCCACTTCCTGCAGGCCCCGTTCGAGGAAGGCCCGCTCGGCCTCGTCGCTGGCGGCGCGCTTGGCCTCGGCGAGCGAGGTCGCCGTGGTCACGTCCGCCACGCCGGCCTTCCCTGCCCCCGCCACCACGGACAGCCCCGCCGGCCGGGGGCGGATGTCCTGCGGCAGGTGCGCCAGATCGGCCGTATCGCCGGCCAGGCAGGAGATCCGGTACATGATGTTGCGCAGTTCGCGGATATTGCCGGGGTAGTCGTAGTGCATCAGGAAGTCGCGCAGGCGGGGCGTCAGCTTGACCGGACGGCGCTTGAGCTGCCCAGCGGACTCATCGCCAAAATAGGCCACCAGCAGCGCGATCTCGTCGCGCCGCTCACGCAGTGCCGGCAACGTCACATGAATCACGCTGAGCCGGTAGAACAGGTCTTCGCGGAAGGTGCCTTCCTGGCTCATCCGCCGTAGATCCTTGTTGGTGGCCGCCACGATGCGGGCGTCCACCGAGATCACCTCGTCCGAACCCACGCGCTGGATCTCGTGCGCCTCCAGCACGCGCAGCAGCTTGACCTGCCCGACCAGAGGCAGTTCGCCGATTTCGTCGAGAAAGATCGTGCCGGTGTGGGCGCTCTCGAACTTGCCGCGCCGGTCGTTGGCGGCGCCCGTGAACGCGCCCTTCTTGTGGCCGAACAGTTCCGATTCGAGCAGGCTGTCCGGAATCGCCCCGCAGTTGACCGAGATGAACGGTTTGTCCGTGCGCGAGCCGTTGGCGTGGATCACCTTCGCCATCAGCTCCTTGCCGGTGCCGCTTTCGCCGTCGATCAGCACCGGGAGGTCGGTCGGGGAGGCTTTCTCCGCAATCTCCAGTGCCTCCAGCAGCTTGGGGTTGTCGCCGAAGGTGCCCTCGAAGATGAAGCTGCGCTCCATCAGCGCCTGGCGCCGCTCGCGCGAGGACAGGTCCACCGGCTCCACCTCGGTCACCGCCTCGGGCTCGGCCGAGGCGGCCGCCACGAAGCGCTCCTTGTGTGACAGCCCCATCACCTCGTCGCGCAGCGTGGTGGCCTGCTTGAGCAGCTTCTCGATCTCGGGCCGCTCAAGCCGCGACGACCAGCGCAGCGTCGAGCGCAGGATCTCGATCTTCTCGATCAGCCCGGCAAACGACACCGCGGAGGTAACAGGCGTGCCCTGGTTGAATAGCTTCATGCCGCGCTCAACTGTTTCTGGACCAACTGGTAGTACATGCCGCGGCGCGCGAGCAGTTCCTCGTGCCGCCCCTGCTCCACGATGCCGCCTTCGTACAGCACGAGGATCTTGTCTGCCTGCATGATCGTGCTGAGCCGGTGCGCGATGATAACGGCCGTGCGCCCGCGCAGGATCTCCTGCATGTTGGCGAGGATGTTGCTTTCCGATTGCGTGTCCAGCGCCGAGGTGGCTTCGTCGAACACCAGCAGGCGCGGGTCGTGGTACAGCGCCCGGGCGATGCACAGCCGCTGGATCTGCCCGCCCGACAGGCCGATGCCGCGCTCGCCCACCACCTGCTCGTAGCCGAGCGGCAGCTTGGAGATGAAGGCGTGCGCGTCCGCCATCTTGGCGACTTCCTCGATGCGGCGGCGGTCCGGGCTGTCGTCGCCGCAGGCAATGTTCTCGGCAATCGTGCCCGAGAACAGCAGGTTGGTCTGCATCACATAGCCCACCTGGGCGCGATAGAAGCCGGCGTCGATCACATTGAGGTCGTAGCCATCCACCGACATCGACCCCTCGCTCGGCTTGTAGAAGCCCACCAGCATCTTGGCCAGCGTGGTCTTGCCGGAGCCGCTGCGGCCCACGATGGCCACCATCTCGCCCGGCCGCATGTGGAAGCTGATGTTTTCGAGCACGTAGGGGGTGTCCTCGCCGCCATAGCGGAAGTACACGCCCTCGAAGCGGATCTCGCCCTGGAGGTCCGGCAGCATCACGCGCGAGAGGACGTCCTGAGGCTTCTGCTCGGGTTCGAGGTCGAGCACGTCGCCGAGGCGCTCCATCGCCACACCGGCGTCGTTCAACTGGCTCCACAGCGCCACCAGCCCCATCACCGGGGCCAGCACGCTGCCCATGAAGGCGTTGAAGGCGATCAGCTGGCCGATGGTCAGCTCGCGCTCCAGCACCAGCGTGGCGCCCACCCACAGCACCGCGATGGTCGTGGCCGCGTTCAGGACCTGGCTGACCAGCCCGACCAGGATGTGGAAGGACTGGGCCTGGTACTGCTTCTCCAGCGCCTTGGCGTACTTGCGCTCCCAGCGCAGCCGCACGGGCCGCTCGATGCCCATGCCCTTCACCGTCTCCGCGCCGCCCAGCGTCTCCATCAGGTAGGACTTGGCGTCAGTCGAGGCCGAAAACACGTCGCGCGCGTAGGTCTTCACCTTCGGCGTGACGATGACGGTCAGGGCGGCAATCGGGATGATGAAGGCGATCAGCAGCAGCGTCAGCTTGACGTTGTAGAAGAACATGATGGTGAAGTAGATGAACACCATCAGCAGGTTCAGCGCCGTGGTCACCGTGGACTCGGTCAGGAAGGCCCGGATCGTCTGGTTCTCCTGGAAGCGCGCGAAGATGTCGCCGGTCTTGCGCTTGGCAAAGAACGACAGCGGCAGCGACAGCGTGTGCTTGAAGAAGTGCGACATCATCGCGAAGTCCATGTTGCGCACCATGAAATTGGCCAGGTACGCGCGGACGGTTGCCATCAACTGGGTGAAGATGTTGGAGATCACCAGCCCCAGGATCAGCAGGTGGAGCAGGCCGACGTTCTGGTGCACCACCACGCCGTCGAGGATGTTCTGGATGATCAGCGGCGGCACCACCCCGAGCATCTGGATCACGAAGGTCGCCAGGAACAGGTGCGCGAGGATGCGCTTGTAGGGCGACAGGTAGCCGATGAAGCGCAGCCACGGCGAGCGCGCCACGGCCAGCTCGGTCATGGTCTCGCCGGCCGTGAACAGCAGGCAGGTACCGCTCCAGCCGCGCTCGAACTCCTCCGTGCTCATCTTGCGGAAGCCGATGGCCGGATCGGCCACCCAGACATGGCGCGCCGAGATGCCGTACACCACCACGTAGTGGTAGCCCTCCCAGTGCACGATGAACGGCAGTTCGAAGCCGAGCAGCGCGTCGCGCGTGCATTGCACGCCGCGCGTGGTAAAGCCCAGCGACTCGCCGGCGCGCGCCAGGCTGTCCAGCGTGGCGCCGGACGTGGTTACGTTGGCCAGCTCGCGCAGCTTGCCCAGCGTCATCGGAATGCCGTGGTGCCGGCAGATCATCGCCAGGCACGCCGCGCCGCAATCCATCTCCTCGGCCTGCTCCACCATCGCGAAACGGCGGATGACCCGCTCGCCGAACTCCGGCTTGGAGTGGAGATCGAGCAGCACCGGCCGCTTGCGCCGCTCGGCCAGCTTCTTCTGGCGATGCAGTTCGCGGTCCACGGCGCGGATGCGTTCCTCCAGCACCTCGCGCAGCCGCACGTTGCGTTCCAGGATCAACTGGACCGTCTTCTCGGGAATCACCAGCAGCCGCGTGTCGGTTTCGGCGATGGCCGAGGCGATCTGCTCCTGCCGCATCACGCAGGCCCGTTCGCCGAAGATCTCGCCCTGGCCGAGCGTGGCGAGCGGGAAGGTATCGCCGTCCTCCTCGCGCACGATCCGCACCGTGCCCTGCCGCACCACGTAGAGGCGGCGGTCGTCGCGGCCGTCCTGCTGGAGGATGGGCTTGCCGGCCGCCACGCGCTTCACGCCCACGCTGCGCACCGCGTCCTCCAGTTCGCTCTTGTCCAGCTTGCCGCGCAGATCGAACAGCCGTGCGACGAAGCCGCCGGCCGAACTGATCGCCACGTAGCTGGTGATGAAGGCCAGCGCGGCCGGGTTGCCGCCCACCACCGGCTCCGACACGCTGCGCGGAATCGTGATCAGCTCGGTCTTGCCCGACGCCCGCACCGACGACTCGTGCCGATAGTCGCGCAGCAGGGCGATGTCGGCGAAGACCTCGCCGGCCTTGCGCACGCCCATGCTGATTTCCTTGCCGTGCTCCTCGTTGAACACGCGCACCGAGCCGGCCCGTACGATGAAGATGCCGTCGGCCGGATCGCCCGCGTTGCAGACCGTGTCGCCGAAGCCGAAGGTCAGCGTGCGGGCGCTGGCGGCCAGCCGTTCGAGTTCCTCGCGCGAGAGCGGCGAGAGGATCTCCACCGTGGCCAGGAAATCGGCCAACGTAGGGGCGCCCAACGTAGGGGCGGCCAACGTAGGGGCGGCCCCTGGCGGGGGCGCCTCGGCGGCGGCATCGCTAGCGGGCTTGGATGACATGTTCCTGAGCCCTGGCCATCAGCCATTCCTCGCGCAGCAGCCGGCGCACTTCCACGGCCACGTCGGCATCGAGCCGCGCCGGATGCTTGGCCCGCACCAGGAACACCTCGAAGAACGAGCGGTCCGCCGCCGGGAACGGCCCCAGCAGGGCGCCCGGCTCGGCGTTGAACACCTTGGCCTCGATGTCGCTCTTGAGCGAGCCGCGCAGCACCTTGCCGATGTCGCCGCCCTGCTCACGGGTGTCGGCGATCGAGTGCTCGCGCGCCATCTCGCTGAAGCTGTCCGGGTCGTCCTGGAGGTAGGAGACCAGCTCGCGCGCCTTGCCTTCGGTATCCACCACGATATGGCTGACCTCGATGCTGTCGAACTTCGGCGAGTTGAGCTGGAAGTAGGTCTCCATGGCCGCGTCGTTGCAGACCTCGGCCAGCATCTTCTCCTGGTAGAGGCTGTCGGTGATGAACGCCTCGAACTCGTCCAGCGTGATGCCGAGCGCGTCGAGGTAGTGGTTCATGTCCGCCGCCCGATGCAGCCCCTGCACGCGGCGGAACTGGTCGGCGCGCTCCTGGATCTCCTCCGGCGCCAGCTTGATGCCGTGCCGCCGCGCCGCGTGGGCGGTCAGCTTGTCACGCACGAGCTGTTCCACCAGCCCCTCGAACTGGCCGGTCAGCTTGAGTACCCTCACGAATTCGTCGACGCCGATCACTTCCTCGTCGATCCGCACGATGGCTGTCATCGCCCTCTCCTTTTTCTTGCTGGAATCTGTTCAGCCCGCCACCTGCCGGAACGGGTCTAGCCCGAGGTCGATCAGGCGGCGCTCGCGCACCACGATCTCGGCCGTGGCGGTCATGCCGTAGCGCAGCGGGTAGCGGCTGCTGGCCACGGCGTAGTAGTCCTGCGCCAGCCGCACACGCCCCTCGTACACGGGCTGCTTGTCCGGCCCCGACGGCTTGGTGGCCGGCGAGATGTACTCCAGCGTCCCCGCGATCAGCCCATAGCGCTGATACGGAAACGCGTTGAACTTGAGCTTGACCGGCAGGCCCTCGCGCAGGAAGGCGCGGTCGCGCTCGGCAATCTCGATGCGCAGCATCGGCCGGGCATCCTTCGGGGCGATGCCGCCGAGCGGCGCGTTGGCCTGCACCTTGTCGCCGCGCTGGGTGGAGGTGACGTCGGTAATCACGCCCGACACCGGCGCCACGATCAGCAGGAAGTTGTCCTTGTCGATGTTCTCGAACTTGATGCGCGCGGCGGCCTCGGCCACCAGGCGGGCAGTCTGCACCTGCAGGCGCAGCTTGTCCTCGGTGTTGCTGATCTCGCGCATCGCCGCGTCGTACTGGATACGCAGGTTCGCCAGCTCCTGCCCGCTGCCCTCCAACTGCGCGCTGGCCTGCGTGTATTGCTGCGACAGCCGCGCGTCCAGCTCGCTCAGCCGCGACTGCGCCACGCGCAGGTTGTTCTCGGCATCCTGGGTGATGGCGCGCTTGCCTTCCACCTGCGACTGCGACACGCCGCCGCCAGCCGGCAGCGCGAACAGGCGCGCGTAGCGGTCCTGCTCCTGCCGGGCGAAGTCGCGCGCCCGGCGGGCGTTTTCGAGATTGCTGCGCGCCTCCTGCAACTGCGCGCGCTGCTGCTCGGCCAGCCGCGTCGTGCCCTCGGCCATGCGGTTCTCGTGCTGGCGCGTGCCCAGCTCGATCTGCTGCTTGAGCGCCTGCGCGCGGCGCTCCATCAGCACCTTGCGCTCGGGAAACTGCTTCCATTCGCGCTCGGAGTCCTCCAGCTTGAGCTGCGCCTCCAGCGCACTGGCCGCCGCCTCGATCGCGCCGCGCGCGTTGAGCCGCGCCAGCACGTCATCTTTCGACACCGGCTGGCCTTCGGCCACGTAGAGGTCGGCCAGCTCGCCATCGACGGGGGCGTAGAAGCGGCGGACTTCCGACTCCGGCGCCAGCGTGCCGTGGGCCGTCACGATGACATCGGCATGACCGAAAAACGACCAGATCAGCGCGCAGATCACCAGCGCGCCGGTGATGACCACGGTCAGCATCGACAGCCGCCACGGCTCCGAACTCAGGATGGCGATGCCTTCGGCGCTGTGGTCCTCGAGCGCCTCGTTGAGCGGGCGCAGCTTGTTGTCGCGGGGATCCTCGCTCATCGCGCGCCTCCGGATGCGGTGGTGCTGGCGGGGGCGCTGGCACCGGCCGACGCGGCCTCCTTGCTGCCCTCGCCCACCAGTTCTAGCTTGGCGCGCAGCACGGCCGGGTCCAGCACCATGCGCAGGTCGTTGAGCGAGCGCCGCTGGAGGTCCACCTCGGCCTGGATCTCGTCGCGCACCTTGGTCCACTCGGCCATGTCGCCGGCCTTGAGCTGGGTGTAGATGCGCAAGCCCTGGCGGGCATCGCCCTGCGCCTCGGCCAGCAGGCGGGCCTGCGCGCGGAACTTCGGCGAGATACCGGCCTCCAGCCGCTGTTCGCCCGCGATCAGCCCGTTGTTGCGGTACTGGCGCCACTGCGTGGCGGCGCGGTTCAGCAGCTGGTTGGCGCGGCGCAGCGCGGCCTCGCGGATGGTGTTGACGTCGGCGTCGATGGCCTTCACGTAATACGCATCGGCATCCGGGTCGAGCGCGGCGTAGAAGGCCAGCAAGGCGTCCTCATAGCCGCTGCTGCCCGCCCGGCCCTCCTTCACCTTGGCGAACTGCGCGGCCACCTGCTGCTTGTGCGCCACGTCCTTCGCCACATCGGCCGCCCACGGTCCGCTGTTAATCTGGCGCAGGGCGTCGATGGCCGCCGCGCTGTCGCCGCGCCGCCAGGCATCGTCGGCCAGCGCGTACTGGCGCTGCACATCGGCCGGTGGCAGCTTCTCCGCGCGCAGCGTCTCGTACTGCGTCTTGAACGGCGGCGTGGCGAAGCTGACCTGCCGCATCTGGGCGACGAGCGGCCCCGTGGCGCGCTGGCGCAGCGCCTCGATCAGCGCCGTGTACTGCTTCAGGTCGCTCTCCACGCTGTCCAGCCCGGCCAGGCGCGGGTACTTGTCCTTGTAGTCGGCCAGCATCGCCTGCAGTGCCTCGGGTTGCTCGCGGGCCAGTTCGGTGGCGATGGCGGCATTGAGACGATCGATGGCAGTCAGATACACCGAGTCCTCGTTCTGGAGCCTGCGCAGGTTGCTCAGGCCCTCCGCATAGGCGTCGCGGAACACCGGCACCTGGTTGGCGATGCGGCCCAGCGCGCGCTGGTGCGCCACCGTGTCGGTACCCCAGCGGGCGACCAGCGCGCGGATGCGCGCTTCGTCGGCATACATGCGGATCGGGGCGTCGGGGCCGCCGCGTGCCGCCATCAGCCGCGCCACGCTGGTGACCCACTCCAGTTCGTCGATGAGCGCGCGGCCATCGGCGTTATGGCGGCTGTGGGTGCGCATCTCGGCCAGCACGGCATCGGCGCCGCTGAAGTCCTTTGCGCGCACCCGGGCGGTCCACGGCGGCACCCAGGCACGCATCAGCGCCTCGGTCCCCGTCGCCTGATATTGGGAGTTGTCCGGTTGCCGCGTCAGGTAATCGTCCGCCAGCGCGGCGGCGCGGGCGTACTCGCCCTTATCCATCAGCGCGGTCAGCGAGCGGTCCGGCGCGCCGCGCCAGTACAGGTAGCCGCCGCCGATGGCCGCCAGCAGCAGCGCCACCGCGCCCCAGCGTGCCACGCGCGCCTGCTTGCGCCGGTCATCGATGCCGAAGGTGCGCGCCGCCTCGGCCAGCAGCATGGCCACCTTGCCGCGCGGCGCCGGCTTGTGGGCCGGGGCGTGCCCGCCGTCTGGCATCGGCTCCGGGTTCACCTCGTCCTCCTGCGCGGCGGCGTAGTCGACGCAGAAGATGTCGAGGAAGGAATCAGCGGCGCCGACGAAGGTGGTCTTGTCGGGGTCGACGCCCAGCGGGTCAACGGCGGCGGGAGCGGCAGCGGCCTCCAGGGCAGGCGGCGGCGCCTCGTACACCACGGTGCGCGTGGCCGTGGCGTCGGCATCGTCCTCGCGCTCGATGTCCACGCGGTAGACGAAGTGGCTGCCGCCGAATGCAATCACATCGCCGGGCTCCAGCCGCACAGCCTGGTCCTCGAGCCGCACGCCGTTGACGAAGGTGCCGTTGGTGCTGCCCAGGTCCTCCAGCCACGGCGACCCCGCCTTCAGGAACAGGTGCGCGTGGCGGCGCGAGAGGTAGTTGACCTGATGCGGATAGTCGTCGCGATAGCGTGCAAACGTGTCATCGGCCTTGCTGACCAGGAACGGGAAACCCGCGACGACCACCGGCTGCAGGCCGATTTCCGGCCGGATCGGCGCGAGCGTGACTGCCAGGCGCGGCGGCTCCGGGGTCGGCGGGCGGGGATAGACGCGCACGCGGTACGACAGCGCCGCGCCAAAGCTCACCTCGTCGCCATCGCGCAGCAGTGCCGGCTGCTTGACCACCGCATCGCCATTCACGCGCGTGCCGTTCTTGCTGCCGAGGTCCGCCACGTAGACCGCGCCGTCCTCGGCAAAGATGCGCGCATGGCGGCGCGAAAGTACCGAGACCGTCTCCGCCGGATAGGCGACGAACGGCGCCTCGCCGCGGCCGATGGCGAACAAATCCTCCCCGATCCGGATCTCGCCGAGTTCGGGCCGGGACACAGGCATCAGCAGGACGTCGAACGCCTGCCCCGTTCTCACCGGCATTTCCATGATCAGGGCATCGTCGCGCGTCATGTTTCAACGGAACCAACAGTCGGGCCGGTGGCGCTGTGCCGCGCATGGCCGGATGGGCCGGCCATGGGGGTACGGGAGGTCACGCGTATGAACATAGTAGGCCACGCTTTTCGGGAGTCAATCCGCTGCGGTGCAGCGTTGCGCGAACGCACGCGGCAGGCGGGTTTCAAGGTTGAAACGCTTTGTGCGCGCGTGCGGCTAAGGCGCTACGTTCGCTGTCGTATTCGCACCGTTGGATGGCGCGGCATTGCTGACGGTGGTGCTCGGCCAGCCGCCACCGAGTGCCTTGTACAGCGTGACGGTATCGGCCAGGATTTGTTGGTGCGCCCCCAACAACGCCAGTTGCGCCTGGAGCAGCGAACGCTCGGTCTCGAAGACCTCCAGCTGTGACGCAATCCCTTCCTTGGCCTGTGCCTCGATCTGGGTGGAGACCACGCGCAGCTGATCCACCTGCTGCTGGAGTTCGATGCGCTGCCGCTTGTGGGCATCCACATTGACCAGCGCACTCTCCACTTCCTCGAACGCCGTCATGACCGTGCGGCCGTACTCGTTCTCCACCACGCCGATATTGGCTTCAGTGGTCTTCACGCGGGCGCGCACGTTGGGGTCGAGCATCGGCAGGTTGATGCTCGGCATGAAGCCGAAAGTGAAGGACTTGAGCAGGTCGGACAGCGCGAAACTGGCCGTGCCGCCGCGCGCCGTGAGGCTGATGCTGGGCAGCTGGGCGAGCCGGGCCTGGCCGACGACGTTGTACGCGGACAGCACGCGGTACTCGGCGGCGACGATGTCCGGGCGGCGTGCCAGCAACTGCGACGGCAGCCCGGCCGGCACGACGGGCAGCTTGACCCGATCCTGCAATCGGCCGGCCGGCACCTTGAAGTCGCCGGCGGGCACGCCGACCAGCGTGCCCAGTGCGTTCTCGGCCACGTCGCGCGAGCGGCGCAGCTCGATCAAATCCTTGTTGAGACGGTTGATTTCCGCCTGCTGCTGCATCACGCGGATCTGCGGCAGCAGCCCGTTGGCGAGCATCGCCTTGTAGGTGGTCAGGATGTCGTTGTTGCGCGACACGGTGAGCCGCTGCTGGGCGATCTGCTCGTCGAGCTGGAGCAGCGTGAAGTACGTGATCGACACATCGGACACCAGCGCCAGGTAGCCTGCGCGCCAGTCCGCCTCGGAGGCGCGGTACTCGGCGGTCTGGGCCTGCACGCCCTTTTCCACCTTGCCCCAGATATCGATGTCCCAGTTGACCGTGGCGCCCAGGTTGAAGGTGCGCGTCATGGCCTGGCCGGTGGTCTTGTCGAAACTCGCGCCGGCGCCGATATCGAACACGGGCAGCGCGCCGGCACGGGCTTCGCCAATCTGCGCGCTCGCCACGCGGATACGTGCGGCCAGCACGCGGATGTCGTAGTTGCCGGCCAGCGCCTTGGCCACCAGTTCATCGAGATAGGGGTCGCCGAAGCCTTGCCACCAGTTCGGCACGATGGTCTCGGCCGGCGATACCGTGATCGACTCCGTGCGCGACCAGTCCGCCTTGGCCGGCGTTTCCGGGCGCTTGTACTCGGGGGGGCGAAAATCGGCGCAACCCGCCATCAGCAGCGCGCAGAGCGCGGCGGCGACAGGTTTGGCCAGTGCGGGGGCCGGGGCGAAAGCGAACACGATGACTTCCTGCATGGAACGCCGTCGGACTCGTGCTGCCTGCCGTGGCGCTCGACTGTATTGTGGTGCGAAGCGGAGCCAGCTCCAACCTCGACATGTGTGCGGGGCGAAAAAAAAGCGCCGGGACGGAGGGGTCCCCGGCGCAATGCTCCCCGTGCGGCTTGGGGCACCGTCGTTCGCGGTGCCCTGCCGATCTGAACCGGCGATAAATCAGAACACGTTGTTCGAGGCGGTCTGCGAGGTCGTCACCGTGTTCTTCAGGTGCTCCTGGAAGGCCGAGCCGTTGCCGAACAGGTTGTTGACTTCCTGCATTTGCTGGTTGCTCTGGTTGATCGTCGTGGTCTTGTCGAAGTCGATCTTCACCGGGTGATAGATCGAGGTGTAGGGGGCGAAGAGGCCGAGGCCGCCAGATACGGCGCTCATCTTCTTGGCGTCAAGGGTTTCGGTCGAGGACAGGTCTTGGATGGTCAGCGTGGTCATTTCAATTCTCCTAGAGAGGAAGAGGTAAGGCTTGGTTGGGTTGAGCATCGGGTTGGTGTCGCGCTCGGTTGTCATATCGCAGCAAGCGTGCCAGCCCGTGCCAGAAGACCGAAAAAAACCCGCCAGCGCCGGCGGGTCAAGGCTTTGCGGATGAGCGCGTCACACGGCATGGGGGGTGGCGGGGCCCCGGCCTGTTGGTGGCGGCACAACGGATGCGGGCCAGCTGTCTGGCTGGCGCCAACATCGCGGACGAAAAAAAGGCGCGCATCGCTGCGCGCCCCGTGGAGCAGGCGTTCCGCCCGCCTACTTCACATAGATCGTGATCTTCTTCGAGTACACCGGCGGACTGGTCGGGATGTGCTTCTCGTCGCCCATCAGCAGTTGCAGCGTGTGCTTGCCCGGCGCCAGCTCCACCGTGGTCTCGGTCTCGCCCGCGCCGAAGTGCAGGTGGTTGCGGTCGTTCGGAATCTCCTTGTCCATCGGCGGCAGGTCCACATCGATCAATAGATGGTGGTGGCCGGTGTTCGGGAACTTGACGTCCTTGGGCGCCACGCCCATGTTGCGCAGCCCGAACCAGACCTTGACCGGCTTTCCGGCTGGCAGGGTCTGGTTGTTGTTCGGATAGCCGATATAGAGATAGGCGTTCTTCGGCGCCGGCGTGGGGCCGCTGGCCGGGGTGGCCCCCGCGGCCGATGCCGCCGTGCCGCCATGCGCGGCATGGCCGGCCGAGCCGGCGGGCGCCGAGGCATCGGCGGCCATGGCACTGCCTGCCCACAGACAGCCGGCGGCAAGAACGATCACTGCGGCGACTGGCTTCGTCATGGCTTCCCTCCCCTGCGCGGCGATCATCGCGAATGTGCGCTCACCGCACGGTGATCGTGATCTTCTTCGAATAAATCGGCGGATCGAACGGCACGTGCTTGCTGTCGCCCAGCAGCAGCTGCAGCGTGTGCTTGCCTGGCGGCAGTTCGATGCGCGCGTCGGTCTCGCCCGCGCCGAAATGCAGGTGGTTGCGGTCGTTGGGAATTTCCTTGTCCATCGGCGGCAATTCGGCGTCGATCAGCAGGTGATGGTGGCCGCAGTTGGGGCGCTCGACACCCTTCGGACAGACGCCCATACCCTTCAGGCCCATGCGGACCCAGAGCTTGCCGCCGTCGATGACGGCGCCGTCGCCGGGCCAGATGATGTACGTCTCGGCGTTCTTCGGGGCGGGGGTCAGCGGCGTGGCAAGGGTGGCGTAGGCAGCCAGTCCCGTGGCAAGCACGGCGGCCGCGAGCACGCGGAGCGGGGATCGTCTGGACATACGCGGCTCCTCCCGGAGATCTGTCCGCTTCACACGGTGCCCGCGCGGGGACACCGGCGAGGCGAGCGGGCAGCGGATCTTGATTAGTGTTGTGGCGGCAGTGCGCTCGGCGATGTGTCCTCAAGCGTAGGTCGGAAGATCGGAAAAAGCGAACGGAAGCTAACCGGGCGGCCTGGCACGGCGCGGCGACCTTTCACGCCACACCTGCTGTGCTATCTTGAAACGAGCCGGATTGCGTCACGGCAACTCCACACCGCGCGCTGCGCAGCACCCACGGGGCCTGAATATGTGGCGGAAAACTCTTGTCGTGTCATGGATTGGCAGTGCTTTGCTCGGGGGCGGCGCGTTCTGTGGCGCCCTTGGTGTGGCGGGTACGATGTTCGCCACGTCGGCCAGCGCCGGCATCCTGCCGAAGAACAGTGACGAGCAGTACGAACTGTCGTTCTGGGACTCCATCAAGAACAGTAACTACGCGAGCGACTACGAGGCGTATCTGAAGCAATACCCGAACGGGCGATTCGCGGCGCTCGCCAAGTCTCGCATCGAGCGCATCAAGGCCACGTCTCCCGCCCAGCCCGCCAAGCCCGAGCCGAAGGTGGAAGCCAAGCCGGCCCCGACGCCCACCCCGGCGCCGACACCCGCCCCGCCGCCTGCCGCACGCGCCCCGGCCACACCCGCCACACCGCCCGCCACGCCACCCACCGCCAACCAGCCGCGCTCGCGCAGCGGCGGGCCCATCGCGCAGGGCACCGTGACCTATGCGAACGAAGGCAAGGAAGGCGCCCCCGCCACCGCGCCGGCCAAGCAGGCCGAAGCCAAGGGCGGCGAGATCCGTGACTGCCCGGCCTGCCCGGTACTCGTCAGCGTCAGCCCGGGCGGCTTCACGATGGGCAGCAGCACCAGCGACCCCGCCGAGCGTCCGCCGCACCGCGTGACCATCAGCCAGCCGTTCGCCATCGGCAAGTTCGAGGTGACCGTCGAGCAATGGAATGCCTGTGCCGATGCCAACGGCTGCCCGCGCATCGCCACCAATCCTGCCGAGGCGAAGGCCGCCCCGGTGCGCGACGTCAGCTGGGATGACACCCAGCAGTACCTCGCCTGGCTCACGAAGACTACCGGCAAGACCTATCGCCTGCCCACCGAAGCCGAATGGGAGTACGCAGCGCGCGGCGGCACCAGCTCCGCCTACTGGTGGGGCGACCAGATGCGCAAGGGCAACGCCAACTGCAAGGACTGCGGCGAGCCGTGGAGCGATGCCGCGCCGGCCAACGTCGGCTCGTTCGCGGCCAATCCGTACGGCCTGCATGACATGAACGGCAGCGTCTGGGAATGGGTGGGCGATTGCTGGCACAGTTCGTACAAGAACGCACCGGTCGATGGCCGCGCCTGGGACGAGGCGGCCTGCACCGCGCGCGTGATCCGCGGTGGCTCCTGGCGGGAGGGGGCGACCTATATGGTGTCTTCCACGCGCTTCAAGTACAGCACCAGCGTGCGCCAGTCGCAGAACGGCTTCCGCGTGGCGCGGGACATGAAGTAGCAGACTTGAAGTAGCGGGCTAGCGGGCTAGCGGGCGCTGGTCGAAATCTGCACGAGGTCCGCGCTGATGCGGTCCCGGCCGTACTTGCCGGCCATCTGCGCGAGCGGCTTGTCGAGCGCCCGCAGGTATTCCTGCCGGGTCTCGAACTCGGGCCGGCGCGAGTCGAACAGCGGCGCCGGGGTGGTCAGCAGCACCACCAGTTCCGTGCCGAATGGCCGCGAGACCACCCACTCCCCCGCCTCCCCGATCGTGGCGCTATAACTGGCCGGCGCCTGGTGCCCCGGAATACGCTTGCTGGGCACAAGGTGAGCCACCTTGCCATCGACGACGAAGTAATCGACGTAGACATAGGTCTCCTGCCCCGGCGTGTTCAGGTCCATGATCAGCGGCGTGCCCTCGGTCAGCTTGTCGCTGCCCCGGGTGCGCACCACAGCACCGCCGGGCTTGTGCCCGGACCAGTACGGCGCCACCAGGCGCACCACATCGCACTTGTCGGCGGCAAGCGGCTGGGCATCGAATTTCAGGGATTTCACACCGGGGATGGCGTTCAACTGGTCGCGCAGCTTGCGCGTGGCCGTATCCGCGACGTAGCCCTCCACACGCAGCGTGCCGCCATCGACGGCAGCCGTGAGCAGCGAGCAAGGCGCGGCTGCCAGCACGGGGGTGACGGCCTGCAGCGTGAGCTTGGGTTCGGGGGCTTTTGGCGGTTGCTCCGCAGCTTTCGGGGGTGCAGCGGTTTTCGGCGGCTCGGCTTTCGGCGGCTCGACAGCGGCCGGCTCGGTCGTGCTGGCCTGGGTGGCTTCCGTCGGTTCCTTCGGTTGGGCCCCCATGCGCCACACGTAGTAGCCCAGTCCCGCCACGAACGCGGCGCCCGCCAGCACGCCGCCTATCGCCATCGGCACGCTCGACGTCGGCCGCGCCGGCTCGGCGCCCAGCCCTTCCAGGAAGCGCTTCACGGTGGGCGTGCGCGTGGCCCGGTCCAGCGAGAGCGCCTGGCGCAGCGTCTTCCACTGGTTGCGGCTGAGCACCTTCGGCGGCGTCGGCTTCATGTGCGAGGCGCGCGCCTGGTTGGCCGACATCCGCTCGTACGGATGCTTGCCGGTCAGCAGCTCATAGGTCACGCAACCCAGCGCGTAGATATCGTCACGCGGATCGGGCTCGCGGTGCTCGAACATCTCCGGGCTGGCGTAGGCCGGCGTCATGCCGCCCAGCGAGCCGGGATCGAACACGGTCTGGTCCGCGTCATCGGTCGGCTGCTGGAAGCCGCGCGCGATGCCGAAATCGATCACCTTGACCTCGCCACGATCGGTCAGGAACACATTGGCCGGCTTGAAATCGCAATGCACGAAGCCGCGCTCGTGTGCATAGGCCAGCGCCCGGCCCATGCCGACGATGATCGGCAGCGCCTTGGCGTACGGCAGGCCGGCGAAATCCGGCGCGCGCAGCACGCGGTTGAGGGACTTCCCGGACAGATATTCCATGGTCAGGAAGACTGTCGGGCCATCGCGGTCGAAGTCGTAGACGGTGACGATATTCCGGTGCGCCAGCGTCTGCGCCTTGCGCGCCTCCCGCTGCAGCGCCATCAGGGACTTGGGGTGCCCGCTGAACTGGAGGTTCAGCACCTTGATGGCGATATAGGGCTTGCGGTCGGATGCCTCGAGCTTGCGCAGGTCGAGCGCCTTGTAGACCGTGCCCATGCCGCCGATGCCCAGGCATTCCTCGAGCACGAAGCGGCCGTTGAGGGTATCGCCAACGCCCTTGCTGGCCCCGGCGGTGACATAGCCACCGGTGTTGCCCGTGCTGCCGGTGTTGCCGCTGTGGCCCGCGGAGGGATGGGAGGAGGCGGAAGGCGACGTGGGCGAAGACGAGGACGATGGCGATGGCGGCGCGCTGCGGTCCAGCGGATCGGGCGCCATGCGGGTTTCCTCGCCCAGCGGCTCACGCATGGCGTCCCCGATCGGGTCGAACTGCGTGGCCACGCGCGACTCGATGCGGCGCATCACCTCGGCATAGACGCCAGGCGGCAGCGGCGCGCGCGTGTGTTCTTCACTGAGCACGCGGGCGAGCTGGGTCGGCTGTGTCTGGTCGTCCTGGAGGGCCAGGTCGACTGACGCAAGGAACTCGTCACGCGAGAGGCCACCGCGCTGGAAGTTGCGTATCAGGTCGGTCAGGCTAGACATCAAATGCGATCCCGACGAGTGGTTGCGGACCGGCGATGCCGCTACGTCACGAACCATCGCCCACGATGGATACTAGTGCGCACTCTGTCCAACCGCAAACCCGGTACTGCCCGGGTCGTTGGCCCCGCCCCGACAGGCACGGCCGATCTGTTGGCGGCAATCCACCACTCTCCCCTGCCAGCGGCACCGCGCGCCGGCACCGTGCCAGCCCCGACCTCCCCGCAACGCCTTATCCCACGCGGTTTTCCAACTTTTTTCGATGTGCCGGGCCTGCGCTGGCACGCTTGCTGCGATATGACAACCGAGCGCGACACCAACCCGATGCTCAACCAACCACCAAGCTTCACCCTTCCTCTCTAGGAGAACTGAAATGACCACGCTGACCATCCAAGACCTGTCCTCGACCGCAACCCTCGACGCCAAGAAGATGAGCGCCGTATCCGGCGGCCTCGGCCTCTTCGCCCCCTACACCTCGGTCTACAGCCCGTTCAAGCTGTCCATCGACAAGCACACCGAGATCAACCAGCAAAACCAGCAAATGCAAAGCGTGACGAGCGCGTTCGGCAACGGCTCGGCCTTCCAGGACCACATGAAGAACACCGTGACGACCTCGCAGACGGCCAGCAACAACGTGTACGGCCCGGTCTGAGCCCAACGGTCCCGGATCAAGGAGTCCATCATGTCTTCGATCATCGTGCGCGACCTTGCCGCCAGCAAGGAACTCGACCGCAAGTCCCTGTGCGCCATCCGTGGCGGCAATAGCTGGCTCGCCAAGGCCGGCAACATGGGCCCGCTGGCCAACGTCAACATCAACATCAACCAAAGCGTGCAGCAGCTGCAGCAGGTGAACGTGGCTGCGTTCAACAACAACACGCTGGTCGGCGTGGACCTGGGCAACATCAAGCTCGGCGTCAACCCGTCGCAGTGGGGCGGCAACTGGGCGGCGGCCTGACCGGCCACCCTCCAGTGGCGGTGCCGCCACGGCGGCACCGCTGGCCTATACTGAATCGGGCCCGCGCCTGCCCCGGCGCCGCCCGGCCGGCCCCAAACAGACCGGCCATGGCCAGGCCCAAAAGCTGGAGAACGCCATGGCAGTAATCGTCATCAAGGATTTGACGGAGAACATGGACCTCGACCGCGAGGCCATGACCGCCATCACGGGCGGTGCCCGCACCGGAGGCGGCCGCCACTGGCAGGCCCACCGACGTGCGCAGGCGCGCCTGATCCAGTATCCGGAAGGCTTCCCGGGCCAGCCCGAAGCGTCCGGACAGCATGCAGGGCAGGAACGGGTGACCGGGAAGCTGTCGCGCAAATAGGCGCGATACGCCCCGGCAGACAAAGCAAGGCAGTCGCTGCAAAGAAAAGCCCGCCAGACAACTGGCGGGCTTTGGTTGCGGACGGGCCCGGACCACCTGGGTCAACGTCGCCGGCGAATTCCGGTCATTCCTGTGCCAAGCATGTTTTCCCATGGTTCCGCCCATGACGCGGACGTCCATCCGGACCACCCGGATAGTCGAAGAAAACCTGGCAGTGGCATCAATGACCGCAATGCCGGGGGCGCGCGGCAAGCTAACCTTGCCGAAGGCGAATCATCGGGAACGATGGGTGTCCGCCCCATGCGGGCATGGATTGCTCGCGCTCTGAGTATAGGCAGGACGCCCCCGCTTTCAAGCGAGACGCATTCGCAAGTGGCGCCGGATGATTGCCGTGATCCAGATGTGCGCGACACATCTCGTTACGTTTCGCACTGCAACAAAAATTTAATTGTTCTGCTATACTGCGCGCCGTGAGTTTCGCACTGTGAGTTCCGCAAAGCGCCCGGCAATCCTGCCATGGCGTACCCGCTACCTCCCAAGCTCTGCACCCCGCCTCTGTCCTCCAGATGTTCCGTGACAGGTGTTGGCCAGAACGCACCGCTCACCAGACGTCGCCTCGTCTCCGATCCTGATGAACAGCCTGTTTGCCTGCGCTGTTTGCCTGCCAGGGATTAGTAGCCGGTTTATTTAAAAAACCAGCCGCCCACCCTGCCTGCCGCCGTGTTGCCAGCTGAGTCTGTCGAACGGCCTACCGATTGGCGCCGAAGCCTTTTTTAAGACTTTGCACTGCGCCCACCCCTTTGCGCATGACCGCGGGGGTGCCATGCATATTTAATAAGCACGACATGACCCAGCACGATTTCCGTGCGGAGCAATCTTTTGCCTCCGCCACCGACGCATCCGCCACGCCCGCCGACATCAGCCCGCTCGACAAGCTCGACGCCATGCTGACCGCCGGTGACGCGCCCGAAGCGTCCGCAGCACCCGCCCAGGCAGCCCAACCCGTCGACATCGCCGAAAACGGCTTTGCCAAGCTCGGTCTGGACGAAGCCATCCTGCGCGCCCTCTCCGAACTGAACTACCTCACGCCGACGCCGGTGCAGGCCCAGGCCATTCCCCAGTTCCTGGCCGGCCGTGACCTGCTGGTCTCGAGCCAGACCGGCTCGGGCAAGACCGCCGCGTTCATGCTGCCCGCCATCCAGCGCATCAGCGAGAAGGCGGCCCCGAATCGTCCGCGCAGCGACGAACCCGTCAAGCGCATGAAGGGCAAGCGCCCCCGTCCGTCGCCGGCCCAGCCGTCGCTGCTGGTGCTCACGCCGACGCGCGAACTGGCCCTGCAGGTGACCGAGGCTGCCGCCAAGTACGGCCGCCATCTGCGCCGCATCGTCTGCGCCAGCATCCTGGGCGGCATGCCCTACCCGAAGCAGCTGGCCATGCTGTCGAAGATGCCTGACATCCTCGTGGCCACGCCGGGCCGCCTGCTCGATCACATCGAAGCCGGCCGTATCGACCTGTCCGCACTCGACATGCTCGTCTTCGACGAAGCCGACCGCATGCTGGACATGGGCTTTGCCGATGACATCGACGCCATCGTCGCGGCCACGCCGTCCACGCGCCAGACGCTGATGTTCTCGGCCACGCTCGACGCCCGCATCGCCCAACTGGCCTCGCGCCAGCTGCGCGACCCGCAGCGTATCGAGATCGCCGCCGTCCGCGCCGACCAGAGCAACATCGAGCAGCGCCTGCACTTCACCGACGACATGTCGCACAAGGAGCGCCTGCTGGATCACCTGCTGCGCGACGCCTCGCTCAAGCAAGCCATCGTCTTCACGGCGACCAAGCGCGATGCCGATTCGCTGGCCGAACGTCTTTCGGACACCGGTTTCTCGGCCGGCGCCCTGCATGGCGATATGACCCAGGGTGCGCGTAACCGCACGCTGACCGCCCTGCGCCGCGGCAACATCCGCGTGCTGGTGGCGACCGATGTGGCCGCACGCGGTATCGACGTGCCCGACATCACCCACGTGGTGAACTTCGACCTGCCCAAGCAGGCGGAAGACTACGTGCACCGTATCGGCCGTACCGGCCGTGCCGGCCGCTCGGGTATCGCGATCAACCTCGTGAACCATGGCGACATGTTCCAGTGGAAGCGCATCGAGCGCTTCACCAACCACCGCATCGACGCGTCGGTGATCGAAGGCCTCGAGCCGCGTCGCCAGCCCAAGCCGCGTTCGAACTTCGGCGGCAAGCCGGGCGGCAGCGGCGGCGGCTACCGTGGTAACAGTGGCACCGGCGGCGGTTATCGCGGCGGCAACAGCGGTAGCGGCGGTGGCTACCGCGGCAATGGCGGCACCGGCGGCGAGCGCAGCTTCGGCGACCGCAAGTTCGGCGGCGGCGAAAGCCGTGGCTTCGGCGATCGCGGCGGCTTCGGCAACCGTGAAGGCTTTGGTAATCGCGAAGGCTTCGGCAACCGTGAAGGCGCTGCGGCGGCACCGCGCGACGGCAACCGTGGCTTCGGCGACCGTGGCCAGCCGCAACAGCGTCCGTTCGGCGGCGAGCAGCAACGCAGCTTCGGCGGCGAGCGCTCGTTCGGCGACCGCAGCTTCGGCAACCGCGAAGGTTTCGGTAACCGCGAAGGCGCGAACCGTGGCGGCTTCGGCGGCAACCGTGAAGGCGGCGCTCCGCGCGACGGCAACCGCGGCTTCGGCGATCGCGGCGGCTTCGGCGGCCAGCGCAACGGCAACACCCGCTCGCGCTACGAGCGTTGATCGGGTGACCGGGTGACCGGTCGCTACGATCCATGAAGAACGGCACCCTCGGGTGCCGTTTTTTATTGCCTGCGTGCGATGGAATCGACGTCGGGGCCTACACCGCGCAGGACCGGAAGCCGACGAAGGAGACATCGTCCTCGGGCAGCAGCGCCGTGCGCGCCCGGGTATGGCGCTGGCGCGCCGGGCTCGCGAACGAGACGCCGCGCACGGCCTGGTGCGTGCCGAAGCGTCCCACCAGCTCCAGGTCAGCCGGCTGCGCCACAAAGCCCGAGTAGGGCTCGTAGGGTGTGGCCGTCCACTCGCGCAGCGCGCCCCATTGCAGGCCACGATTCTGCGTGGCTGCCAGCTCCCACTCCACTTCCTGCGGCAGCCGCCGGCCGGCCCAGACGCACCATGCCTGCGCCTCGAACAGCGTGACGTGGCGCACCGGCTCGTCGGGATTGAGCGTGCGCTCCGCGCCGAAGCGCGACACCATCCACGCCCGGGTGACCAAGTGGCGCGACCAGTAACGCGGCGCCGAGCGCTCCTGCGTCATCAGCCATTGCCGCCCCGCCGCCGACCACCACGACGGGTGCTCGTAGCCGTGGTCTTCGACAAATTCCAGGAATTGCGCATTGGTGACCAGCGCGCCGTCCATATCGAACGCGGGCACATAGGTCTGCTGGGCCGGCAGCTCGTCCGGCAGCGCGAGGCCGTCCGGGTCATGCCAGCCCTGCGTGAAGCGGCCGCCCGGGAAGTGCAGCGTGCCGTTGTGCGAGACGGAGATCGACGGGCCCACGGCAGCCGGCTCGGCCGGCGCCATGCCCAGCGCCTGAAGCAGCGCGGCGATGGTCTCGCCCTGGGCATCCTCATGGAACAGCGCCCGGCGAAACGGATAGAGCGTGACATCTTCGTCGTCGGGCAACAGCGCGATGCGGCGCAGCAGGCCGTCCAGCACCTGCGTGGCGTACTGCTTCACGCGTGCGACATCGGGCAGCACGATTTCCCAGCGCTCGTCCGGGCCGATGCGGTCCGGGTCGAACCATTCATCGGCGCCGTCGAGCAGCGACGGCTCACTGGCCACCGGCAGCCGCACCCCACCCCGCTCGAGGTGGCGCACGCCGCGCAGGCACCACCATTCGGCATGCCAGGCGATGTGACCGAGGGTCCACAGCGGCGGATTGCAGTCGTACTGGCGCGTGACCATCCAGCCCTTGCGGGTCTGGCCGAAGGCCGCCAGCCACGCCAGCGTGCGATTGCGCGACTCCACCAGCGCCTGCGCCAGCCCTTCGCGCGGCAGCCGGCGCGCGTCAGCCCACGTCGCCTTGCCGCCAGTGAAGTGAAGATCGGGAAGCATGGAGAAGCCGCTCATCGACAGATCCGTGACAGAAGGTAAAAGGGATGCCGGGGCCACCGGCTGCGCGCATTATGACACTGGCGCGACGATGGCCCTTCCCGGGCATTCAATCCCCTGCTTGGGCTGCGGCTTCTGTCGCGGACCCGGCCGCGACGGTCAGCCGCGCGCGTGGAACACCGCGAACCAGCCGTTCGGGTCGGTCCAGCACACCGGATCAGTGAAGCCGGCCGACTCGAGCAGGATCGAGAAGTCCTCCGGACGATACTTATAGGAATCCTCCGTATGGATCTGCTCCCCGGCCGCGAAGCGCCGCTCGCCGTCGGCCCAGCGCACGGTTACGTCGCGCGTGGCCTCCAGATGCATCTGCACGCACGAGGACCGGGCGTCGAAGCTGGCCGCATGGCGCCAATCGTCGAGCGCGAAGTCGCTGCCAACGATGCGGTTCAGGTTGCGCAGCACGTTGCGATTGAACGCGGCGGTCACGCCGAGGGCGTCGTCATAGGCCGACACCAGCGTCGCAGAATCCTTGAAAAGATCCACGCCGATCAGCACGCCGTCGCCGCGCCCGGCCGCCGCGCGCAGGCGCTGGAGCAGCGCGAGCGCCTCGATCGGGGCGAAGTTGCCGATGCTGGAGCCGGGATAGAAGAACAGCCGCCGCCCGCGCCGGACGCCGCTGGGCAGGTCGAGCGGGCCGCAGAGGTCCGCGCCCAGGCCCAGCATCGGAATATGCGGATTCTGCTGTTGCAGGCCGGTCAGCGTGCCGCGCAGGAACTCCACGGAAATATCGAGCGCCACGTACTGCGCTGGCTGGAGGCTGGGGAACAGCCGCGCGGCCTTCTCGCAGTTGCCCGCACCGAGGTCGATCAGCACGCAGCCGCTGCCGGCGCGCGCCGCAATGGCGGGCGCCGAGGTGGCGAAGATCGATGCTTCGGTGCGCGTGGGGTAGTACTCGGGCAGGTCGGTAATCGCCTCGAACAGCCGGGAACCGAGCACATCGTAGAAAAACTTCGGACTGATGCTGGCCGGATGCCGGGTCAGGCCAGCGACGATCTCGGCGCGCAGGGCGCCGCTGTCCTCGTGGTACTGCTGGACGAATTCGGGCTGGAGCGCCGCCGGGGCATGGCCATTGCCATTGACGATGACCGGGGATGGCTCGGGCGCGAGTGTGGGGGCGGGGGCGTGGTGGTTGTGATTGGCTTTGGAGAGAGGTCGAGTTGGGTTCAGTGGTGTCGTAACAGCCGGCATGACGCTTCCTTGTTGTCGATGGGGCACTACGTGAATCCCTCAAAACCGCCATGGCTAGCGCCAGGCGACCGTCATCGGAGTCCGCGCCTGTGCAGTCTGACGCGCACCGGCCGAAGCCAGTCCCAATAGGATAGGTGCATATCGATATGCGTGCAGGATGCCTTGCATCGACTTACATCCGCTGACAATGTCGAAATCTCCACCCAAAAGCCTCATGTTAGATACATTCAAATGGCATGTAGGCTGCACAACATTTTTCCTCGCATTTCGCTTATAATCCCGCCCAGCGCGACCGCTCATGCAGTATCTGCGGACGCGTCCCTTCAAAGGGGAGTAGCTTGGGGGCCATTGCCCTTAGCACAATCGTCATTCCGAGACGCGACCCGTCTCCGGTTGTGCTGACCCTGCCGCGCATTCCGCGTCTGTGTGTCGAGCAAGACCTTTGCAACCTGGTTTCACGTTGCAAAGGCGTTTCCAACTCCCGTGCTTCGTGATCTCCAGGTGAACAAAAACCCTTGCGGGCCAAATTGGCTTGCAGCTATTCGTTCGTACCCGAGGAGAGTTCATGGAGTGGTTCACCGATTTGTTCACGATGCAGTTTCTGACGGCGCTGCTGTCCATCGTCGTCATTGACCTGGTGCTGGCCGGGGACAATGCCATCGTGATCGCCCTGGCGGCGCGCAACCTGCCGCCGCATCTGCAGAAGAAGGCCATTGTCTGGGGTACCGTCGGCGCCGTAGTGGTCCGTTCGGCCATGACCATCGGCGTGGTCTGGCTGCTCAAGATCCCTGGCCTGATGCTGGTGGGTGGCCTGGCGCTGGTCTGGATTGCCTACAAGCTGCTGGCCGCCGAGGAAGATGGCGACGAGCACGGCGGCGGCGCCACCACGCTGGTGGGCGCGATGAAGACCATCATCATCGCCGACGCGGTGATGGGCGTGGACAACGTGCTGGCCGTAGCCGGCGCCGCGCACGGCAGCTTCCTGCTGGTGGTGCTGGGCCTGCTGATCAGCATCCCGATCGTGGTCTGGGGCTCGACGCTGGTGCTGAAGCTGATGTCGCGCTTCCCGATCATCATCTACCTGGGCGCCGGCGTGCTGGCCTTCACGGCTGTGCACATGATCGTCAAGGAGCCGCTGATCAAGACGTACTTCGAGACGCATTCGATCGTGCAGCTTGGCCTCTATGTGCTGATCATCGGCGGCGTGCTGGGCGCGGGCTACCTGACGCAGAAGCGTCGCGTGCGCACTACCCCGGCCGAAAGCCACTGACACCAGTCAGACCCCGGCGCGCGGCAGCCCCCTGCCGCGGCGCAGCAAAAGACCGCCTCCGGGCGGTCTTTTGCTTTGCGGGTAAAATCCCCGCTCGGGCGCCCCCGGGCGCCGACATCACTTTCTCCCCGCCCTCGCTTCCAAGCCGATGAAACAGTATCTCGACTTCATGCGCCATGTTTACGAGCATGGCACCGACAAGGCCGACCGCACCGGCACGGGCACCCGTTCGGTGTTCGGCTACCAGATGCGCTTCGACCTGAACGAGGGCTTCCCGGTGGTCACCACCAAGAAGCTGCACCTGAAGTCCATCATCCACGAACTGCTGTGGTTCCTCCAGGGCTCGACCAACATCGCCTACCTGAAGGAACACGGCGTGACGATCTGGGACGAGTGGGCCGACCAGAACGGCGAACTCGGCCCGATCTACGGCTACCAGTGGCGCGCCTGGCCGACGCCGGACGGCCGCCACGTGGACCAGATCGCCGACCTGATGCAGCAGATCCGCAACAACCCGGACTCGCGCCGCCTGATCGTCTCGGCCTGGAACGTCGGCGAGATCCCGCAGATGAAGCTACCGCCCTGCCACGCATTCTTCCAGTTCTACGTGGCCGACGGCAAGCTGTCCTGCCAGCTCTACCAGCGCAGCGCCGACATCTTCCTCGGCGTGCCGTTCAACATCGCCAGCTACGCGCTGCTGACGCACATGATCGCGCAGCAGGCCGGCCTGGCCGTGGGCGACTTCGTCTGGACCGGCGGCGACTGCCACATCTACAACAATCATTTCGAGCAGGTGGAAACCCAGCTCGCGCGCGCGCCGATGAAGCTGCCGACGCTCCAGATCCAGCGCAAGCCGGACAGCATCTTCGACTACAAGTACGAGGATTTCGCGCTGGTGGGCTATGAATCGCACCCCGCGATCAAGGCGCCGGTGGCCGTATGACGCTGCTGACCCTGATCGTCGCCCGGGCACGCAACGGCACCATCGGCCGCAACAACACGCTGCCGTGGCGCCTGCCGGAAGACCTCCAGCATTTCAAGCGTACGACGATGGGCGCGCCGGTCGTCATGGGCCGCAAGACGTGGGATTCCATCGGCCGACCGCTGCCGGGGCGCCGCAATATCGTGGTGAGCCGGAACCGGGACCTGAAGCTGGAAGGCGCCGAGGTGGTGGCATCGCTCGAAGACGCCCAGCGGCTCTGCGTGGGCGTGGAGCAGGTCTTCCTGATCGGCGGCGCGCAGCTCTACGCCGAGGCGCTGCCCAGCGCGGACCGGCTGATCGTTACCGAGATCGACGCCGACGTTCCCGGCGACGCGTTCTTCCCGGCCGTGGACCGGACCCGCTGGATCGAACTGACCCGCGAGACGCATCACTCCGAGGCCAACCAGTTTGACTACGCGTTCGTGACGTACGAACGGCCGCCTTCCGGCGAAGAGTAAGCCGAGGCTGCAAAAAAAAACGGCAGGGTTCAAACCCTGCCGTTTTTCGTTGGGCGATCCAGCCCCAGTCCCCAGCCGGTCAGTTCCCGGCGATCGTCATCTGTTCGATCAGGATCGAGCCGGTTTCCTTGGTGCCACGCACCAGCGAGTCCGCGCCGATGGCCACGATCTGCTTGAACATCTCGACCATGCTGCCGGCAATCGTGATTTCTTCCACCGGATACTGGATCACGCCGTTTTCCACCCAGTAGCCCGACGCGCCGCGCGAGTAGTCGCCCGTCACGTAGTTCACGCCCTGCCCCATCAACTCCGTCACCAGCAGGCCGGTGCCCATCTTCTTCAGCATGCCGGCGAAGTCGTCGCCCGGCTGGGTCAGGGTGCTGGTCAGCTTCAGGTTGTGCGAGCCGCCGGCGTTGCCGGTGGTCTTCATGCCCAGCTTGCGCGCCGAGTAGGTGGAGAGGAAATAGCCTTCCACCACGCCGTCGCGCACCACGTCGCGCTCGCGCGTGCGCACGCCTTCCTCGTCGAACGGGGCGCTGCCCATCGCGCCCGGCACGTGCGGCGTTTCATGGATCTGGATGTCCGGACCGAACACGGCCTTGCCCAGCGTGTCGTACAAAAACGTCGATTTACGATACAGCGCGCCACCAGACACCGCCTGGACGAACGCGCCGAGCAGGCCAGCGGCCAGCGGCGCTTCGAACAGCACCGGGCACTTGCGCGTGGTCAGCTTGCGGGCATTCAGGCGAGCCAGCGCACGCTCGGCGGCGTAGCGGCCGATGTCCTCGGGCGCGGCCAGCGTCAGCGGGGAGCGCTTGGACGAATACCAGTCGTCGCGCTGCATGCCGCCACCCGAGCCGGCGATGGGCGCGCACGAGATGAAATGGCGGGAATACGGGTAGCCGCCGGAGAAACCGCGCGAGGTGGCCAGCACGAATTGCGAATGCTGCGCGGAAACGCTCGCGCCGTCGCTGTTGCGGATTTTCGGCGAGACCGCGAACGCGGCCGCTTCGGCGCGACGGGCGATGTCGATGGCGCCCTCGGCGTCCACCGTCCACGGGTGGAACAGGTCCAGGTTCTGCGGATTCTTCTCGAGCAGGTCTTCCTCGGCCAGCCCGGCGCAATCGTCCTCGGCGGTGAAGCGGGCGATGTTGTAGGCGGCCTCGGCCGTGGCGCGCAGCGCCGCCGGCGAGAAATCGGACGTGCTGGCGTTGCCGCGCCGCTGGCCGATCATCACCGTAACGCCAACCACCTTGTCGCGGTTCTGCTCGATCGTCTCCACCTGGCCCTTGCGCACCGTCACCGACAGGCCGCTGCCCTCCGAGATCTCGGTAGCGGCGTCGGTCGCCCCAAGCTCGCGTGCCACGCGCAGCACATCGGCCGCCATGGCCTTGAGCTGGTCCTGGGAATAGGTGAAATGCGAGGTTTTGTCGGCAATCTGGTCCATGCGGTGGTCCATGTGGGCAAGCGTGATCAAAAGTCCAAACGGGAATCATAGCAAGATAAAATGCCGGCTATGACGCGAAATACCCGTAGCCCCTCCAATTCCCGTTTCCCCGGTGGCTTTGCCCCCGAGCCGGACGACGACCTGCCCAAGAGCAAGTCGCAGCGCAAGCGCGACATGACCGCGCTGCAAGACCTGGGCGTCGAGCTCGAAGCCCTGGCCAAGGACCGCCTGGCGCGCGTGCCGATGCCTGAGTCGCTGGCGGACGCCATCCACGCCGCCCGCAAGATCAACAGCCACGAAGGCAAGCGCCGCCAGATGCAGTTCGTCGGCAAGGTCATGCGCGGGCTGGACGACGACGAACTCGACGCCATCCGCGCCGCGCTGGAAGGCTTCAAGGGCACAAGCAAGGCCGAGACGGCCCGGCTGCACCTGATCGAACGCTGGCGCGAACTGCTGCTGGCCGACGACGCGATGCTGACCAAGTTCCTCGGCGAGCACCCCACCGTGGACGTGCAGGCCGTGCGCAATATCATCCGCAATGCCCGCAAGGAGCGCGAAATGAGCAAGCCGCCCAAGTACTTCCGCGAGCTGTTCCAGGCCGTGAAGACCGCGCTGGAAGAGAAGGATGCCGCCACTGGCGCCGCAGCCGACGCCGCCACCCCGCCCGCACAGGAGCCCGAGGCATGACCTCTCCCCTGACCACCCAGCCCAGTTCCCCGGCCGTGCGTAAGCATCCCGACGAGCTGATCGTCGGTTTCGTGTCGATTTCTGACCGGGCGTCGTCCGGCACCTACCAGGACGAGGGCATCCCCGCCCTGCGGGACTGGTTCGGCCGCACCCTGACCTCGCCGTGGCAAGGCGTGGAACGGCTGATTCCGGACGAGCAGGCGCTGATCTCGCGCACGCTGATCGACCTGGTGGATGTGGTGGGCTGCGACCTCGTGCTGACCACGGGCGGCACCGGCCCGGCACGGCGCGATGTGACGCCGGAGGCAACTCTGGCGGCCGGTACCAAGGAAATGCCAGGATTTGGCGAGCAGATGCGGCAGGTCAGCCTGCATTTCGTGCCGACCGCGATCCTGTCGCGGCAGGTGGCCGTGATCCGCGAGACGCCGGGCCGTGCCGCGCTGATCATCAACCTCCCCGGGCAGCCGCGCGCCATCCGCGAGACGCTGGAAGGTCTGCGCGATGCCGACGGCAAGTCCGTGGTCCAGGGCGTGTTCGCGGCGGTGCCATATTGCATCGACCTGATCGGCGGCCCCTACGTGGAAACCGACGAGGCCGTGGTCAAGGCGTGGCGCCCGAAGCACGCCATCCGCGCGAAGTCCTGACTAGATATATAGAGAGAACGGCTACTTCAGGCCGAGGTAGAGCCCGATGGGCACGAACACCACGGCCCCGATGTTGCCGAGCAGCACGATGGAGGCCACCTGATCCGGCTCCTGCCGGAAATGGTCGGCCACCAGGAAATTGAGCACCGCCGGCGGCAGGGCCGCGAAGACGAACAGCAGCCCGCGCTGGAGATCGGTCAGCGGCACCCACAGCGCCAGCGGCAGCGCCACCGCAATGCCCACCAGCGGGCACACCGCCGCGCCCAGCAACCCCATCCCCCAGTTCCGCAGGCTGACGTCCTTCATCCGCACGCCGAGCGCGAACAGCATCAGCGGCACCGTGGCATCGCCCAGCAGCTTGATCGACTCGAAAACCGGCTCGGGCAGCGTGAACCACGGCCGCGCCAGCGACAGCGCCACGCCGGCCACGGTGGCCAGCACCATCGGGTTGCGGGCGATCTGCGTCAGCGAGGCATGGCGGTTGACGATCTTGAGCCCCAGCGTAAAGTGCATCAGGTTCGACGCCGCGAACAGCGCCACCGCCGGCGCCAGCCCGGCCGGGCCGAACGCGAAGACCGACAGCGGCAGGCCCATGTTGCCGCTGTTGTTGAACATCATCGGCGGCACGAAGGTGCGCGGATCGGCCTTGATCAACCGGGCGACGATCCACGCAAGGATGCCGGAGCCGATCACCACCGCCACCGCGCAGCCAAGCAGCGCCAACTGGTCCGCCAGCACGAAATCCTTGCTGACGAAGGCCGAGACCACCAGCAGCGGCGCGATCACGTCGAGCGTGGCGCGGTTGATGCCGGTCATGTCTGGGTGGGCGCGCCGGCCGTAGAGCCATCCGACCAGGATGATCAGGATGACCGGCGTAATGATCGAAACGATACGGGTGAACATGGCGGAAGGGGCGGCGTAGCCGGGGCCCCTCCCCGTCAAGCGGAAGGACTGACCGGCCCGCGGGGTTCTTGTTCTGTCTTAGGCTGCCGGGGCGGTGGGCGCAGCGGGCGCCCCCGGGGTTTCCGTGGCGGCCGGCGTGGACGCCTTGATAAAGTGCGTGCGGTAGTAGCGCAGTTCCTCCACCGACTCGAGGATATCGGCCAGCGCCGTGTGCAGCTGGCGCTTGGCGAAACCCTTGTGGATGGCCGGCTCCCAGCGCTTGCAGAGTTCCTTCAGCGTGGAAACATCGAGGTTCCGGTAGTGGAAGAACGATTCCAGCTTCGGCATGTAACGCGCCATGAAGCGGCGGTCCTGGCAGATCGAATTGCCGCACATCGGCGACTTGCCGGCCGGCACCCAGCGCTTCAGGAACGCCAGCAGTTCGGCTTCGGCCTGCGCCTCGGTGAGCGTGGACGCCTTGACCTTGTCGATCAGGCCCGAGCGGCCGTGCGTGCCCTTGTTCCAGTTGTCCATGCCGTCGAGCACGGCGTCGGCCTGATGGATCACCAGCACCGGCCCTTCGGCCAGGATATTGAGTTCGGAGTCGGTCACCACCACGGCAACCTCGATAATCCGGTCGGAATCCGGCTGCAGGCCGGTCATTTCCATATCCAACCAGATGAGGTTGTTTTCACTTTTGACGGAGGTGGCGGCTGGGCTAGTCATCTGGGTACGGCTCGATATTGGGGACAGGAAGAAAAGCGGCCGGAGAGGCGTCCGGCGCGAACAATTTATAATTCTCGCATATCCGCCACAATTGCCCGGCTGCGTACCCTCGCCGCCGGTCGGCAGTCTCACCGAGCGACTTTCGCGAAACTACTATGGCCTTGCCGATGTTCACGTTGATTTTCCTGGCCGCGCTGGTCGTCATGGTGCTGACCAAGCTCTGGCTGGCCGCGCGCCAGGTGCGCCATGTCGGCCGCCATCGCGGCGCCGTGCCGGCCCGCTTCGCCGACACCATCACGCTCTCCGCCCACCAGAAGGCCGCCGACTACACCATCGCCCGCACGCGGCTGTCGATGCTGGAGGTGCTGGCCGGCGCCGCCGTGCTGATCGGCTTCACCATGCTGGGCGGGCTGCACGCGCTGAACCACTTCTGGCTCGGTGTGTTCGACGGCGGCGGCTACCTGTACGGCGTGGCGCTGATTGCCAGCGTGGCGCTGATCGGCGGCCTGGTCGACCTGCCGTTTTCGCTATATGGCCAGTTCGGCATCGAGCAGCGCTTCGGCTTCAACAAGATGACGTTCGGCCTGTGGCTGCTCGACCTCGCCAAGATGACGCTGGTCGCCTGCGTGCTGGGCCTGCCGCTGCTGCTGGCCGTGTTGTGGCTGATGGAGCGCGCCGGCACCTACTGGTGGGTCTGGACCTGGCTGCTGTGGATGGCCTTCAGCCTGCTGCTGCAGGTGATCGTGCCGACCTTCATCGCCCCGCTCTTCAACAAGTTCGAGCCGCTGGCCGACGAGGGCCTGCGCCAGCGCATCGAGGCGCTGCTGCGCAAGTGCGGCTTTGCCAGCAAGGGCCTGTTCGTCATGGATGGCAGCAAGCGCAGCGCGCACGGCAACGCCTACTTCACCGGCTTCGGCGCGGCCAAGCGCATCGTCTTCTTCGACACCCTGCTCTCCCGCCTGGACGGCGAGGAAGTGGAAGCCGTGCTGGCGCACGAGCTGGGTCACTTCAAGCGCCGCCACGTGGCCAAGATGATTGCGGTGACCTTCGCGCTCTCGCTGGTGTTTCTGGCGCTGCTGGGCTGGCTGTCCACGCGGGCGTGGTTCTACACGGGGCTGGGGGTGCTGCCGAACTTCGGCACCAGCAACCACGCGCTGGCGCTGGTGCTGTTCTTCCTGGCGCTGCCGGTGTTCACCTTCGTGCTCGGGCCGCTGGCCAGCCAGTCGTCGCGCAAGCACGAGTTCGAGGCCGACGAGTTCGCGGCCCATCAGACCAATGCCGGTCACCTCGTGTCCGCGCTGGTCAAGCTGTACAAGGACAACGCGTCCACGCTGACGCCCGACCCCATCTATAGCGCGTTCTACTATTCGCACCCGCCGGCGGCGCAGCGGATCGACCGCCTGCTGGCGCACGCATGAACCGTCACGCGCGCCATCACAACGCCGGCAAGGGCACCGGCCAAGCTTCCGAGACCGCACTGATCATCGCCGCCCATGGCCGCCACTATGTGGTGGAGTTGGGCGACGGATCGCGGATCCACGCGTTCCCGCGCGGCAAGAAGAGCGACTGCGCCGTGGGCGACCACGTGGCCGTGGAGATGGCCGCGGCGGACCAGTGCGTGATCACCGCCGTCTCGCCACGCAAGAACCTGCTGCATCGCTCGGACCAGTTCAAGTCCAAGATGCTGGCCGCCAATATCGACCAGGTGGTCATCGTGCTGGCCACGGAGCCGAGTTTTTCCGAGGATCTGCTGGGCCGCGCGCTGGTGTCGGCGGAGGCGCTGGCGATTCGTCCCCTCGTCATCCTGAACAAGACCGACCTGACCGCACGGCTGGACGACGCCCGGCGGCGCCTGAAGCTCTACCAGGACCTGGGCTACGACACCGTCGAGCTGTCCGTCCATGGCCGCCCGGAAGAGGCGTTGGCGACACTCCAGCCGCGCACGGCCGGGGTGTCGAGCATCCTGATCGGCCAGTCGGGCATGGGCAAGTCGTCGCTGCTGAACCTGCTGATTCCCGGCGTGGAAGCGCAGACGCGTGAAATTTCGGCCAAGCTCGATTCCGGCAAGCACACCACTACGTTCACCCGGCTCTATCACCTGCCGGCCGACTGGGGCACGGTCGAAGGCCGGCCCGGCTACCTGATCGACTCGCCGGGCTTCCAGGAATTCGGCCTCCACCACCTCAGCGAAGGCATGCTGGAGCGCGCGTTCCCCGAGTTCCGGCCCAGGCTCACCGAATGCCGGTTCTATAACTGCCATCACATCAACGAGCCCGGCTGCGGCGTGCTGGCGGCCATCGACGGCGGCGAGATCTCCGAGCGCCGCCATCAGCTGTACACGCAGCTGCTGCACGAGTCCCGGCAGCAGAAGCCGTGGTAACCGTGGAGTAGCCCGATGAAGCTGCTATTGCGGTCCACATCGCTGGTTCATGCCGCGCACTGCGAGAACGTGCTGCGGGCGGCGGGCATTCGCGCCGAGGTCCGCAACACGTGGCTGGGCGGTGCGGCCGGGGACATCCCGTTCCAGGAGAGCGCGCCGCAGGTCTGGATTCTCGACGATGCGGCAGAAGCCGACGCCTGGGCCGTGCTCAACGCCGCCGCCAACCCGCCGCCAGGGCCACGCTGGCAATGCACGGGCTGCGCGGAATGGCACGAGGCGCAGTTTGCGTCGTGCTGGCGCTGCGGGGCGCATCGGGAGTAATCGGGAAAACCAAGGGAATAAAAAAACGCCACGATCGTGGCGTTTCTTCTTGGTGGATCTTGGTCGAAGGCTGCGGTCAGCCCACCCAGAGCGCTAGCGACACCATCGCCAGCAACAGCATCCACAGGATGACCGCGCGCCAGACCAGCCCCACCGCCGATTGCAGCGTGCGCACGCCGGGGTCGGCGCCGTACTCGGGCGGCACCGGCTCGGCGGTGTCTTCCATGCCCGGCGCGTAGTCCACGCCGGCCAGGCTCGTGCGCAGCATCACGCTGGAGTCGTCCTCGGCCAGCGGCGCGCCAAGCCGCACGCCGAGCGCCCCGCCGCCGCTGGCGAGCAGGATGCCGTTGATCGCATCATTCCACTTGCGCGCGTGGTTGCGCCACGCGTACACGGCATCCTCGAAATTGCCGACGATGGCAAACCCGATCGCCGTCAGCCGCGAAGGTACCCAGTCCAGCACATAGAACGCCTGCGAGGCAAAACGCCCCAGCGCCGGGCTGCGCTCGTTCGACGGCTGGTTCCACTGCCGGCTCAGGAACTCGGCGGTGCGGTACAGCACGACACCACCCGGGCCAATCGGCACCAGAAACCAGAAAAACACCCCAAATACATGGCGATGGACGGCGATGATGGCCGCCTCAAGCGTGTGACGCACGATCTCGCTGACCGGCATGTCGACCGTGTCCAGCCCGGTCCACTCATGCAGCAGCGTGCGCGCGGTATGCGGGTCGTCGCGATTCAGCGCCTCGTGGATATCGGTGAAGAAGTGGCTGAACTGGCGGAAGCCGAGGGTCAGATAGAGCAGCAGGACGTTCCAGGCCAAGGTCAGCGCCACGCTGATCGACGCCAGCAGGTAGTGGACCAGCACGGCAGCCAGCGTGAGCGGCAGCACCGCGGTCAGCCAGGCCAGCGCGGCGTCGCGCGGGCGGCCCGTGTCGAAGGCGTGTTCGGCCCGCTCCCCCAGTACGCGCACGATGTCGTAAATAGGGTTATTCCGGCCCAAGGCTCGGAACTGTTCGGCGATCAGCGCCAGAAGAATGGAAACAAAGGTCATCGCGTGACGGTGGCGACGGACGTTGGCGCGACGGCGAAGTGCCGGTCCGGTCGCATTGCGGTATAGCCAGACGATAGCATAGCGTCACGCCGCACCGTCAATGGGAAAGACCTGTAAGCAGGTGTTAAACGCATCCATGAAAAAGCCCGCCGGGGGCACCGGCGGGCGGACGACGACAGGCTAACGTCGCGTTCAGGGCAGGTCGAAGACCAGCACTTCGGCCTTGCTGCCTTGGGTCAGGGTGATGGCCTCGACCGCTTCGAGCTTCGCAGCATCGCCGGCCCCGAGCGCCTGGCCGTTGACCGTGATCGCACCGCGCGCCACGTGCACATAGGCACGGCGGCCCGGGGCGATGGCCAGCGTGGCGGCCTCGTCCCCATCGAACAACCCGGCGTAGAGCCGCGCGTCCTGATGGATCACCACCGAGCCCTCAGCACCATCCGGGCTGACGACGAGGCGCAGCTTGCCGCGCTTTTCCTCGACCGGGAAATTGCGCTCCTCGTAGCCCGGCTCAATGCCGTTCTCGGCAGGAATCACCCAGATCTGCAGGAAGTGCGTGGTGTCGTGCGCGGCGTGGTTGTATTCCGAGTGCCGCACGCCGGTACCGGCGCTCATCCGCTGCACATCGCCCGGGCGGATCACGCTGCCATTGCCGATGCTGTCCTTGTGCGCAAGTTCGCCATCGAGCACATAACTGATGATTTCCATGTCCCGGTGGCCGTGCGTGCCAAAGCCCATGCCCGGCGCCACGCGATCCTCATTGATCACACGCAGCGGCCCGAACTGAACATGGCGTGGGTCGTAGTAATCTGCGAAGGAGAAGCTGTGATACGACTTGAGCCAGCCATGGTCCGCATAACCGCGTTCGTCTGACTTACGGATTTCAATCATTTTGATGGCCCTCCTTGTGGCCTCCGAGGTTCCCAAAATTGCCTGTCACAATCGGACTGGCTTGGGTCAGCGGCGTTTCGATGCTAGGCAGTTTAGGGGAGTCGGCGTATATTGGCGGGCACCCAGTTAGAAGAATTCATTCAGATTTTCTGAACATGCCACTCTCCCTCGAATCCCTCGAAGTCCTGGACGCCATCGAGCGCAAGGGCAGCTTTGCCGCCGCCGCCCACGAAATGGGCAAGGTGCCCTCGGCGCTGACCTATGTGGTCCGCAAGCTGGAAGAGGATCTGGACGTCCTGCTGTTCGACCGCCGCCGTCACCGCGCCGAACTGACCCCGGCGGGCCGCGCCCTGCTGGACGAAGGCCGCCACCTGCTCCACGCGGCCGACGACCTCGCGCGGCGCGTCAAGCGCCTCGCCACGGGCTGGGAGGCCAACCTCAGCATCGCCCTGGACGACCTCGTCAACTTTCGCGCGCTGCTGCCGGTGATCCAGGATTTCTATGCCGAGAACACCGCCACGCGGCTGCGCTTTTCGAAGGAAGTGCTAGGCGGCGCCTGGGATGCGCTGGTCAGCAACCGGGTCGATCTGGTCATCGGCGGGGCCTACGAGGCGCCCAGCACGCAGGGCTTCCAGGTGCGGCCGCTCGGGTCGGTGCCGTTCGTGTTCGCGGTGGCCTCGCACCATCCGCTGGCCACCGAGGAAGGACCGCTGACGACGATGCAGATCGCCAAGCACCGCATCGTGGCCGTGGGCGATACCTCGCGCAACCTGCCGGCGCGTACGCACGGCGTGCTGGCCGGGCAGGATGTCCTGGTGGTGCCGACCATGCGTGACAAGCTCGAGGCGCAGATCCGTGGCCTCGGCTGCGGCTGGCTGCCGGCCCCGATGGCCGCGCCCCATATCGAAAGCGGCGTGCTGCTGGCCCGTGAGACCGTGGAAGTGCGCGCGCCCGGCAATTTCAAGGTGGCGTGGCGCACCAGCTCGCGCGGCAAGGCGCTGCAATGGTGGACCAGCAAGCTCGAAGACCCCCGCCTTGCGCAGGCGCTGATGCAGCAGCCGCTAGCCAGCCAGCCGGCCTGAGGGAGTTGCCGATGCCCCGCTATCGCGGGCGCTTTGCGCCCTCGCCCACCGGCCCGTTGCACCTGGGCTCGCTGGTCACGGCGCTGGCCAGCTGGCTCGACGCCCGCGCCCATGGTGGCGACTGGCTGGTCCGCATCGAGGACATCGACTATCCGCGCTGCGTGAAGGGCGCCGATTTCGACATCCTGCAGACCCTGGAACGGCTCGGGCTGCACGCCGACGAGGCGCCCGAATGGCAGAGCCGCCGCGAGTCGCTGTACGGCGACGCGCTGCGCCGCCTCGACGCCAGCGGCCAGCTCTACCCCTGCGGCTGCTCGCGCAAGGAGATCGCCGACTCGCTGATCCATGTGCGCGAGCGCCACCAGACGCTCGGCTACCCCGGCACCTGCCGCAACGGCCTGCACGGCAAGCTGCCACGCGCGTGGCGGGTGCGCGTGCCGGACGGCCCGGCCGCCATGATCTGTTTCGACGACCGCTGGCAGGGTCGCCAGTGCCAGGACCTGGAAACGGAACTCGGCGATTTCGTCCTGCGCCGCGCGGACGGCCTGTGGGCCTACCAGCTCGCCGTCGTGGTCGACGACGCCGCGCAAGGCATCACCCATATCGTGCGCGGGTCCGACCTCCTCGACTCCACGCCGCGCCAGATCCATCTGCAACATCTGCTGGGCCTGCCCACGCCGTCCTACCTGCACGTGCCCGTGGTGGTGAATGCCGATGGCGAGAAACTCAGTAAGCAGAGCGGCGCGCAGGCCATCGACACGGCCGCGCCGCTGGAAGCGCTGCGCATGGCCGGGACGCATCTCGGCATCGCCAATGGCGAGACTAGCGTGCCGGCCTGGCTGGCGGCGGCAACCGGGCAGTGGGCGGTGATGCAGCGCTGACCGGGCGCTCTTCCGAACCTCGCGCACCAAACAAAAATGGCACCCGAAGGTGCCATTTTTTGTTGCCCGGGCAGTCTGTTACGACTTGCGCGGCGCGCCGCCCAGCAGCGCGGCCACGGGACGCTTCGGCGCCGGGCGGCCACGGCTCAGCGCGGCAGCCAGTTGCTCGTCGGCCGGCTGCGCGTTGGCGTGATGGTTCGACGGCTCGTACGGGCGCGAGAAGAACGGATCGTCCGACGGACGGAACGCCTGACGGCCACCGCTTTCGGTGCGGCGACGACGGCCCGGCACGGCTTCCGCCTCCGCCGCCGCTTCACCGCCGTTGTCACGGGTGCGGCGCACATCGGCACGCTGGCGACGACGGTCCGTTTCCTCTGTGCGCGCACGCTCGCCGGTCGGGTCGAAGCCATTCAGCTCGCCGCGCGGAATGCTGCGCTTGATCAGTTTCTCGATATCGGCCAGCAGGCGGTCATCGCCGCCCTGCACGTAGATCGAGAGCGCATCGCCGCTGGCGCCAGCCCGGCCCGTACGGCCGATGCGGTGCACATAGTCTTCCGCGCTGTACGGCAGGTCGAAGTTGATCACGCACGGCATGGCCGGGATGTCCAGGCCACGGGCGGCCACGTCGGTAGCCACCAGGGCATCGATCGTGCCGGTCTTGAAGCCTTCCAGCGTCTGCATGCGCTCGGTCTGGGTCTTGTCGCCGTGGATGGCGGCGGCGTTGATGCCCTCGCGCTCCAGGTGACGCGCCAGGCGCGAGCAGCCGATCTTGCTGTTGACGAACACGATGCACTGGCGCGAATCGGTTTCCGACGCGCGCTGCTTGAGCAGGTGCACCACGGCGGCCTGCTTGTGGCCGTCTTCCACGCGGTAGACCATCTGGCGCACGTTCTCGTTGGTCGAGTTGCTGCGTGCCACTTCGATCGTCACCGGCTGCTTCAGGTAGCTCGAGGCCAGCCGCTTGATTTCCGGCGAGAACGTGGCCGAGAACAGCAGCGTCTGGCGCTGAGCCGGCAGCAGGTTGATGATGCGCTGCAGGTCCGGCAGGAAGCCCATGTCGAGCATGCGGTCGGCTTCGTCCAGCACCAGCATCTGCACCTGCGACAGGTTCACCGACTTCTGCTGCACGTGGTCCAGCAGGCGGCCCGGCGTGGCGACGAGGATTTCCACGCCACGGCGCAGCGCATCGGTCTGCGGGTTCATGTCTACGCCGCCGAACACCACGGTGCTGCGCAGGTCGGTATGCTTGGCGTAGCGCGCCACGTTGTCGTAGACCTGATCGGCCAGTTCGCGCGTCGGCGTCAGCATCAGCGCACGCACCGGGTGGCGCGCGGGCGAGGCACTCGCGTTCGACATCGGCAGCAGGCTCTGGATGATCGGCAGCGCGAAGCCTGCCGTCTTGCCGGTGCCGGTCTGCGCGGCGCCCATCACGTCCTTGCCGAGGAGGACCACCGGAATGGCCTGCGCCTGGATCGGCGTCGGCGTGGTGTAGCCCTGTTCGGTCAAGGCGCGCAGGATGCGCGAATCCAGCCCGAAGCTTTCGAACGTTTGCTCTGCGGCTGGGGTCTGGTCTGGGGTGGTCGTCATCGTCATGGTTTCGGTGTCTGGCGGGCGAGGCCCGCGCCAACTGACACGCGTCTCGAGAAAGGCATGCCGGGCTGCGCCAACGCGGGGCGTTGGGTCACGATCGGCAATTGCCCAGAAAATCAAAGACTTGGATTCTACCATCAGTGCCCGGTGCATCGTGAGTATCGCCAGATGTCATGTCAACGCCGTGTCACATGGTGCGGCGACGATACTGGCCCGACGATGTGCCGGCAGCGGCCCACCTGACCCCGATTCCAGACCATTCATGCCGAATACGCCACAACTTGCGCCCTCCCCGACCGATCTGGCCCGTCGGCGCCTCCTGCGCACATCGAGCCGCTTTCTGGGTCTGGGTGTCGGTTTGAGTGCACTGAGCAGCACATTGATCGCCGCGCCGGCCGTGGTGTCCTCGGCCCGGCCCAGTGCGCCGGCAGGCATTCAGCTGGGCGATCCCTCGGATGACGGCCTCGTGGTCTGGGCCCGCGCCGACCGCCCGGCGCGGATGGTCGTCGAATACAGCACCGACCCGTCGTTCCGCAACGCCGCCCGCCTCTCCGGGCCGCTGGCCAGCGCCGAGACCGACCTCACCGCCCGCACGCTGCTGACCGGCCTGGCGCCGGGCCAGCCGTATTTCGTGCGCGTGGCGTTCGAGACCCCGGGCGAGCGGCGCGGACTGGGTCCGTGGCTGGACGGCAGCTTCCGCCCCCCCTCGCTGGCCGCCGACCGCCCCGTGCGCTTCGTCTGGTCCGGCGATACGGTCGGCCAGGGCTGGGGCATCAATCCGGAACTGGGCGGCATGCGCATCTACGACGCCATGCGCCAGCGCAACCCTGACTTCTTTATTCACAGCGGCGACACGATCTACGCCGACAGCCCCATCCAGGCCGAGCAGAAGGCCGAGGGCGGCCGGATCTGGAAGAACGTCGTCACCGAGGAAGTCAGCAAGGTGGCCGAGACCCTGAAGGAATTCCGGGGCCGCCATCGCTACAACATGCTCGACGAGAACGTGCGCCGCTTCGCCCGGCAGGTGCCGCAGATCTGGCAGTGGGATGACCACGAGGTGACCAACAACTGGTCCGCGTCGAAGGATCTGTCCGGCGATGCGCGCTACACCGAGAAGGACGTCAGCGTGCTGGTGGCGCGCGGCCGGCGTGCCTTCCTCGAGAACGCGCCGATGCGCTGGCACCGCCAGGGGCTGGACGAGCGCGTGCATCGCCGCATCGCCCAGGGCCCCCTGCTCGATGTGTTTGTGCTCGACATGCGCAGCTTCCGGGGCCCGAACGGCTACAACCTCGAAACCGTGGAAGGCAAGGACACGCCTTTCCTCGGCAACGCGCAGCTGGAATGGCTGATGGCGGAACTGGTGGCATCGCGCGCCACGTGGAAGGTGATTGCAGCAGATATGCCGATCGGCCTCGGCGTGCCCGATGGCAAGGATGCACAGGGCCGCGCGCGCTGGGAGGCCATCGCCAATGGCGACGGCCCGGCGCTGGGCCGCGAACTGGAAACCGCGCGGCTGCTGACGCGGATGCGCCAGGCCGGCCTGAAGAACGTGGTGTGGATCACCGCCGACGTGCACTACTGCGCCGCGCACCACTACGCGCCCGAGCGGGCCGTCTACCAGGATTTCGATCCGTTCTGGGAATTCGTGGCGGGGCCGCTCAACGCGGGCAGCTTCGGTCCCAATCCGCTCGACAACACCTTCGGGCCGCGCGTGGTGTTTCAGAAGGCGCCGACCGCGCAGAACCTGTCGCCGCTGGCCGGTTTCCAGTTTTTCGGCGAGATCAATATCGATCCGGCCTCGCGCGCGCTGACCGTGGATCTGCGCGACCTGAACGGCGTGTCGCAGTACGCGCAGACCTTGCAGGCACAGGGCTGAACAACTGGCGGCGCCCCGCTCCCGGAGGGAGAGGGGTTGGAGGATAGGGCCGGAATATCAACGAAGTTCGACATGTTGATCGGCAAAGGTCCGCCCCATCCCCCGCCCCGCTCCGCTCCGGTATAGGCGAGGAACCGCCAAACGGCCGTCTGAATCGACGGCCAGCCTCAGTCGCTCTTGATATTGTTGTCCTTGATCACCTTGCCCCATTTCGCATAGTCGTTGCGCATGCGCGTGGCGAGCTGATCGGGCGGCATGTAGGACGCCACCGTGCCGGCGCCCAGCATCTTCTGCTGGACGGTCGGATCGGCCAGCGCAGCCTTCAGTTCAGCGGAGAGCTTGGCGACGATCTCCTTCGGCGTGCCGGCCGGCACCAGCAGCCCGCCCCACGACGACGCATCGAAGCCCGGGAAGCCCTGCTCCGCCACCGTCTTCACATCGGGCGTGAAGCTGACGCGCTTGGCCGAGCCCACCGCGATCGGCCGCAGCTTGCCGGCCTTGATGTGCGGCAGCGCCGCGATCATGTCCGCGAACATCATCGGCACCTGGCCGGCCAGCAGGTCGGAAATCGCCGGCGCGCTGCCCTTGTACGGCACGTGCTGGACGTCGAAATGGCCGAGGTTCTTCAGCAGTTCCGTCGACAGATGGCCGAAGCTGCCATTACCGGCGCTGGTGTAGTTGAACTCGCCGGGCTTGCCCTTGACCTTGGCGATGTACTGCTGCAGGTCGGTCACATCGGGCATCGACTGCGGATTGACCACCATTACGATCGGCAGCTCATAGGCCGCGCCCACCGGCGTGAGGTCCTTGAACAGGTCGTAGCTCTTGCGCGGGATCAGGTGCGGGGCCAGCAGCGTCGGCGTGGCCAGCATCAGCAGCGTGTAGCCATCAGGCGCGGCCTTGGCCACGGCCTCGGCGCCGATGGTGCCCGAGGCGCCCGGGCGGTTGTCGATCACCACGGTCTGCTTCAGGCTCTCGCCCATCTTCTGGCCGATGATGCGCGCGGCGGTGTCGGTCGGGCCGCCGGCCGGGAACGGCACGATCAGGCGGATCGGCTTGTCCGGGTAGCCCTGCTGGGCCAGCGCGGGCGCGGCGAGCAGCGGCAGCGTGGCGGCGACGGACAGCGCGAGCGCGGAAATCGTAAAACGACGACGTTGGTAATGCACGGTGTTTCCTCCAATGGGCCGGTCGTGGCCGGCTTGCTTCTTCGACTGACTAACTAATAGATACCGCGCGAGATTCAGAGCGTCATCACGCCCGGGCGGAACAGGCGCGGGTCCATCTGGCGCAGGTCATCGGCCACGGCCACGGGGGTGGCGCATTGGTCGAGCACATCGCGCTGCAGGTCCATGCCCGGGGCGATTTCCACCAGCGTCAGGCGCGCTTCGCCATTTGCGTCGGCGCGCATCTCGAACACCGCGCGCTCGGTCACGTACAGCACCGGCACGCCGAGCGAGGCCACGTACGGGCCGTTGAAGCTCAGGTGAGACACCTCGGGCACGATCTTCTTGACGCGGCCTTCGCGCACGATGCGCAGCTGGTCGTCCTCGACGCGGATCTCGAGTCCGCCCGCCGTCAGCGTGCCCATGAAGACCAGCGCGCGGGCGCTCTGGGTGATGTTGATAAAGCCGCCCACGCCCGCGATCAGCGCGCCCTCGCCTTCGCCAAACTTGCTCACGTTGACGTTGCCGTGGCCGTCGAGTTCGGCCAGGCCGAGGATGGCCAGGTCGATGCCGCCGCCCTCGTAGAAATCGAACTGGGCTGGCTGGTCCACCACGGCCTCGGGGTAGGCGGAGGCGCCGAAGCTCAGGCCATCCGCCGGCGTGCCGCCGATGGGGCCCGCCTCCACGGTCAGCGTGAAGCCGCCGAGCCCGGCCTGGTGCGCGAGCGCGCCCACGGCGGCGGGCATGCCCACGCCGAGGTTGACCACGCGCGGCTGGCGGCGCGCGATCTCCATCGCGGCTCGGCGCTGGACGATGGTGCGGGCGTCGAGCGGCGCGGCGGTGGCCGGCAGCGCCTCGGCCTCGCGGGCCGCTTCGGCCGCCGCAGCGGCCTCCCCGCGCCACGGCGTGACATAGGCGGCGTTATAGGTCTCGGCGAACGTCATCTGATGGTGCGCCGGCTCCTCGCTGACCACCACGTAATCGACGAGGATGCCCGGCACGTGAATGGCCTGGAGGTTCTCGTGGTAATCGACGATCGACTCCACCTGCGCGATCACGATGCCGCCCGAGTTGTGCGCGGCCTGCGCCATCGCCAGCAGCTCGTGGTGGAACGCCTCGCGATGCGTGCTCAGGTTGCCGCGCGTGTCCGAGGCGGTGCAGCGGATCAGCGCGCAATGAATCGGAAAACTCGGATAGAACAGGTATTCGTCGCCCCGGAAATCGACCGCTTCGACCCAGTTGGCGCGGCCTGCCGCGATGGCGTCGTGCGCGCGCTGGTTGATGGCGCCGCCGTGGTAGCGCGCGTCCTGCGCGGTGCGCGGATCGACGAACGTATGCAGGCCGACCTTCGTCATCACGCCCGGCTTGCCGCCGGCGATGGCCCGATACAAGTGGGTCAGCACGCCCTGCGGCAGGTTGAAGCCCTCGCAGTCCTCGTTCATGGCAAGCGTGGCCAGCCGCGTGGCCGAGCGCCAGTGACCGCCGACGATGGTCCGGGTCATGCCGGCATTGCCGAAGTGATTCACCCCGCGCGCGCCGCGGTCGCCCTGGCCGGCCGAATAGACCAGCGTCAGGTCTCGCGGCAGGCCGTCCTGCAGGAAGCGCGACTCCAGCGCCTCGGTCACGCCCTCGGCATGCCCAGCGCCCACGAAGCCTGCGCTGGCCACGGTCCAGCCGCTCTGGACAAGCTCGGCCGCCTGCCGGGTGGTGATCACCTTCATTGCTGTCTCCTGGTTCTTCTTGTGTCGTGGTTTCTACTGACCCACGATTCCCGAACAAATGTTCGCAAAACGCCTATCATACGGATCGGACGCCCGGACGCAAGTGTGCGCCGCATCCCGACAAACCCTGACTTTCCCCTTCATCTGGCCCTTTATCGGCCCTTCCCGACCCTCGCATGACGCGCTCCGACGCCACCGCTGCCAACGACGTTCCCCACGACGCCCCGAAAAAGGACGAGCTGCTCGATTCGCTCACCAAGGGGCTGGCGCTGCTGCGCCTGTACGCGAGCGGCGTGGAACGGCTGACCATGCAGGAAGTGGCCGAGCAACTTGACGTGACCCGCGCCGCCGCGCGCCGGCTGCTGCTGACGCTCGAGCACAACGGCTACCTGGCGCAGGACGGCCGTTACTTTGCGCTGACGCCCAAGGTGATGGACCTCGGCTATGCCTACTTTGCCTCGATGAACCTGCCGCAACTGGCCCGGCCCTATTTGCAGGCGCTCTGTGCCGAGGCGGGCGAAAGCTGCTCGATCGGCATGTTCGACCGCGACTCGGTGGTGCTGGTGGCGCGCGAGGAGCCGAGCCAGATGCTGCGCGTGGACATGGCCATCGGCCGCCGCATGCCCGCCTACGCCCACTCGCTGGGCCGCGTGCTGCTGGCGGGGCTGGACGACGCGGCGCTGGTGACCTATCTGGAATCCGCCGAACTGCGCAAGCTGACGCCGTTCACGATCGACTCGCGGGCGGCGCTGGCGCGCAAGCTCGAACAAGTTCGAGCGGATGGCTTCTGCACGCTGATCAGTGAACTGGTCGATGGCTTCGCCGGGATCTCCGTGCCGCTACGCGACCAGACCGGCAAGACCGTGGCCGGCCTGGGGCTCAGCATGGTGCTGGGCAGCCGCAACCAGGCCTATCTGGAATCGCACTACTTGCCCCCACTGCGCGCGGCGGCGGAGAAGATCGAGGCGATCCTGCGCGCCCGATAGGAAGCATCCGAAACCGGACCCCGGAATGAAAGAGCCCCGCAGGCCGGGGAGGTCGCGGGGCTGAAGTGGTAGCGGGGCAAGGATCCTGTTGCCCCGGGACTATCTTGCGCGAAGGTCCCTCCGCCGACATCACCCATTTGTGGGGAAATTGGTGGGGTATCGCACCTCCGAACGGGCGCACCTTCAGGCGTGTGGCCAATTGCGGAAAACGTCGAATTGCTCTAAGGCGGCGGTGAATGCCGCGAGCGACGGATGTTGCGCCGGCGTCACCCTTCCCGGCAGCAGCGTCTGGGTGAAGGTCCAGACCACAGCGGTGGTCACGTCCGCCTGGGTCAGCGTGCTGGCATCGGCCGGCACGGCGCAGGTTGAAATTTCCTGTTCCAGCAGCGCATAGGCGCGAGCGAGCTGCCCGTCCACGCGGTCCAGCCAGGGCTGGTGCTGCTTCTCGGCCGGGCGCAGGTTGTGCTCGTAGACATCCTGCACGGCCTTTTCGCACGCGGCCAGCGCCAGGCCGATGATGCGCAGCGCCCGCTGGCGCGCGCCCAGCTCAGACGGCATGAGACTGCGCCGTGCCACCGCTTCCGCGTAGTCGATGATCAGCGTGGAATCCATCAGCACGGTGCCGTCGTCGCAGACCAGCGAAGGCGCCTTGACCACCGGATTGATCGCCCGGAACTGCTCGAAGGTGCTGAACACCGATACTGATTCATGCCGGAACGGCACGTCGAGCAAGGCCAGCGAGATGGCCGCGCGCCGCACGTACGGGGAATCGAGCATACCGATCAGTCTCATGTTTCTGCGCTCCGTGGAAGGACAGTCATAGGGAAATTCCGATCCCCATATGATGCGTTGGGCACGTACGGATGCCAACGGTTTTGTGGGGCGCTGCTGAATTCCTGTCGACCTTTGTCGACATTGTCAATCGGGGCTTCAGCGGATCAGGTTGGCGACCGTTAAAGGCGTCATCGTCATCAACCTGGCCGTGCCATGTTCAACAAGCTCTCCATCCGCCTACGTCTCAACGCCGCGCTTGCCCTGCTTGGGACCCTGCTCACAGTCATCGGCATCATCGGCGCGGTGGGCATGCGCGATTCCCGCGCCGATATCCACGAGATCTACACCAACCAGCTGGCCTCCACGGCGCTGGTGGCCAAGTCCCAGCTCAACGCCGCCGTGATCCGCACCACACTGGATCGCGCCGTGTTCCACCCGGATGCCGCCGACGTGCCGGTCACCATCGAGAAGGCGCTGACCTATCGGCAGAAGTCCGAGGCCGCGTGGAGCAAATATCAGGCACTTCCGAAAACGGAAGAGGAAAAGCGCCTGACCGCCGAGGTGGAAGGCAAGCGGGCGACCTTCCTGCGCGATGGCGTGGAGCCCCTGATCGCCGCGCTGCGCGCCAACGACGCCGCCGGCGCCGACAAGGCGGTGATGGTGACGATTCCGCCGCTGTTCGTCGCACTGACCGCCGCCGTGGACGCCCTCGAGCGCAACCAGAGCGACCAGGCCAAGGCGATGTACGAGCACGCCACGGCCCGCGCGCAGCGCTTCCAATGGATGGTGGCCGGTGCCATCGGCCTGGGCATCATCGCCGCACTGGGTTGTGCGGTCGGCCTGCAACGCGCGATCTCGGCGCCGCTGGGCCGCATGCTTGAGAACTTCAGCGAAATTTCTCGGGGCAACCTGACCCAGACCATCCGCGTAACCAGCGAGGACGAGATGGGCGCCCTGACGCGCGGCCTGCAGGAGATGCAGCGCGGCCTGGTAAGCGCCATCCAGACCATGCGTGGCGGCAGCGATGCCATCGCCAGCGCCACGCAGCAGATTGCCGCCGGCAACCTCGACCTCTCGCAACGGACCGAGGAACAGGCGAGCGCGCTCGAGCAGACTGCCGCCAGCATGGAAGAACTGACGTCCATCGTGAAGCAGAACGCGGACAACGCGCGACAGGCCAATGCGCTGGCCACGCAGGCGTCCGACACCGCCTCGCGCGGCGGCGAGGACGTGCGCCGGGTGGTGGACACCATGCGCGATATCCAGCTCGCCTCGCGCAAAATTGGCGATATTACGGGAGTGATCGAAGGCATCGCCTTCCAGACCAACATCCTGGCGCTCAACGCCGCCGTGGAAGCGGCGCGCGCCGGTGAACAGGGCCGCGGCTTCGCCGTCGTGGCGGGCGAGGTGCGCGCGCTGGCGCAGCGCTCGGCTACCGCCGCCAAGGAAATCGTGCAGCTGATTAATGAAACGGTGAGCGAGGTCGAAGCCGGCACACGCCAGGTCGACCAGGCCGGCGCGACGATGAGCGACGTGGTCCAGGCCGTGCGCCGCGTGACGGACATCATGGGCGAGATCAGCGCGGCATCGACCGAACAGAGCGCCGGCATCGAGCAAGTCAGTCTGGCCGTGACCCAGATGGACCAGGTCACGCAGCAAAACGCCGCACTGGTGGAAGAAGCCGCCTCGGCGGCGCAGGCGCTGGAGGAACAGGCCGGGGTGCTGCGCACGACGGTGGCATCGTTCCGGCTGCCGGCCGTGGCGGGTTAAGGGTGGTTTGGCGGCTCGGCGGCGCGCTTTCGTAGTTGTGCGATAGGCGCCGCATTTGCGGCGTGATAGCGTCCGCGTTCTTTCCATTCACACCCAGAGCGCGATGACACTTTCCAGGCCGTTTAGCAATGTGAAGACGCTTCTCCTGATTGCCGCCGCCATAGCGCCAGCCGTGAGTTTTGGCTGCGGGGAGCAGGAGTTTCCGCCGTATGTTTATCCGTCGGTTGTGCCGGGCGGGAAAACGGCGGCCGATTTTGTACCGAACGGATGGAAGGTGCTCGGCACTGCCGAAGGTGACCTCAATCACGACGGGAAGCCTGATTTGGCCATCGTCCTCCAAGGTACCGACAAGGCTTACCAATGGAAGAACGAGGGACTGGGCGAGCCAGAGGTAGACCAAAATCCGCGCATGCTGGTCATCGCCTTGGCGAACCCCGCTGGCGGTTTCCGAAAACTCACGCAGAACAACAACTTCATTCCCGTCCACGATAATCCAATGGCGGACGATCCGTTCGACAGCATCGATATTCAGCGCGGCCTGCTCAATGTCCAGTTCAGGATGTGGATGAGTGCGGGCAGCTGGAGCATGAGCACCACCCAATACAAGTTCCGCTACGAAGACGCGGCCATGCGCCTGATCGGCTATGAGTACTATCACCGCCACCGCGCCTCGGGGGCGGAAGACATCGTTAGCACGAATCTGCTGACAGGCATGCAGCGCGCAATCCGCAGCGATGGGGAATCCCAAAAGCCGAAGGAAACCTGGCAAAAGCTGAAAATCGGCAAAAAATGGACGCTGGATACGCTCCGCAGCGGGCCAACATTTGACGAGACGCCGGTGCCCTCGAACACATAGCGCGCTGCATCCGCAATAAAAAAGGGGTTACGGCATCAACCGTAACCCCTTTTTTACTACCACGTAAGTTGGTGGGCCTCCCGTGAGTCGAACACGGCACCAACGGATTATGAGTCCGCTGCTCTAACCAGGCATGAGCTAGAGGCCCTTGGAGGGCTTAGTTGCCTTCCAGGAAGCTCTTCAGCTTGTCGGAGCGGCTCGGGTGGCGCAGCTTGCGCAGTGCCTTGGCCTCGATCTGGCGAATCCGTTCACGCGTCACGTCGAACTGCTTGCCCACTTCTTCCAGCGTGTGGTCCGTGCTCATTTCGATGCCGAAACGCATCCGCAGCACCTTGGCCTCGCGCGGCGTCAGGCTGTCCAGCACGTCCTTCACCACGTCGCGCATCGAACCATGCAGCGCGGCCTCGGCCGGCGCCAGCGTGTTCGTGTCTTCGATGAAGTCGCCCAGATGCGAGTCGTCGTCGTCACCGATCGGCGTTTCCATGGAGATCGGCTCCTTCGCGATCTTCATGATCTTGCGGATCTTGTCCTCCGGCATCTCCATCTTTTCGGCCAGCGTTGCCGGATCGGGCTCGTTGCCCGTTTCCTGCAGGATCTGACGCGAAATCCGGTTCATCTTGTTGATCGTTTCGATCATGTGCACCGGAATCCGGATCGTGCGTGCCTGATCCGCGATCGAACGCGTAATGGCCTGGCGGATCCACCACGTGGCGTACGTGGAGAACTTGTAGCCGCGACGGTATTCGAACTTGTCCACCGCCTTCATCAGGCCGATGTTGCCTTCCTGGATCAGATCCAGGAACTGCAGGCCACGGTTCGTGTACTTCTTGGCGATCGAGATCACCAGACGCAGGTTGGCCTCGGTCATCTCGCGCTTGGCCTCGCGGGCGCGCTTCTCGCCCTCGGACATCTTGCGGTTGACGTCCTTCAGCTCCTTCAGCGGCAGCACCACGCGCGCCTGCAGGTCGATCAGCTTCTGCTGCAGTTCGTGCACGGCCGGCACGTTACGCTCGACGATCGTGCTGTAGCCCTTGTGGTCGGCCACCACGGTCTCGATCCAGTCCAGGTTCGTCTCGTTGCCCGGGAAGCGGGCGACGAAGTCCGAGCGCGGCATGCCGCACTTGTCCACGACGATGTTCAGGATCGCGCGTTCGAGCTTGCGCACCTCATCCACCTGGCCACGCAGCGTGTCGCACAGGCGCTCCACGTTACGCGCGGTGAAGCGGATGCCCATCAGTTCGGCCTGGATCGCTTCCTGCGCCTTCACGTACGGTTTGGACTTGTAGCCTTCCTTCTCGAAGGCACGGCGCATCTTGTCGAACTGCTCGGCGATCACGCGGAATTTCTCCAGCGCGTTCTGCTTCAGTTCTTCCAGTTGACGTGCGGAAGCCGCGCCGCCAGCAGCGCTGTCGTCCTCGTCTTCCTCGTCGCCGTCGCTTTCCTCGTCGGACTCGACATCTTCCTCCTCGGCTGCCGCTGCGGCCGCAGCCGGGGCTGCTACCGCCACGTCGTCGGCGTTCGGGTCGATCAGGCCATCGACGAACTCGTCGATCTTGATCTCGTCGTTCGCCACGCGCTCGGCGTGCGCCAGGATCTCGGAAATCGTGACCGGGCAGGCCGAGATGGCCATGACCATGTCCTTCAGGCCCGCTTCGATCCGCTTGGCGATCTCGATTTCGCCCTCGCGCGTCAGCAGCTCCACCGTGCCCATTTCGCGCATGTACATGCGGACCGGGTCGGTGGTGCGGCCGAATTCGGAATCGACGGTCGAAAGTGCGGCTTCCGCCTCTTCCTCAGCCTCTTCCTCGCTCGTGGCGGACGGCGCGTTGTCGTTGAGCAGCAGCGTTTCGGCGTCCGGCGCCTGCTCGTAGACGGCGATGCCGATGTCGTTCAGCGTGGCGACCAGCGTGTCGATCGTTTCCGAATCGACCATGTCGTCCGGCAGGTGATCGTTGATTTCCGCGTAGGTCAGGTAGCCGCGCGACTTACCGAGCTTGATCAGCGCCTTGAGCTTCTGGCGGCGGACCTCGAGTTCCTCCTCGGTGCCCTGCTGGGTCGAGGCGAACTCCTTGAGCAGCGCCTTTTCCTTGGCCTTGCGGTCCTTGGCCTTCTGCTTCTCGGTCTTGGGCGCAGCGGTGGCGGCGGGTGCGGCGGCCGCTGGCGCGTCGTTTTCGTAAAACTCTTCAGTCACGTCTTCAGGGGTGCTGTCGTCTTGCTGCATCTCGGCCTTGGGCTTGCGGCCACGCTTCTTGGGCTCCGGCTTGACGGCCGGGGCAGCGGGAGGCTCGGATGCAACGGGTGCGGGAGTCGCGGCACGGGCCTTTGGCGCCACGGCGGCAGCGCCAGTCTTGGCGGCTCCGTTCCGGGTGCTGGCCGTCGTTGCCGCACGCTTGCTCTCGACTTCGGTATTCTGCTGTTTCGCCACGGTGATACTCTTGCCTTTCACGGGTGCAGAAGCGGCATGCATGCCGCTCGTATTGGCGCTATCGCCGCTCTCGCCGCTCTCGCGTGCCGAAGTCGAGGGCTTTGTCTTTTCGGATATGCGATTCCTGGCGGAAGTGGTCCCTGCCGGTGCAGTTGCACCGTGCGCGGGCTTTGCTGGCGCAGACCGGGCTGTTGTCGTCCTGACTGTCGCGGTCGAAGTCTTCGCCGCCGTTGTATTCACGGACGCCTTGCCGCTCCCTGATTGGGGAGCTTTGGAGGGCGCCTTATCGGCTACCCTTTCGGTTGCTTTGGCCTTTGCCATTGGCACGCTCACTTTCGCCAGTACTGGAGAGAGATTTCGCAATCCAAACCGGGCATTGTAGCACGTCACCAACACCCGGCTTCCACTCAGGTAAGGTTTTCACCTGAAAAATCAAGGCTTAAGCACCGGACAAGCGCCAGATATCCCCGTCTGGACACCTACCGTTGTGCACTCAAGCCCCCATTTCACCTTTCCACTGCATCCTGTTCAACACCCTGCCAGCTCAGGCTCCATCGGCCGTGGCGGGCCGCAAGCCAAGCTGGCGGCGCCGCTGCACCTCGGCCACCAGCCAGACCATGCGGGTTTTTTCCGCGTCGCTGGCCCCACCGGCCGAAACTGCCTTTTGGAGCGCTTCCAACTCGCGTTGCAGGGGTTCTGCCAATAATTTGTGGATGGCGCCGTCGAATTCCATCGTCGCCGGCTCTTCCTCGATTTCTTCCTTGAGCACCGCCGTCCGGGCTCCCGCGTAGACCTCGGCATAGGGCGTTTGCGCCAGATGCTCGCTGAATGCCGCGAAGTTCACCGCCCCCTGGAGGCCATCACAGGCATCCACCAAGTGAGCGAGTACTTCGGCCTCCGGCCTTGTACTGTCTAGCAGCAGCGCCCGCGTATCGGCATCGAGACGCCCAGCGAGTGATGGATAGCTCATCAGCAACTGAATCACGCGCTGCTCCAGCCCGGTCGGCGCCTGACGGCGCGCGCGCGGCCTGGGCTGGGCGAAACGCCCCACCCGCGACGAATCGCTGCCCAATCCGCACACGGCCTCGATCTCGGCAGGTGTCGTACCGGTAGCATCGGCAAGTTCGCGCACGATCTGTAGGCGCAATCCGCCGGCCGGCATCGACTGGAGCAGCGGCTTGGCCTCGTACTGGGCACGGGCGCGGCCCTCGGGCTGGCGCAGGTCCTGTTCCTCGGTGACCACCTGGAGCAGGAAGCGCGACAGCGGCATCGCGGTCTGCACTTGCCGGGCGAAGGCATCGGTGCCCTCTTCCCGTACATAGCTGTCAGGATCGTGTTCTGACGGTAAAAACAGGAAACGGATCGTCTTGTTGTCGGCAACGTGCGGCAAACACGCTTCCAACGCCCGCCTCGCCGCGCGCCGGCCCGCAGAGTCGCCATCGAACGAGAACACCACTGCGTCAGTCTGGCGCAACAGCTTCTGCACGTGCACGGTCGTGCACGCGGTGCCAAGCGTGGCCACGGCATTGGCGAAGCCCAACTGGGCCAACGCCACCACATCCATATAGCCTTCCACCACCAACACGTAGCCATTTTCGCGGATGGCGTGCCGGGCCTCGAACAAGCCGTACAGCTCCGTTCCCTTGCTGAAGAGCGGCGTTTCCGGGGAGTTCAGGTATTTTGGCTCACCCTGACCCATCACCCGGCCCCCAAAGCCGATCACATTCCCCTTGGTGTTGCGGATGGGGAACATGATGCGGTCGCGGAAGCGGTCATAGCGGCGCGGCTTGCCGTCGGCATCGCGCTTCTCGCTCGACTCGATCAGCAACCCGCCCTCGACCAACGGGGCAGCCACATTGTCGTCCCGGTAGCTGCCGAAGACGGCTTCCAGGCCCTGCCAGTCGTCCGGCGCGTAGCCCAGGCCAAAATTCGCCGCGATCTCGCCGGTCAGGCCCCGCCCCTTGAGGTACTGGATGGCCTGCGGCGCCCCGCGCAGTTGCTTGCGATAGAACTCGGTGGCGCGCGTCATGGCTTCGGACAACGCCACGGTCTTGGCCTGCTGCTCGGCACGCTGGGCAGGCGGCAGGCGGTCGCGCTCCTCGGGCACCGTCACCCCCACGGACTGCGCCAGCTCGCGCACCGCATCGGGATAGGACTGGCCCGAATACTCCATCAGGAAGCCGATGGCCGAGCCATGTGCGCCGCAGCCAAAGCAGTGATAGAACTGCTTCGTCGGCGACACCGTGAACGACGGGGATTTCTCGTTATGGAACGGGCAGAGGCCCATGAAATTGGCGCCGCCCTTCTTCAGCTGCACATACTTGCCCACCACATCGACAATGTCGACACGGTTGAGCAGGTCCTGAATAAAGGATTGCGGAATCACCCGACTGACCGTCCTGATGGAGGGCGGCCTGCCGCGTTGGCGACCGCTTTTCTGTGAATGCGTGACCGGAACGTCGCCCGGTGGCTATCGAATCATTGTAGTGCAGATGCAACGTGGCGCCCGAAAAACCGGGCTTTCATCGCCAAGCCCCGTCAACCTGACGGAACGCCACGCCAACATCCAGAATTTGCCGATTGCCAGTCGATCACTTGCCCGTCAGCGCCGCCTTGACCAGCGCCGAGACGGCCGTCATGTCGGCGCGGCCTGCCAGGCGCGCCTTGACCAAGCCCATGACCTTGCCCATGTCCTGCGGACCGGCCGCGCCGGACTCGGTCACGGCCTTCTGGACTTCGGCAGCCACTTCGGCCTCGGACAGCTGGGCCGGCATATAGGCGGTCAGCACTTCCACCTCGGCCTTCTCCTTGTCAGCGAGGTCGGTACGGCCGGCCTGCTCGAACTGCGAGATGGAGTCCTTGCGCTGCTTGAGCATCTTGTCCACGACGGCGGTGATGCCGGCGTCATCCAGCTCCACACGATCATCTACCTCGCGCTGCTTGATAGCGGCCATGAGCAGGCGGATGGTGCCGAGCCGCTCGGATTCACGGGCGCGCATGGCGGCCTTCATGTCGTCGTTGATGCGGGCTTTGAGGGACATGGCAGATTTCCGAAAGAATGGATGGACAGCAACCAGGCGCGCGCCAGCGCGGCGTCGCCCGGACCGATAATTGGACCTTAACGCAAAAACCCGCCGGAGCCATGCCCGCAGCGGGTTCGGAGCTGACGCAAGGCGCGATCAGTAGAGCTTCTTGGGCAGCGTCTGGCTGCGGATGCGCTTGTAATGGCGCTTCACCGCGGCGTCCCGCTTACGCTTGCGCTCGGCGGTCGGCTTCTCGTAAAACTCTCGCGCGCGCAGTTCGGTAATCAGCCCGTTCTTCTCGATGGTGCGCTTGAAGCGGCGCATCGCGACTTCGAACGGTTCATTTTCTTTGAGGCGAATCGTCGTCATTTGGCCAAAAAGGAAAGAAGAGACTGCCGGCTGCCAGCCCTTGCCAGCGTGATGGGAGCGCCGATTGTAGCGCAAGGCCTGTGACGCTGCACGCGCATCGGCCCCGCCTGGACGGACCGTGCCGGCTACGCCACAGCGCTCGCGCCACGTGATGCTTCAGCAACTGCTTCGCCGGCCGCGACGGCCGATGCCCAGGCCCACTGGAAGTTGTAGCCGCCCAGCCAGCCGGTCACGTCGACCACCTCGCCGATGAAGTAGAGCCCGTCCACCTCGCGCGCCATCATCGTGGCGGAGGACAGCCCGCGCGTGTCCACGCCGCCGATCGTCACTTCGGCCTTCTTGTAGCCCTCGGTGCCCGAGGGCACCAGTTGCCAGCGGTTCAGCGCGTCGCCAAGCTGGCGCAGCGCCTTGTCCGGCAGGTCCGCCACCGGCTGGGCGCCCGGCAGGCCGGCCGCCGCGCACCATGCGTCGGCCAGCCGCGACGGCAGGCGTTCGCCGAGCAGGTTCGCCAGATGCTTGCGGCTGCCCTTTTTATGTCCGATCAGCCAGTCGGCGGCATCCTCGCCATCGAACAGATCGATCTCGATCGGCGTGCCGGGGCGCCAGAAGCTGGAAATCTGCAGCACGGCCGGGCCGGACAGCCCGCGGTGCGTCCACAGCAGATCTTCCTTGAACGCGCCGGCCGCCTTGCCGCTGCCGGTGCTGATATCGACTTCCATCGACACTCCCGCAAGCGGCACGAAGGGCTGCCACGCCTGACCATCGAACGTAAGCGGCACCAGGGCGGGCCGCGTATCGATCATCTTGAGCCCGAACTGGCGGGCGATGCGATAGCCAAAATCGGTGGCGCCGATCTTCGGGATCGACAAACCACCCGTCGCCACGACCACCGCACCGGCGCGGACCGTGCCCTGCGTGGTCAGCAGCAGATAGTCATCGCCTTCGCGGCGAATCTCATCGATGGTGCAGCCGGTGCGCCAGTGCACGCTGCCCGCGTCACATTCGGCGCGCAGCATCTGGATCACGTCCTCGGCGCTGTTATTACAGAACAGCTGGCCGCGATGTTTCTCATGCCAGCCGATGTCATACCGGCGCATCAGCGCCAGGAAGTCCTGCGGGGTGTAGCGCGCCAGCGCCGACCGGCAGAAATGCGGGTTCGATGACAGGTAATTGGCCGGGCCGGCCTGGAGATTGGTGAAATTGCAGCGGCCACCGCCCGAGATGCGAATTTTCTCAGCGAGCCGCGTCGCGTGGTCGATCAGCACCACACGCGCCCCGCGCTGCCCGGCCACGGCGGCACACATCATGCCGGCCGCACCCGCGCCCAGCACTGCCACGTCGAACCGCTCGGCCTTGCCCTTCATCGCCCCTGTTGTCATACCTGCCTTTCAAGAAGCGTGGATTGTAGCGAAAAGCCGCGCCGGCGCACCGCCTGCCGCTGTGCTACCCTGCTGTCCTTCCCTATTTATGCGCACTTGCCGGCACGATCGACGCCAATTCAGCGTTTATCGCACTGGCCGTTCCTGTTTTCCATGCTCGTCCTCGGTATCGAATCCTCCTGCGATGAAACCGGGCTGGCCCTCTATGACACCGAGGCCGGCCTGCTCGCGCACGCGCTGCATTCGCAGATCGCCATGCACCGCGAATACGGCGGCGTGGTGCCCGAACTGGCCTCGCGCGACCATATCCGCCGCGTGCTGCCCCTGCTGCGCCAGGTGCTGGACGACGCGGGCCGCACGCGCCAGGACATCGACGCCATCGCCTACACCCAGGGGCCGGGGCTCGCCGGCGCGCTGCTGGTGGGGGCTTCCGTCGCCAACGCACTCGGATTCGCGCTGAACGTGCCCATGGTGGGCGTCCATCATCTGGAAGGCCACCTGCTCTCGCCGCTGCTGACCGACGCGCCGCCGCCCTTCCCGTTCATCGCGCTGCTGGTCTCGGGCGGCCATACGCAGTTGATGGAGGTCAAGGGCGTGGGCGACTACACGCTGCTGGGCGAGACCCTCGACGATGCCGCCGGCGAAGCCTTTGACAAGACCGCCAAGCTGCTCGGCCTCGGCTATCCGGGTGGCCCGGAAGTGTCGCGGATGGCCGCGTTCGGCTCGCCGGGCGCGTTCGACCTGCCCCGGCCGATGCTCCATTCGGGCAATCTCGATTTCTCGTTCGCGGGGCTCAAGACCGCCGTATTGACACAAACCCGCAAGCTTTCGAATCCGTGCGAGCAGGATCGTGCCAACCTCGCGCGCGCCTTTGTCGATGCCATTGTCGACGTGCTTTCGGCCAAGTCGTTCGCCGCGCTCAAGCAGACCGGGCACAAGCGCCTGGTGGTGGCCGGCGGCGTGGGCGCCAACCAGCAACTGCGCGAGCGCCTGAACGAGATGGGCCGCCGCCGCAAGGTGGACGTCTACTACCCCGACCTCGCCTTCTGCACCGATAACGGTGCGATGATCGCGTTTGCCGGCGCCATGCGGCTCCAGGCGGCGCCGCAGGTGGCCCGTCACGGCTACGACTACGGCGTCACGCCGCGCTGGGATCTGGCCGACATCCGCCTGCCCGCCTGAGGCCTAAGGTCGAGGGAATCCTCCAGGTCCGATCGGCAGCCGGCTACGGCCAGCACGAAGGTGGCGGAGGTGCTGGCAGGCACGCCGGCGGTGAACCTCCTCTGATCCGCCGTGCAACGAGTAAAAAAGCCACCCGAGGGTGGCTTTTTTCTTGGCGACGACGCGCTCAGGCGGGCTGCCGCTTGTCGTGCTCGATCACGGCGTAGGCGCTGTGATTGTGGATGGACTCGAAATTCTCCGCTTCCAGCGTGTACGCGACGATCCGCGCATCGGCGTTGAGCCGCATCGCGATGTCTCGCACGAGGTCTTCGACGAACTTCGGGTTCTCGTAGGCGCGCTCGGTCACGAACTTCTCGTCCGGGCGCTTGAGCAGACCCCACAGTTCGCACGACGCCTCTTCCTCGGCCATGCGCACCAGCGCTTCCACGGGCAGGTCGCCGACCAGTTCCACGCGCATCGTGATATGCGAGCGCTGGTTGTGCGCGCCGTACTGCGAGATCTTCTTCGAGCACGGGCACAGGCTGGTCACCGGCACCAGCGCGGTCAACCACAGGCGCGATTGGCCGTCGCGGACCTCACCCGTCAGCGTGACCGCGTAGTCCATCAGCGATTCCACGCCGGACACGGGCGCGGTCTTCGAGATGAAATACGGGAACGTGACCTCGATGCGGCCGGCGTCGGCTTCCAGGCGCACCAGCATGTCGTCCAGCAGCGTGCGGAACGCGGCCAGGTCGAGCGGGGCGCGGTGGTCCTCCAGCAGCGCCACGAAGCGCGACATATGCGTGCCCTTCTGGTCCGCCGGCAGGCGTACATCGAGATCGAAGGTGCCCACGGTGGCCACTACGCCGGCCGGGGTCTTCAGCGAGAGCGGATAGCGCACGCCCTTGACGCCCACGCGCTGGATCACGATCTGGCGGGTGTCCACGCTCGACTGCACGTCGGGCATGACGAAGGCGGGATTGATGTCGTTCATCTACGGTTTCCTTTACGGTCGCGGCGGTCATCCCCCGCGCAACGAGTGTGAAAAAAGAAGCCGGCGCGGGATGGGCCGCGCCGGCTTTTACTGCCTGGAACTGCCGTGCGGATCAGGCCACGCGCGGCGTGGCGACCTTGACGGGCGCCTCGGCGATGGCGAAACGCTCGCGCACCGAACGCTCGATGCCGGCGGCGTCGAGGCCGCACTGCGACAGCAGGAACGCCGGATCGCCATGATCGATGAACTTGTCGGGCAGGCCCAGCACCAGCACCGGAATGTCGATGCCAGCCTCGGCCAGCGCCTCCAGGACCGCGCTGCCAGCGCCGCCCATCGTGCTCCCCTCCTCCACAGTCACGAGGTAGTCGTGGTTCGCGGCCAGCGACTTCACCAGCTCCACGTCCAGCGGCTTGACGAAGCGCATGTTGGCCACGGAGGCGTCCAGTGCCTCGGCCGCGCCCAGTGCCGGGTGCAGCATCGAGCCGAACGCCAGGAACGCCACGCGCTGGCCCGCGCGGGCATGGCCCTCGCGGCGCATCTCGCCCTTGCCTACCGGCAGCGCGGTCAGCGCGGCCTCGGTAGCCACGCCGGCGCCGGCGCCGCGCGGATAGCGCACGGCGGTCGGGCAATCCTGCTGGAACGCCGTGGTCAGCAACTGGCGGCACTCGTTCTCATCGGCCGGCGTCATCACCATCATGTTGGGGATGCAGCGCAGGTAGGCGATGTCGTAGGCACCGGCGTGCGTGGCGCCATCGGCGCCCACCAGGCCGGCGCGGTCCAGCGCGAACACCACGGGCAGGTTCTGCAGCGCCACGTCGTGGATCAGCTGGTCATAGCCGCGTTGCAGGAAGGTCGAGTAGATCGCCACGACCGGCTTCAGTCCCTCGCAGGCCAGGCCACCGGCAAAGGTCACCGCGTGCTGCTCGGCGATGCCCACGTCGTAGTAGCGGTCCGGGAAGCGCTTCTCGAACTCGACCATGCCCGAGCCCTCGCGCATGGCCGGCGTCACGCCGATCACACGCTTGTCGGCGGCGGCCATGTCGCACAGCCATTCGCCGAAAACCTGCGTGTAGGTCTTGCGCGACGGCTTGGCAGACGGGCGGATGCCCTCGGCCGGATTGAACTTGCCGGGGCCGTGATACAGGATCGGGTCGGCCTCGGCCAGCTTGTAGCCCTGGCCCTTCTTGGTCACCACGTGCAGGAACTGCGGGCCGTGGCCTTCCAGCGCGCGCTGGCGAATGTTCTGCAGCGTCGGCACCAGCGAGTTCAGGTCGTGACCATCGATTGGGCCGATGTAGTCGAAGCCGAATTCCTCGAACAGCGTGGCCGGCACGACCATGCCCTTGGCATGTTCTTCCAGCCGTTTTGCGAATTCCAGCACCGGCGGGGCCACCGACAGCACGCGCTCGATGCCCTTCTTGGTGGCCGCGTAGAACTGGCCGGAGAGCAGGCGCGCGAGGTGGCGGTTCAGCATGCCCACCGGCGGCGAGATCGACATGTCGTTGTCGTTCAGCACCACCAGCAGCGGCAGGTCCTTGTAGACGCCGGCGTTGTTCATCGCTTCGAAGGCCATGCCGGCGGTCATCGCGCCGTCGCCGATCACGGCGATGCCGACGCGCTTCTCGCCCTTGGTGCGGGCGCCCAGGGCCATGCCCAGCGCGGCCGAGATCGAGGTGGACGAGTGGGCGGTGCCAAAGGTGTCGAACTCGCTCTCCGCGCGGCGCGGGAAGCCCGAGATGCCACCGTACTGGCGCAGCGTGGACATGCGGTCGCGGCGGCCGGTCAGGATCTTGTGGGGGTAGCTCTGATGGCCCACGTCCCAGACCACGCGGTCGGACGGGGTATCGAACACATAGTGGAGCGCAATGGTCAGCTCCACCGTGCCGAGGTTGGACGACAGGTGCCCGCCGGTCTGGGAGACCGATTCCAGCACATAGGCGCGCAGTTCGTCAGCCAGCGTGTCGAGCTGGCGTCGATCCAGCTTGCGCAGGTCTGCGGGTTCGTCGATTTTGTTGAGCAGCGTGTAGGTCATGATGTCCGTTCGGCCGCCGGATTCTCTATGTCCGGCTTGTCAGTTCAATTGGAGCGCAGCACGATCAGGTCGGCCAGTTCGGCCAGCCGGCCTGCCCGGGTGCCGAATCCCGCCAATGCCTCGTGGGCATCGGTGCGCAACTGGGCAGCCAGCGCGCGCGCGGCATCGAGGCCCATCAGCGACACATAGGTCGGCTTGTCATTGGCGGCGTCCTTGCCGGCGGTCTTGCCGAGGGTTGCCGTATCGGCCGTGACGTCCAGAATATCGTCAACCACCTGGAACGCCAATCCCACGGCAGCCGCGTAGCGGTCCAGCGCGGCCAGGCCGGCGGGATCGATACTTCCGCACAACGCTCCCATGCGCACACTCGCGCGCAGCAGGGCGCCGGTCTTCATCCGGTGCATGGCTTCCAGCGCGTCGCGCGACATCGCCAGGCCCACGTTCTGCAGGTCGATGGCCTGCCCGCCGGCCATGCCGACCGAGCCCGAGGCCACGGCCAGCTCGTCCACCAGCTTCAGGCGCGCTTCGGGCGCCAGCGCCGGGGTGCGGGCCAGCAGGATGAACGCCTGGGTCTGCAATGCGTCACCCACGAGCAGCGCGGTGGCCTCGTCATAGGCCTTGTGCACTGTGGGGCGCCCGCGCCGCAGGTCGTCATCGTCCATGCAGGGCATGTCGTCGTGGACCAGCGAGTAAGCGTGGATCATCTCCACCGCGCAGGCCGCCGCGTCACATGCCTCGGGCGTGGCACCGGCCACTTCACCGGCCGCGTGTACCAGCAGCGGGCGTACCCGCTTGCCACCGCCGAGGACAGCATAGCGCATGGCCTCGTGCAAGGTGTGTGGAATTGTGTCCGTGGACGGCAGTGCCGAGTCCAGGGCGGCCTCGGTCCGGGCGCCCTGCGCCCGCATCCAGGTAGCGAAATCGCTCATTCGAAATCTGTGCCGTTGCTGTTGTTATCGGGACGGGACTCGCCAGCCAGCGGCTTCAGCGCGTCGCCTTCCAGTACTTTGACCTGCTGCGCCACCCGCTCCAGGCTCTGCTGGCAGTAGCGCACCAGTTCGGCACCGCGACGGTACGCGGTGAAAGAGGCCTCGAGGGGCAGTTCGCCGCTTTCCATGCTGGCCACTAGGGTTTCCAGCTCCGCCATGGCGGCCTCGTAAGAGGCTGGCTGCGCGCCGGCTGCGGGCGCGTCGTCAGGCTGGACCGGTGTGGTCGTGGGTTTTGGCATGTCGGGCCTTGTTCAGGGGAATTAGGGATTTTACGCCAATCCCGGACTTGGCCGCAGATACGTATCGTCAACGTGGCGTACACGCACGAAATGTTATCTATCGATCACCCCGTTTCATGGAAGTGACTTGTGCGCTATGGTCGTCATTCCGAATGCGATCCAAAGGGCACCTCCATGACGACCCGGGTCGACTTTTTCGCTAAAAAGGCAAAATAATCAGACCCTTAACTTTTTGGCTCGGGTACAATTCCGCCCTCGTCAGCGAGATCGGCGGCGCCGTGCCAAGGGCCGCCCGTTGCCAGCTTTTGCGTGTCTTTGTGGTAACGCCGCTCCCGCCCTGTGCCCGCCTGCACCGAACTCAGTTTCGGCCAGTCCCGCCGGGGAACCGGACCGCGCCCGGCTCGTCTGACAGGGTTTCCCAAATCGATTTCTCATATTTCGATGGTTGGGTTGTTCACTGCTTTCGCCTGTTACTAGGGAGTGGGGATAATGTCCAATCTCAGCACCGCGCTCAAGCTGGCGCCGGCTGATTCGCAGTTGCCCGTGGATGTCTACTTTGACGAGGCGCTGCATCAACAAGAACTGGAACTGCTGTTCAAGAAGGGCCCGGGATACGTCGGCCATACGCTGATGGTCCCGGAGACGGGCGATTTCCACACGCTCGCCGCCGAGGACGAGGGCCGCATGCTGGTCCGCAATCCGGAAGGTATCGAGCTGCTGTCGAATGTCTGCCGCCACCGCCAGGCCATCATGCTGAACGGCCGCGGCAACGCCAAGAACATCGTCTGCCCGCTCCATCGCTGGACCTACGACCTCAAGGGTGACCTGCTCGGCGCGCCGCATTTCGCGCAGCAGCCGTGCGTCCACCTGAACCGGTCGCCGCTCCAGAACTGGAACGGCCTGCTGTTCGAGGGCGCCCGCGACGTGCGCGCGGACCTCGCGCGCATGGGCGTGGCCGAGGACCTGAACTTCGACGGCTACATGCTCGACCACGTGGAAGTGCACGAGTGCGACTACAACTGGAAGACCTTCATCGAGGTCTATCTGGAGGACTACCACGTCGTGCCGTTCCACCCGGGACTGGGCAGCTTTGTCTCGTGCGACGACCTGACCTGGGAGTTCGGCGAATGGCATAGCGTGCAGACCGTGGGCCTGCACCAGGGCCTGAAGCGGCCGGGTAGCCCGACGTACCAGAAGTGGCACGACGCGGTGTTGCGCTTCAACAACGGCAAACTGCCCAAGCACGGCGCGATCTGGCTGACCTACTACCCCAACGTGATGGTGGAGTGGTACCCGAACGTGCTGGTCATCTCGACGCTGCATCCGGTGGGTCCGCGCAAGACCCGCAACGTGGTGGAGTTCTACTACCCCGAGGAAATCGCGCTGTTCGAGCGCGAGTTCGTCGAGGCCGAGCGCGCCGCCTATATGGAGACGTGCATCGAGGACGACGAGATCGCCGAGCGCATGGATGCCGGCCGCCAGGCGCTGATGAAGCGCGGCGTCAGCGAGACCGGTCCGTACCAGTCGCCGATGGAAGACGGCATGCAGCACTTCCACGAGTGGTATCGGGGGGCCATGCAGTACACCGGCTAGGGTGTCAGTGGTCGGCAGTGGGCGTTTATCGCCCGCTAATCGCCCCACCCCTGTAGCCAGCCCGAAACGGACCGTGAAAACGGTCCGTTTTGCGTTGGAGTGGCCATCTGGCCACTGTTAGAATCGGGGTTTTCCCGCGCTGCACCGGCCGTCACGAAGCCCGGACAGCCTTCGTTCCACCTCTCTCGCCCCCGCCATGCAATCGCTCTGGATGCTGTTCGCCGCCTTCGCCTTTTCCTTGATGGGGGTGGGCGTCAAGCTGGCATCCGAGTTCTACACCACGGGCGAAATCGTCTTCTATCGCAGCATCATCGGCGTGACGATCATGTGGATCATGCTGCGCTCGCAAGGCATCTCCGTGCGCACGCCGCACATGGCCACGCACATCAAGCGCAGCCTGTTCGGCGTGACCGCCCTGCTGCTCTGGTTCACCTCGATCACGTTGCTGCCGCTGGCCACGGCCATGACGCTGAACTACATGTCGCCGGTCTGGATCGCGCTGATCCTGGGCGCCAGCGCGGCGCTGGCCGGCACGGCGGGCGGCGCGGACCGCAAGCTGATCGGCGCGATCCTGCTGTCGTTCGCCGGCGTGCTGTGCCTGCTGCAGCCGTCGGTCGGCAAGGACCAGCTGACCGGCGGCCTCATCGGACTGATCTCTGGCGTGTTCACGGCGCTGGCCTATGTGGAAGTGCGCCAGCTCGGCCAGCTCGGCGAACCCGAAGGCCGCATCGTCTTCTATTTCTCGGCCGTGGGCATGGTCTGCGGGCTGGTCTGGATGCTCTACTCGGGCGTCAGCCACCACACCTGGCACGGCGCCGGGCTGCTTCTCGCCATCGGCATCCTGGCCACGCTGGGCCAGACTTCGATGACACGCGCCTACAAGCGCGGCAACACCCTGCTGACGGCCAACCTCCAGTACGCGGGCATCGTGTTCTCCAGCCTCTGGGGCATCCTGGTCTGGGACGACAAGCTCAACTGGATATCGTGGCTCGGCATGGTGTTGATCATCGCCAGCGGCATCGCCACCACCCTCACTCGCGCGCGCGACACCGACAAGCACCCGACCCCGGCCACGCCTGTGAAGTCGGCGGAGGCGGAAGTGCATCCTGAGGTGTAGCAGAACGCCGAAAGGCCGACCCGCCTTGATGCGGGTCAGATCCGTCGGATGATGAATGGATAGAGTCTCCCGTCTGAACGCGACGACGGAGCCTTGCCATGCAGCAGTGCAGTTTTGTGTTGAACGACCAGCCGATGAGCGCATTTAGTGTTGGCGGCGCTTCATTCCCAGCCTTCTCGGGAAAGACACCTTATATCAACAAGCGGGCGAACAGTTGCCTGGTAAAGCTCGGGCCAATTCCACCCGGCACCTACTACGTCATAGACCGCGAGACAGGCGGCAGATTTGGCTGGCTGCGCGACTTGGTGGCCAACAAAAAGAACTGGTTCGCCCTGTATGCCGAAGACGGCCGCATTGACGACTGGACTTTCTGCAACGAGGTGAAGCGTGGCAACTTCAGGCTTCATCCCATGGGCGAGAGGGGCATCAGTGAGGGATGCATCACCGTCCACCGGGCAGCCGACTTCCACGTCATCCACAGCTTGTTGAAACGATCCAGACAAAGTACTGTCCCGGGCGCGGATTTCCGCGCCTATGGAAAAGTGGTGGTCAAATGAAATGGCTCGCCAATGCCGTGCTACTAACAATCTGGCTGGTGTTCGCCACGTTCTTGTATGCCATGGCGTGGAGCCACTACCCGGACCTCTTCCCTGACTACCCGGAGTGGGTGGCTGATGTCATCGGACAGCTGACAACGGATCCACAGATGGACGATGTCGAGTCCCTCGCCACCTACTACTACCTGATCCTGTCCTTCCTCCCCGTGGCCGCCGCCACGGCTCTCGCCCTTCTCGTCCGGCGCCTGCTCCGCCGACGCGCCAGCCGACGTTGACCCGGCGCGCGGTGTAGCATTGACGGCATTGCTCAACCCGATGCTTATCGCCAATGCCGAACCCACTGATTACCGCGACGGAACTGGACGCACTGCTTAGCCGGGGCAACCACGACGTCGTGCTGTTCGACTGCTCGTTCGATCTCGCCGACCCGGCCGCCGGGCGCGAGGCCTATCACCAGGGCCACCTGCCGGGGGCCTACTATCTCCACCTCGACAACGAACTGTCCGGGCCCAAGACCGGCTTCAACGGCCGGCATCCGCTGCCCGATGCGGAGTTGTTCGCCGCGCGGCTACGGGCGCTTGGCGTGAACGATGGTTCGCTGGTCGTGGCCTATGACGCCCAGGGCGGCATGTTCGCGGCCCGGCTCTGGTGGCTGATGCGCTGGATTGGCCATGGGGCCGTGACGGTGCTCGATGGCGGGAAGAATGCCTGGGTGGCGGCTGGGCTGCCGCTCGAGCGCGGGGCAACCCCGGAGCCCGATACGGACACTGATAACGGCACTGGCGGCGACCTGTCGCGCAAGGCGTCGCTGGTCCCGACCGTCGATGCCGAGGCGCTGCTGGCCAACCTCGCCAGCCCCGCGCGGCTGGTCGTGGATGCCCGCGCCGCCGACCGCTTCCGCGGCGAGAACGAGACGCTCGACCCGGTCGGCGGCCATATTCCCGGTGCGGTGAATCGCTTCTTCAAGGACAACCTCGCCGCGGACGGCCATTTCAAGCCGGCGGAGACGCTGCGTGCGGAGTTCGGCCAGGTGTTTGCCGGCAAGGCGCCGGCCGATACGGTGATGCAGTGCGGCTCCGGCGTGACCGCCTGCCACAACCTGCTGGCGATGGAAGTGGCCGGGCTGACCGGCGCGGCGCTCTATCCGGGGTCGTGGAGCGAGTGGTGCGCCGACCCGAAGCGGCCGGTGGCGACTGGGGCCTGAATCCCCAGGCGCGAAGCGGCGTCAGCGCGACGCCGCCTCCGTCTTCGCCCCACGGTGGTGGTCGTGTTCCTCGCGCACGCCGTTCGTGATGAACACGATCGCCGCGATGCCCGCCGCCACCAGCACCACCTGCACCGCCGATTCCTTGAGGCGCGGCCGGCGCTGCATCTGCGGCATCAGGTCGCTCACGGCGATGTAGACGAAGCTGCTCGATGCAATCACGAGCACGTACGGAATCCAGCCGCTCAGCTGGTCCAGCAGGAAATATCCCACCACGCCGCCGACCACGGCCGCCAGGCTCGACAACAGGTTGAATGCAAAGGCGCGCGCCTTCGAGAACCCCGCGTTGAGCAGCACGATGAAATCGCCGACTTCCTGCGGAATCTCATGCGCGGCAATCGCCAGCGCCGTCACCACGCCGATCTTGGGATCGGCCAGGAAGGCAGCGGCAATCACGATGCCATCGGCAAAGTTGTGGAAGGTGTCGCCGACGAGGATGGTCAGGCCGCTGCGGCCCGCTTCCTCGCGGTCGTGGCCGTGATGATGGTGGTGCCCATCGCCCTCATGGTGGTGCGAGTGGCGCAGCAGCGAGATCTTCTCCAGCAGGAAGAAGCCCAGCAGGCCAGCCAGTAATGTGCCGAACAGCGCACGCGGGTCTGCGCCGGACTCGAACGCCTCGGGCAGCGAGTGAAGCAGCGCCGTGGCCAGCAGCACCCCTACCGAGAAGCTCACCATGCGGTCGACCACGCGCGAGGCCACGGTCAGCGACAGCAGCGCCGCCCCGAGAATGCTCCCGACGCCCGAAATGGTCGCCGCCAGCAGAATGTACAGAAGCGTGGAATGGATGATGGGCTCCCGGCGCCCGGTATGCGACGGTCAGGCCGCCCGCATACCGATTAACGCAACAAGGTTGCAAAAACTGGAAAGCCGCATTGTACGTATGTCCGCACCGACTTTGCAATGTCCGCAATGGTCCGACTCAGCGCGGGGTCAATCGCCCTCCCCGGCTCAGGCGACCTTGTTCGCCTTCAGCCAGGCGAGGCAGCGCTGCCAGCCATCCTTGGCGGCGGCTTCCACGTAGCTGGATCGGTAATCGGCATTGAAGGCATGGCCGGCCTCGGGATAGACCACGAAGGTCGAGGCCTTCGCATTGGCATCGGGCGATGCTGCCAGCGCGGCCTTCATCTTCGCGACGTGCTCCTGCGTGATGCCGGTGTCCTTGCCGCCGTACAGTCCCAGCACGGGCGCGTGGAGCTGGTTGACGCTCTCCAGCGCGCTGCGCGGCTTGAGCGGCGTCGGCTCACCCACCAGTTGGCCGTACCAGGCCACGCCGGCCTTCACCCGGGGGCTGTGGGCGGTGTAGAGCCATGTGACGCGTCCACCCCAGCAGAAACCGGTGATGCCGAGCCGGTTCAGGTCGCCGCCATGGGCGCCGGCCCAGGTGCTGGCGGCGTCCAGGTCGCCCATGACCTGCGCGTCCGGCACCTTGGCGATGACGTTGGTCTGCAATTCCTGGATCGTGCCGAAGCTGCCCGGGTCGCCCTGCCGCGCGAACAGTTCCGGCGCGATGGCCAGGTAGCCGAGCTTGGCGAAGCGTCGGCAAATGTCTGCAATGTGTTCATGCACCCCGAAGATCTCGCTGATCACGAGCACCACGGGCAGGTTGGTCTTGCCTTCGGGCTGGGCACGGTAGGCGGGCATGTTGAAGCCGCCGGACGGGATGGTCACTTCGCCGGCGGTCAGGCCGTTGAAGTCGGTCTTGATGGTTTCGGCCGCCACCGGCAGGGCCGCCGCCGCGAAGGCGGAGCCCAGCGCGGTCTTGACGAAACGCCGGCGATCGAACGTCTGGCCGGGGACGAGGCTTTCCACTTCAGGCTGCAGCATGGGGCGGGCTCCTTGGGGTCGCTGGCGTGACGCATACGGTGCTCACGCAACGCCAGCGATTCTAAGCGCACTTTGCCGCCCCGTGCGACTCCCCCGCCCCCTCCCTCAGTGCAGCTTCACGCGCGGGCTGGTCTTGCTGCGCAGCCAGTGCGTCACCGTATCGAGCCCCATGCCGATGGCGCCGTGGAGCGCCAGCACGTGCATCCGGTACAGCGAGGTGTACATGAAGCGCGCCATCAGCCCCTCGATAAACATCGACCCGCCGATCAGCCCGCCCATCAGGCTGCCGACCGCGCTGAAGTGCCCCAGCGACACCAGCGAGCCGAAGTCCTTGAACGCGAACTGCGGCAGCGGCTTGCCCTCCATGCGCGCGCGGATCGCGTCATAGAGGAAGGTGGCCTGCTGGTGCGCCGCCTGCGCGCGCGGCGGCACGGCGGTCTGCTTCTCGGGCCACGGGCAGCTGGCGCAGTCGCCGAACGCGAAGATGTCCGGATCGGCCTCGGTCTGCAGCGTGGGGCCGACCACGATCTGGCCCTGCTTGCTGACCGGCAGGCCAAGCGTGCGGAGGACGCCCGGCGCGGTGATGCCAGCCGCCCAGACCGTCAGGTCGGCGTCGATGCGCTTGTCGCTGGCGGTGAGCACGGCGTCGTCGGTGACCTGCGTCACGCGCTCGGCGGTCAGCACGTCCACGTCGAGCTTGCGCAGCAGCTTGGTGGTCTCGGCGGAAACGCGCTCGGACAGCGCCGGCAGGATGCGCGGGCCGGCTTCGATCACGTGGATGCGCACGTCGCGGCGCGGGTCCAACTGGTGCAGGCCGTAGGCGTTGAGCACGTGCGCGGTGTTGCGCAGCTCGGCGGACAGTTCCACGCCCGTGGCGCCGGCGCCGATGATCGCCACGTCCACGCGCGGCCGGCCGTCCTCGCCGGTGCGACCCCGCCCGTTCTGGGCGCGCACGCACGCGGCAATCAGCTTGCGGCGGAAGCGCTCCGCCTGCTCGACGGTATCAAGCGCGATCGCATGCTCGGCCGCGCCGGGCACGTTGAAGAAGTGCGTGACGCAGCCGATGGCCAGGACCAGCGTGTCATAGGGGAGTTCGCGTGCGGGCAGCAGCTCCGTGCCATCCAGATCGACGCACGCGGCCACCTGGATGACCTTGCGCGCCCGATCGACGCCCGTCAGTTCGCCCTGCTGGAACTCGAAGTGGTGCCACCGCGCCTGCGCGACGTACTCGAGCTGGTGGGTGTTGGGATCCATGCTGCCGGCGGCGACTTCGTGCAGCAGCGGCTTCCAGATGTGCGTGGGCGAGCGGTCCACCAGCACCACCTGGGCCTGGCCGCGTTTGCCCAGCTTGTCGCCGAGCCGGGTCACGAGTTCGAGCCCGCCGGCCCCGCCGCCAACGACGATGATCCGATGGGTGGATGCCTGCGTCGCGCGCAGCGCGTCGCGCTGGGCGTTGGGCGATGGGGTGGGCGATGGGGTGGGCGATGTCTCGCCCCGTGTATCGGCTTGCGTACCGATGTGTGCCGCCGTGCCTGCCGCTACTTCGCTACCGGTTGTACTGCCATCCGTGGTGCTCATGGTCTACCCGATCTTCTCTATTTGGAAACCGGTGTCGACCCGCGTCGGCGAGGATTATGTTGTCGTTGTGGCGTCGCGCGGATCATGTTCGTTGCTGCCAGTTTGCTGCACGGCAATAGAACTGGCAAGCCTCCACGCGATGATGTCGCGCATTCACCGCAACGCCTCTCCTGTACGCATCCGCATGCAGGAGAGGCGTCACCTTCAATGCGCCTCTTCCCAGTTGCTGCCGCTGCCCACTTCGGCCACCAATGGCACGCGCAGCGTCGCCACGGAGCACATCAGCTCGGGCAGGCGCGTCTTCACCAGCTCGAGTTCGGCCTGCGGCACTTCGAGGACCAGTTCATCGTGCACCTGCATGATCTGGCGCGTGCCGAGGTTGTCGCGCTCGAGCCAGTCCTGCACGGCGATCATCGACAGCTTGATCAGGTCCGCCGCCGTGCCCTGCATCGGCGCGTTGATGGCGGCGCGCTCGGCGCCCTGGCGGCGCGGGCCGTTGCCGCCGTTGATGTCCGGCAGCCAGAGGCGGCGGCCAAACACCGTTTCCACGTAGCCCTGCTCGCGCGCGGTCTGGCGGGTCTCTTCCATGTAGTGGGCCACGCCCGGGTAGCGCATGAAGTAGCGGTCGATGTAGTGCTTGGCCGCTTCGCGCTCGATGCCGAGGTTGCTGGCCAGCCCGAACGCGCTCATGCCGTAGATCAGACCGAAGTTGATGACCTTGGCGTAGCGGCGCTGCTCGCTGGACACCGCCTCGCGCTCCACGCCGAAGATCTCGGCCGCCGTGGCGCGGTGGATGTCCTCGCCGTTGGCGAACGCGCGCAGCAGGTTCTCGTCGCCCGAGATATGGGCCATGATGCGCAGCTCGATCTGCGAGTAGTCGGCGGAGACGATCACGTTGCCCGGCGCGGCGATGAACGCCTCGCGGATGCGCCGGCCTTCCTCGGTCCGCACCGGGATGTTCTGCAGGTTCGGCTCGGTCGAGGCCAGCCGGCCCGTCACGGCCGTGGCCTGGCCGTAGCTCGTGTGCACGCGTCCGGTCTGCGGGTTGACCATCTTCGGCAGCTTGTCCGTGTAGGTGGACTTGAGCTTCGACAGACCCCGATAGTCGAGCAGCAGCTTGGGCAGCGGATAGTCCTCCGCCAGCTTCTGCAGCACCTCTTCGTCGGTGGACGGCGCCCCGCTGGCGGTCTTCTTGACCACCGGCAGCTTCATCTGCGTGAACAGGATTTCGCCGATCTGCTTCGGCGAACCGAGGTTGAACGGCTGGCCAGCGGCCTCGAAGGCGGCTTTTTCCAGTTCCATCATGCGCTGGCCGAGTTCGGCGCTCTGCGCGCCAAGCCGCGCGGCATCGATCAGCACGCCATTGCGCTCGATCTTCTGAAGCACCACCGAGACCGGGATCTCGATATTCTCGTACACGTACTTGAGCCCGTCTGCCGCGTCCAGCTGCGGATGCATCTTGCGATGGAGGCGCAGCGTCACGTCGGCATCCTCGGCCGCGTACTCGGTGGCGCGCTGGAGGTCGATCTGGTCGAAGCCGATCTGGCTGGCGCCCTTGCCGCAGACTTCCTCGTAGGTCAACGTCTTCAGGTTCAGCAACCGCTCGGCCAGGCTGTCCATGCCGTGATTGCGGTGCGAGGCCAGCACGTAGCTTTCCAGCATCGTGTCCTGGGCGATGCCGCGCAGCTTGACGCCGTGGTTGGCGAAGACGTGCGAGTCGTACTTCAGGTGCTGGCCTAGCTTCGGCCGCGCCGGGTCTTCCAGCCACGGGCGCAGGCGCTCCAGCACGTATTCGCGCGAGAGCTGGCCGTGGTTATCCATGCCGGCCACGTCCGGGCCGCGATGGGCGACCGGGATGTAGGCGGCCTCGCCGGGCTCCACCGACAGCGACAGGCCCACCAACTGGGCCTGCATCGGGTCGAGCGAGGTGGTTTCCGTGTCGATGGCGGTCAGCGGCGCGTCGACGATCCGGGCGATCCAGGCGTCGAGCGCGGCCTCGGTGGTCACGGTCTCGTAGCGGATCTCGGCCGGGGTGGTGTCGGGGGCCGGCAGGTCGGTCGACACATCGGCCGGGCCATCGAACAGCCCGCCCTGCGGCGAAGGCGCCGGCGCGGCGCCGGCACGCGACGAGCGGGCGGCGGCACGGGCGTTCGGCAGCGATTCGCCCGTGGCCTCGCGCAGCCAGGTCTTGAAACCATAGCGCGAGAAGAAGGCGATCAGCTTCTCGTTGTCCTCGCCCAGTTCGCGCAGCGCGTGGAAGTCCGCCACGGCGTCGCTGAGGTCGCAGTCGGTCTTGACCGTGACCAGCTCCCGGGCGCGCGGCAGCCAGTCGAGCGTGTTGCGCAGGTTCTCGCCCACCACGCCCTTGATGCCATCGGCACCGGCCATGATGGTGTCGAGCGTGCCGTATTCGGCCAGCCATTTCACGGCGGTCTTCGGACCCACCTTGGGCACACCGGGCACGTTGTCCACCGCATCGCCAATCAGCGAGAGATAGTCGACGATCCGCTCCGGCGGCACGCCGAACTTGGCCACCACACCGGGCGGATCGAGCACTTCGCCGCTCATGGTGTTGACCAGCGTGACGTGGTCGTTCACCAGCTGCGCGAGGTCCTTGTCGCCCGTGGATACCACGGTACGCACGCCCTGTGCCGTGGCCTGGCAGGCCAGTGTGCCGATCACGTCGTCGGCCTCCACGCCTTCCACCACCACGATCGGCCAGCCCAGCGCGCGCACGGCCTCGTGGATCGGCTCGATCTGCCTGGCCAGATCCTCGGGCATGGACGGGCGATGTTCCTTATATGCGGGGTATAGCGCATCCCGGAACGTCTTGCCCTTGGCGTCGAACACGCAAGCGATATACTCTGCCGGGAAGTCGTTGCGCAGCTTGCGCAACATGTTGATCATGCCGTAGATTGCCCCTGTAGGCAGCCCTTCGCCATTCCTCAGGTCCGGCAGAGCGTGATACGCGCGATACAAGTAGCTCGATCCATCGACGAGCAAAAGCGTTTTTTGACTATCCGACATTCCCATGGACTCTAAATTGACTGGCGCCCCTGCTGGTGGCGCAGCGACCGGCCCCCTGGCCGATACGGACGTTTCCGACATCTCCGGCGATACCGTGAACCCGCCGCCCGAGAAGGCCTCGGCGCATGCCGCCGCCATCGCCGCGAAAGCCGATGCCGCGGCGGCGGGCAAATCGCCCGAAGCCCAGGATGCAGCTGCCGCGGCGGCAGCTGCGCGTGCCAACCCACGCAAGATGATTCCGAGCCTGCGCGCGCTGGCGGATGAAGACCGCGCCACCGCGAAGAAGGCGCGTGCCTCGTGGCAAATGTTCACGATTATGGCAGAGTTCATCGAGGCGACCGAGTACCTCTCGGAGATCCGCCCGGCGGTCTCGATCTACGGCAGCGCGCGCCTGCGCGAGGACTCGCCGTACTACCAGAAGACCATCGAGATTGCCCGGCTGTTCTCGGACGCCGGCTTCGCGGTGATCTCCGGCGGCGGCCCCGGCATCATGGAAGCGGCGAACAAGGGCGCGCACGCCGGCAAGTCCGCCAGCGTCGGCCTGAACATCGAGCTTCCGCACGAGCAGCAGGGCAATCCGTACCAGGACATCGCCATGCGCTTCCGCCACTTCTTCACGCGCAAGGTCACCTTCGTGAAGAATTCGGACGCCTTCATCGTCATGCCCGGCGGCTTCGGCACGCTGGACGAGCTGGCCGAGGTGCTCACGCTGGTGCAGACCGGCAAGTCGCGCTCGGTGCCGGTGGTGATGTACGGCAGCCGGTTCTGGAAGGGCCTGCTGGACTGGTTCCGCTTCACGCTGCTGCCGATGGGCCTGATCGCCGAGCACGACCTCGACCTGATGAAGATCGTGGACGAGCCCCAGGAAGTGCTGGAGGCGGTCTATGACTATTACGAGAAGCGCGGCGGCGATCACCCGATTCCGCCTAAGGAAGAAATGTTCTATCTGTAAGGCATTGGCGGCGTCCCCGGCCAGCCAGGGGGCGCAGGCAGCACGTGCCGGGGTGCCCCGGGGGTCACGAGAGCGGCCCGTGGGCGGCAGGAATTGCTAGAATGGAAGCCTGTCAGTCTGCCAGGTCCGGCGCCGCCGGGCCGCAGACTCAATCCGCGTGGCGGGGCCTGCCGGCCCGCACGCACAGGAGCCCCAGATGACCTCCCCCTCGCACCCGGCTGCCGTGCTCGCCGCGACCGTGCTGGCACTCGTGCCGGCCCTGGCCGCCGCACAGGGCAACGCGGAAAGCAGTGCGCTGACACAACAAGAACTGAACCAGATCAACAATCAGCCGATCGCGCCCGCGTCGAAAAGCCAGCTCAACCAGCCGCGCGAGCCGAGTTTCGTGCTGCGTGAGCGCGATGGGACCCAGGTGACCGAGTACCGGAACAAGGGGCAGGCCACCGATATCCAGGTACGCTCCGGCGTGGGCACGAAGTACGAGATGAGCAAGCCGGAAGACAGCTCGCCCAAGATTCGTGACCATGACGTGAACCGCGTGCCGTCGGTCAACCTGAAGTTCTGAGCGTCTCAACGACCCTTTTCACCCACGACCCGGCCGGACGGCAACGCCCGACCGGATCGCGCCGGCCCTCCGGCAGTCATGCCGCGGCGGCGGACGGTTTTTGTCCAGACCGGCCTGCCGCGCCCGATTCGCACCAATAAAACAGTATGGCCGTATTCACCACGGTCTCGCAGGACGAGATCGCCCGCTGGCTGCTTGACTACGACCTTGGCGAAGTCCGCGCGTTGCGCGGCATTGCTTCCGGGATCGAGAACAGCAATTTCTTTCTGACCATGGAGCAGGATGGCGTCACGCGCGAGTACGTGCTGACCATCTTCGAGCGGCTGACCTTCGCGCAGCTGCCGTATTACCTGCACCTGATGGACCATCTGGCCCGACACGGCATCAGCGTGCCGGCGCCCGTGGCCGCGCGCGACGGGGAAATCCTGCGCGCGCTCAAGGGCAAGCCGGCGACCATCGTCACGCGGCTCTCCGGGGCGTCGCAACTGTCCCCGCAGGCCAGCCACTGCGCCGAGGTGGGCACCATGCTGGCCCGCATGCACCTGGCCGGGCAGGACTATCCGCGCCAGCAGCCCAACCTGCGCAGCCTGGCCTGGTGGCGCCAGACCGAGCCCGAGATCCTGCCGTTCCTCGACCCGGCCCAGCGCCAGTTGCTGGCCGGCGAGATCGCCCACCAGACCGCGTTCTTCGGCAGCGCCGACTACGCCGCGCTGGCCGGCGGCCCGTGCCACTGCGACCTGTTCCGCGACAACGTCCTGTTCGACACCGACGCCAGCGGCGCGCCGCAACTCGGCGGTTTCTTCGATTTCTACTTCGCCGGCAACGACAAGTGGCTGTTCGACCTGGCCGTGACCGTGAACGACTGGTGTATCGACCTGCCCACCGGCGCGCTGGACGTTGACCGGGCGCAGGCCATGCTGCGGGCTTATCATGCGGTGAGGCCGCTCACGGCGACCGAGGCCGCGCATTGGCAGGACATGCTCCGTGCGGGCGCGCTGCGCTTCTGGGTATCGCGTCTGTGGGACTTTTTCCTGCCGCGCGAGGCCGACATGCTCCAGCCGCACGATCCGACCCACTTCGAACGCATCCTGCGCCGCCGTCTCGACGACGCCGCACCGCTCCCCTGGATCTGATTCGCCATGCAACTACTGGAAGTTCCCGCCAAGGAAGGCTACGTCTGGTTCCGCCAGGGTATCTGGCTGTTCCGCAAGAACCCGCTCGCGTTCCTGATGCTGCTGTTCATCTACCTGATTGCCGCGCAGCTCGCGATCTTCGTGCCGCTGTTCGGCATCATCGCGCTGCTGGTGGTCACGCCGGGCATCAACGTGGGGGTGATGACGGCCTGCCGCGATGTCATCCAGAGCAAGCGCGTGCTACCGACCGTGCTGCTGGCCGGGTTCCGCAGCAATGGCAAGCAGGCCATGCGGCATCTGTTCGTGCTGGGCGGCATCTATGCGGCGCTGGTGTTCCTGCTGAGCCTGATCGCCACGTCGCTGGTTGATATCGGCGCGCTGGCGCAGGTGGTGCTGAAGGGCGAGGAGCCCACGCCGGACGCGATGCGCCAGCTCTACCTGGCCATGCTGACCGGGGCAGCGCTCTACACGCCGATCGCGATGCTGTTCTGGTTCGCGCCGATGCTGACTGCCTGGCACGGCGTGCCGCCGGTGAAGGCGCTGTTCTTCAGCTGGACGGCCTGCTGGCGCAACCGGGGCGCGTTCTTCGCCTACGCCGGCCTGTTCGCCGTCCTGATCGTGGCGCTGCCGCTGTTCCTGGAGGTAATCTTCGCCGCGATCGGCGCGGAGACGGTGCTGTCGTTCCTGGTCACGCCGTACTCGCTGCTGATGCTGGCGATCCTGTACTGCTCTTTCTACGCCACCTATCGCGGCTGCTTCAACATCGTGCCGGCCGAGGCCACCGACACCCAGAACGTCAATCCATGACGTATTAGGCACTTGGCCGGGGCTACCCCCGGCCAGGGCCCGGCTTTAGTCGATGGTGTCGAGCTTGGCCACCGCCAGCGCCAGCCACTTGGCGCCGTGGCGCTTGAAGTTGATATTGGCGCGCGCATCGGCGCCCTCGCCTTCCAGCGCCGTGATCTTGCCTTCCCCGAACTTGTTGTGGAACACGTTCTGGCCGACCCGGAAGCCGGTGTCGGCCGCGCGCTTTTCCTCGGCGTAGTTCTTGCCGGTGTCCATGCCGCCCGTGGGCCGGGTGCCGCTGTAGGGCACGTCCTCGGGCTTCTTGAACCAGTCGCGGCCCCAGCCGCTTTCCCGCTCCCCGCCGCCCTGGCGGTTGCGGCCATAGCCGCCACCACCGCCGCCGCCACCGTATGCACCGTAGGCCTGTGCCGGCGGCGTGATCCACTTCAGCGACGCCTCGGGCAACTCCTCGAAGAAGCGCGAGCGGATGTGATATCGCATCTGGCCGTGCAGCACGCGGCTCTGGGCGAAGGACATATAGAGCCGCTCGCGCGCCCGGGTAATCGCCACGTACATCAGGCGGCGCTCCTCCTCGAGCCCATCGGCCTCCATCGCGCTGTTCTCGTGCGGGAACAGGCCCTCTTCCAGCCCGGTAATGAACACCACGTTGAATTCGAGGCCCTTGGCCGCGTGCACGGTCATCATCTGCACCGCGTCCTGGCCAGCCTGGGCCTGGTTGTCGCCGGCCTCCAGCGAGGCATGGGTCAGGAAGGCCACGAGCGGCGTCATCACCACCGGCAACTGCTCGGGATCGAGCACTTGGAGCACCTGGTCGCCATCGGCCAGCACTGGCGCGGCGTCGCCGATCCGGTTGGCGGGCAGCACGCTGGCCAGCGCGTCGAGCCCATAGCCCTCTTCCACCACGAAAGCCTGCGCGGCGGTGACCAGTTCCTGCAAGTTCTCGATGCGGTCCTGCCCTTCCTTCTCGTTCTGGAAGTGCTGGATCAGGCCGCTGGTGTTGATCACATACTCCACCGTCTCCGGCAGCGTCATGCGCCGCGTCTCGGCCCGCATCTGCTCGATCAGGCGGATAAACGCGCCCATCGTGCTGCCCGCCTTGCCCGGCACGTAGGCCACGGCCTCGGAGAGCGAGACGTTGTACTGGCGCGCGGCGTCCTGGAGCAGCTCCAGCGAACGCGCCCCGATGCCGCGCGTCGGGAAGTTGACCACCCGCCCGAACGCCGCGTCGTTGCGCGGGTTTTCGATCAACTGCAGATAAGCGAGCGCATGCTTCACTTCGGCCCGTTCGAAGAAGCGCAGGCCGCCATACACCCGATAGGCGATGCCGGACGAGAACAGCGCGTGCTCGATCACCCGCGACTGCGCATTGCTGCGATACAGGATGGCGATCTCGGAGCGCGACATCCCCTGGGCGATCTGGTCGCGGATCTCCTCGACGATCCACGAGGCCTCCTGCCCGTCCGAGCCGGCCTGGAACACCCGCACCAGCTCGCCGTGGCCCGCGTCCGTGCGCAGGTTCTTGCCCAGCCGCCGCGCGTTGTGGGCGATCAGGTGGTTGGCCGAATCGAGGATGTGGCCATGCGAGCGGTAGTTCTGCTCCAGCTTGATCAGGTGGCGCACGCGGAATTCGCTCTCGAAGTCGCGCATATTGCCGACGTTGGCACCCCGAAACGCGTAGATGCTCTGGTCGTCATCGCCCACGGCGAACACGGCCGCCGCGCTACCCGTGCCGTAACCGGCCAGCAGCTTGAGCCACTGGTACTGGAGCACGTTGGTGTCCTGGAACTCGTCCACCAGCACGTGGCGGAAGCGGTGCTGGTAGTGCTGGCGGATGGCGTCGTTGTAGCGCAGCAGTTCGTAGCAGCGCAGTAGCAACTCGGCGAAATCGACCACGCCTTCGCGCTGGCACTGCTCGTCGTAGGCGGCGTACAGGTCGACGAAACGACGGTTGAAATCGTCGTTCGCCTCCACGTCGCGGGGGCGCAGCCCCTGCTCCTTGGCGTTGTTGATGAAGTACTGGACGTTCTTGGCCGGATACTTCTCGTCATCGACATTCAGCGATTTCAGCAGCCGCTTGAGCGCGGAAAGCTGGTCCTGGGTGTCCAGGATCGAGAAGGTCTGCGGCAGCCCGGCGTCCTTGAAGTGCGCGCGCAGCATCCGGTTGCAGAGCCCGTGGAAGGTGCCGATCCACATGCCGCGCGTGTTGATGGGCAGCATGGACGACAGGCGGGTCTGCATCTCCTTGGCCGCCTTATTGGTAAATGTCACGGCCAGCACGCCGGCCGGCGACACCCGGCCGTTCTGGATCAGCCAGGCGATGCGGGTGGTCAGCACGCGGGTCTTGCCGCTGCCCGCCCCCGCCAGGATCAGGGCCGGTTCATCGGGCAACGTGACGGCGGCGAGTTGTTCGGCGTTGAGATTGGCAAGCAGGCTGGACATCGGGGAAGGGGCCTTTTGGCCGCGTGGGGCCGGGGAATGGCGGCAATTATACCGGGGGGACCGGGGCCGCCAGCGGCACCCGGCAGCCGTCGGCGTCGGCAAATGCGCACCGGCACCCCCGCCTCCCCTATAATTTGACGTTTTCCCGGCCCGACGCCGTGGCGCGCCGACTGGTTTCGATGGATTTCGATCAGTCCGCCCACCGCCCAGCCCCGACCCGCATACCTCGACATCCCCAGCATGACCGCCCAAGACCAGTCCCTTGCCAAGAGCTTCGAACCCGCCGCCATCGAGGAGAAGTGGGGCCCCGAATGGGAGCGCCGCGGCATCGCCCAGCCCACGATGGACGCCAATCGTCCCGATTTCGCCATCCAGCTGCCGCCGCCCAATGTGACCGGCACGCTGCACATGGGCCACGCGTTCAACCAGACCATCATGGACGGCCTGACGCGCCACGCGCGCATGCGCGGCGCCAATACGCTGTGGGTGCCGGGTACCGATCACGCGGGTATCGCCACGCAGATCGTGGTGGAGCGCCAGTTGGAAGCCCAAGGCGTGTCGCGCCATGACCTCGGCCGCGAGAAGTTCGTCGAGAAGGTCTGGGAGTGGAAGGAGGAGTCGGGCTCCACCATCACGCGCCAGGTGCGCCGCATGGGGGCGTCGATCGACTGGACGCGCGAGTACTTCACGATGTCGCCCGAGATGTCGCAGGCCGTGACCGAGGTATTCGTCCGCCTGTTCGAACAGGGCCTGATCTATCGCGGCAAGCGCCTGGTCAACTGGGACCCGGTGCTGGGCACGGCCGTGTCCGACCTCGAAGTGGACAGCGTGGAGGAGGAAGGCTCGCTCTGGCACATCCACTACCCGCTGGCCGAGCCGGACGCCGTGCACGGCCTGACGCACCTGACCGTGGCCACCACGCGCCCGGAAACCATGCTCGGCGACACCGCCGTGATGGTCCACCCCGAGGACGAGCGCTACGCGCACCTGATCGGCAAGTTCGTGCACCTGCCGCTGACCGATCGCCAGATCCCCGTCATTGCCGATGAATACGTCGACCGCGCCTTCGGCACGGGCGTGGTCAAGGTCACGCCGGGCCATGACTTCAACGACTACGCGGTGGGCCAGCGCCACAACCTGCCGCAGCTCTCGATCCTGACGCTGGACGCCAAGATCGTCGCCGACGCGCCGGCCGCCTACGCCGGCATGGACCGCTTCGAGGCCCGCGACAAGATGGTGGCCGACCTGAAGGAACAGGGCCTGCTGGGCGAGGTCAAGAAGCACAAGCTGATGGTGCCGCGCAGCGAGCGCACCAGCAGCGTGATCGAGCCGATGCTGACCGACCAGTGGTTCGTCGCCATGAGCAAGCCGGCCCCCGAGGGCACGTTCTATCCGGGTCGCTCGATCGCCGAAGTGGCGCTGGACGCCGTGCAGAGCGGCGAGATCAAGCTGGTGCCCGAGAACTGGAACAGCACGTACAACCAGTGGCTGGCCAACATCCAGGACTGGTGTATCAGCCGCCAGCTCTGGTGGGGCCATCAGATCCCGGCCTGGTACGACGACGCCGGCAACTGCTTCGTCGCCCGCACCGAGGAAGACGCCCGCGCCAAGGCGCAGGCGGCCGGCAGCACCGGCCCGCTGCGCCGCGAGGAAGACGTGCTCGACACGTGGTTCTCGTCCGCGCTCGTGCCGTTCTCGTCACTCGGCTGGCCCGAGCAGACGCCGGAACTGGAGCACTTCCTGCCGTCGTCGGTGCTGGTCACGGGCTACGACATCATCTTCTTCTGGGTGGCGCGCATGGTCATGATGACCAAGCACTTCACCGGCCAGGTGCCGTTCCACACCGTGTACGTGCACGGCCTGGTGCGTGACTCCGAAGGCAAGAAGATGAGCAAGTCCGAGGGCAACACCCTCGACCCGGTGGACCTGATCGACGGCATCGAGCTGGCCCCGCTGCTCAAGAAGCGCACCACGGGCCTGCGCCGCCCGAAGGACGCGCCGCGCATCGAATCGAAGACGAAGAAGGAGTTCCCGGACGGCATTCCCGCGTTCGGCGCGGACGCCCTGCGCTTCACCTTCGCCTCGCTGGCCACGCTGGGCCGGAATATCAACTTCGACACGGGCCGTTGCGAGGGCTATCGCAACTTCTGCAACAAGCTCTGGAACGCCACCCGCTTCGTGCTGATGAACACCGAGGGCCATGATTGCGGCATGGGCCCGTGCAGCAACGACTGCGGCCCGGACGGCTACCTGCACTTCTCGCAGGCAGACCGCTGGATCGTCTCGCTGCTCCAGCGCGTGGAAGGTGAAGTCGAAAAGGGCTTCGACGAATACCGTTTCGACAATATCGCCAGCGCAATCTACAAGTTCGTCTGGGACGAGTATTGCGACTGGTACCTGGAACTCGCCAAGGTGCAGATCCAGACCGGCACCGAGGCCCAGCAACGCGCCACGCGCCGCACGCTGCTGCGCGTGCTGGAGACGGTACTGCGCCTGGCGCACCCGATCATCCCGTTCATTACCGAGGAACTCTGGCAGAAGGTGGCCCCGCTGGCCGGCCGCGCCAAGGGTGACGGCAGCGAGACCATCGCGCTGCAGGCCTACCCGCTGCCGGCCGCCGCCAAGATCGACGAAGCCGCCGAAGCCTGGGTGGCCCAGCTCAAGGCCGTGGTGGACGCCTGCCGCAACCTGCGGGGCGAGATGAACATCTCGCCGGCCCAGCGCATTCCGCTCTACACGCACGGCGACAGCACCTTCCTGAACGCGGCGGCGGCGCAAATCCAGGCGCTGGCGAAACTTTCCGAGGTGAAGGTGTTCGAAGACGAGGTCGCCCTCCAGAAGGAAGGCGCCGGGGCGCCGGTGGCCATCGTCGGCGGCAATCACCTGCTGCTGAAGATCGAGATCGACGTCGCAGCCGAGCGCGTGCGCCTGGGCAAGGAGATCGACCGGATCAGCAATGAAATCGGCAAATGCCGGGGCAAGCTGACCAACGAAGCCTTCGTGGCCAAGGCGCCGCCCGCGGTTGTGGCGCAGGAAACACAGCGTTTGTCGGATTTCGAACAGACGCTGGCCAAGCTCCAGGATCAACTACAGCGTCTGCCCGCCTGACGGGTTCGCCACTTCTGCGCCACCGGCACGAAAGTTGCAACTCGACTGGTATCCGGCCTCGTTCATGTGTAACGACATGTGACTGTTACGTCAGCGTCGGACGAAGCCGGACAGACGGCGCCCTCCCTGTACGGCACGGTGTTACACCGGATTGAAAAGGAAAGCTGAAATGGAAAACCGCGTCACCAAGGCCGTCTTTCCGGTCGCTGGGCTAGGTACCCGATTCCTCCCCGCGACCAAGGCGAGTCCCAAGGAAATGCTGCCAGTGGTGGACAAACCGCTGATCCAGTACGCCGTGGAAGAAGCCATGGCCGCCGGCATCACGGAAATGATCTTTGTCACGGGCCGCTCCAAGCGCGCCATCGAGGACCATTTCGACAAGGCGTACGAACTGGAAATGGAGCTGGAGGCCAAGAACAAGCAGGCCCTGCTCGATGTGGTGCGTTCGATCAAGCCTGCGCACGTGGAGTGCTACTACGTGCGCCAGCCCGAGGCCCTGGGCCTGGGCCACGCCGTGCTGTGCGCGGCCAAGCTGGTCGGCGACACGCCGTTCGCGGTCATGCTGGCGGACGACTTGCTCGACGGCGACGTGCCGATCATGAAGCAGATGGTCGACGTCTATAACCACTACAACTGCTCGGTCCTGGGCGTGGAAGAGATCGCGCCGGAACAAAGCCGCTCCTACGGCGTGGTGGAAGGCCGCGAATGGGACGAGCGCGTGATCAAGATGTCCGGCATCGTCGAGAAGCCGGCCCCCGAGGACGCCCCGTCGAACCTTGGCGTGGTGGGCCGCTACATCCTCACGCCGCGCATCTTCGACCACATCCGTGAACTGAAGCCGGGTGCCGGCGGCGAGTACCAACTGACCGATGCCATCCAGTCGATGCTCGACCAGGAACAGGTGCTGGCCTACCGCTACAACGGCGTGCGCTACGACTGCGGCAGCAAGCTCGGCTACCTGAAGGCCACTGTCGAGTTCGCCCTGAAGCACCCGGAAGTGCGCGACGAGTTCAGCGCCTATCTGGCCCAGCGCGGATAAGCGTTCCGCCCCGGCATGAAAAAGCCGCCTCGATCGAGGCGGCTTTTTTTATGGCCGGGGGCCAGGCGGTCTTAGCGGCGCTTCATGTAGAACACGAACACCTTGTCCACCTCGGCGTGCGACAGCAGCTCGTTGCCGGTCTGCTTGGCGAAGGCCTGGAAGTCGCGCGTGGCGCCCGGGTCGGTGGCCAGCACCTTGAGCACGTCGCCGCTGGCCATGTCCGCCAGCGCCTTCTTGGTCCGCAGGATCGGCAGCGGGCAGTTCAGGCCGCGCGCGTCCACTTCTTTCTGGAAGTCCATTCCTCTCATCCCACTTATTTTTGGTCGATGCCGTATTGTAACGAAGCGGCGACAAGGCTGAAGTCCGTCGGCCGGCGCGGGTCGGGGATGTCCTCGCCCGAGGCGCGGTCGAAGAAGCGCACGGGCAGCCCGCGCCGCTCCAGGAAATCGGCCACGGCAAAGCCGGTGCCGGCGTTCCAGATCCGCATCTTCTCGGGCGCCACGAGCTTGTATTCGGCCAGTTCCTCGGACAGTTCGATGCGCCCCGTCGCCTTCACGTGATAGGCGATGATCAGCTCGTTCTTGCGCATGAACTCGTAGACGCCGATCAGCGACGCGGATTCCGTGTCGAGATTGGTCTCCTCCTTGAGTTCGCGCGCCACGCCCAGCTCGGGCGTCTCGTCGCGCTCCATGAAGCCGGTGACCAGCGCGAACATCCCCTCCGGCCATACCGCGTTGCGCGCCAGCAGCAGCTTGTCCTCGTACTCGACCACCGCCGCCAGCACCGGCAGCGGGTTGTTCCAGTGCACGAAGCCGCAGCCGTCCTGCACGCAGGCATGACGATAGCGGCCGGACATCGGCAAGTGCTCCAGCGGCGCCCCGCATTGGGGGCAGAAACGGTACGGTTGCATCGGAGGGGGCTCCAGGGGTTCAGAGGGCGCAGGCCGCGCGGATATCGGCGGCGAACGCTTCCACGGTCTCGGGCTGCAGGTCCCACGAACACATCAGCCGGCAACCGCCCGCGCCGATGAAGGTGTAGAACAGCCAGCCCTTGGCGCGCAAGGCCTCGATGGCCGGCAGCGGCAGTTCGGCGAAGACCGCGTTCGATTCGGTCGGGAACATGATGCGCACGCCGGGAATGTCGACGATGCGCTGGTGCAACAGTTGCGCCATCGCGTTGGCATGGCGGGCGTTGGACAGCCAGACATCGTTCTCGAGCATGCCCAGCCACGGCGCGGAAATGAAGCGCATCTTCGAGGCCAACTGCCCGGCCTGCTTCACCCGGTAGGCGAAGTCCTCGGCCAGGCGGCGGTCGAAGAACACCACGGCCTCGCCCATCGGCAGGCCGTTCTTGGTGCCGCCGAAGCACAGCACATCCACGCCAGCCCGCCAGGTGATCTCGGACGGATGCACGCCCAGCGCCGCCACCGCATTGGCGAAGCGCGCGCCGTCCATGTGCACGCGCAGTTGCCGCCGCTTGGCGATGGCCGCAATGGCGCGCACCTCCTCCACCGTGTAGACCGTGCCGACTTCCGTCGACTGCGTGAGCGAGACCACGCGCGGCTTCGGATAGTGGATGTCGGTGCGCCGCGTGACCAGCGCCTCCACCGCATCGGCGGTCAGCTTGCCGTTGACGCCGGGCGCCGTGAGCAGCTTGGAGCCGTTCGAGAAGAACTCCGGCCCGCCGCACTCGTCCGTCTCGATGTGCGCCAGTTCATGGCAGATCACCGAGTGGTACGACTGGCACAGCGACGACAGCGCCAGCGAGTTGGCCGCCGTCCCGTTGAAGACGAAGAAGACCTCGCAGTCGGTCTGGAACAGGTTGCGGATGCGGTCGCAGACCTGCTGGGTCCAGGAATCGTCGCCATAGGCCTTCTCGTGGCCGCTGGCGTTGGCCTCGAGGAAGTATTTCAGCGATTCCGGGCAGAAGCCGGCGTAGTTGTCGGAGGCGAAGTGCTGCATGGGCGGGTCTTTACTTCTTGTCGATCCAGAGCGCGCCGCCGGTGGCCCAGTTCTCGCGCTTGATATCGGTGATGATGATGTCCACTGCCGACACCGAGCAGCCCAGCGTCTCGCAGGTGACGCGCGTCACTTCCTCGACAAACTTGCGCTTTTGCTCGACCGTGCGGCCTTCGAACATCTCGACGTGAAACGTGGGCATGCTGCTGACTCCGTTTTTAGGGATTTTGCGAGACTCAGTCTCGGTAAGAGGGATCGATTCTATCGAGTTTGCGCAGCAGCGAGGGCCATTCCATCTCGCCCTCGACGGCGCCGTTGTCGTACAGCTGCATCGAGGTGCGCTCGGCCACCCCGGCCGGCGGCTGCACTGTGGCGCGGCCCGCCTGCGCGCCGAGCTGGATCTCGCAGGCCTTGATCAGGGTGGCCATCAGCACGTAGGCCTCGGCCACGGTGCGGCCCACCGTCAGCGTACCGTGGTTGCGCAGCAGCATGGCCGGGTGCTGGCCCAGCGACACCGTGAGCCGGGCCCCTTCGGCCGGGGTGAACGCCAGGCCCTCGTAGTCGTGATAGCCGATGCGGCCGTGGAAGCGCATGGCGTGCTGCGACAGCGGCAGCAGTCCGTCCGCCTGCGCCGAGACCGCGATGCCGGCGGTGTTGTGCAGGTGCATGACGCAGTGCGCATCGGCCCGCGCGGCGTGCACGGCGGCGTGGAGGGCGAAGCCGGTCACGTTGACCGGGTGCACGGTCTCGCCGACCACCTCGCCCCGGCCATTGATCTTGACGAGGTCCGACGCGCGAATCTCGTCGAACGCGAAGCCGAACGGGTTGATCAGGAAGTGGTCCGGCTCACCGGGCACGGTGGCCGAGATATGGGTGTAGATCAGGTCGTCCCAGCGCTCCAGCGCGGCCAGCCGGTAGGCGGCGGCGAGGTCGGTGCGCACACGCGCCTCCTCGGCGCTGACGGGAACGGCCGGGCCCGCGGCACGCGCGGGCTGCAAGGCAAAAGACATGGGGACATTCGCTCCGCGGCCGCCCTGCTGCGAGGCGTGCTCCAGACACGTGCGGGTTCAGTCCCGGTCGAGTAGGCGGCGCAGGCGTAACTGTAGCGCAGTCAGCGCGGGGCGGCAGCGTCCCGCAACGGCATGGCGCGGACCATCCAGCCGAGGATGCCCGCCCCCACCAGCAGCGCGGCGGCGGCGGTGGCCAGGGATGCCGCAAAGCCGCCCGTGCGCGCCACCAGCGTGGTGGCCAGCGGCGGGCCGGCGATCTGCCCGAGCGCGTAGGCGGCCGTCATCAGCCCGATCAGCTTCGGGGCGGCGCTGCCCCACAGCCGGCGCGCCTCGCGCATCAGGAACGACACCAGCGCCGTGAACGGCAGGCCGACGAGCAGGCTGCTCAGCGCAAAGCCCGGCACGGTCGGCCAGAATGCCGCCACGGCCACGCCAACCGCCTGCACCGCGTACAGGATCATCGCCAGCCGGCGGTTGTCGTGATGCATGCCCACGCGCGTGGCCAGGAAGGCGCCAATGGCCACGCCAGCGCCCAGGATCGGCCAGAACAGGTCCGCCCAGACCGTGCCGGGCATGGCCTGGCGGGCGATCACGGGCAGGAAGGTCGCGGTGATGATGTAGCCGAAGCCGGCGAGGCCGTAGGCCACGGTCAGGGCCCAGGTTTCGAGGTCCAGCCGGGGTGTCGGGGCGACTGCCTCCGCATGCCCTGCACTCCCCGGCTGTCCGGCCCGCGCCTGCAGGGCCGGCGGCGGCGCGCCGAACACGCGCCAGACCGGCGCCAGCATCAACGCGCCGAGCACCGTGAAGGCGATCCAGCCCCAGTTCGCCAGCCAGTGCGCGCCGACCATGCCGAACGCCGACAGCCCGGTCACGACGATCCCCACGCCGGGACCGCAGAACATCAGCCCGCCCAGCGTGGGATGGCCCAGTTCGGCCAGTCGCTGCATGCACCACGCGGTGGCGTAGACCATCACCAGCGCGCTGGCGATGCCCGCAATCGTGCGCCATGCCAGCCACGCGGGCATGCCGCCCGGCAGCGCCATGGCCAGCGTGAGCACCACGGTGAGCACCAGCGACACGCGCACCATCCGCACGGGATCGGGGCGGATGAACAGGCACAGCAGCGCCCCCAGCAGGTAGCCGATGTAGTTCAGCGTGGCCAGCGCCCCGCCCTCGGCCAGCGTGACAGTGCCGTCATGCAACATCATCGGCAGCAGCGGCGTGAAGGCGAACCGACCGATGCCCATCGCCAGCGCCAGCGACACGAAGCCAGCCATGGCCACCGCCCAGGGTCCGGCAGTTTGCGGGGCCGCGCGGGCGGCGGAGACATCGGTATTCACGAGAGACATGATCGGGGGGCGGGTTCGGCTGGCGGCCAGCGGGATTCCTGACTATCCTAGTCGCATTCATCCATCACATAAAATGAATTATTGAGATAGCATCAATCTCAATTCAAGAAGGAAGCCGATCATGGATCTCGCCGCACTCGAAATCTTCCGCACCGTGGTGGAGGCCGGAGGCATCACACGCGCCGCCACGCGGCTGCACCGCGTGCAGTCGAACGTGACCACGCGCATCCGGCAACTGGAGCAGTCGCTCGGCGTGGAGCTGTTCCTGCGCGACGGCAAGCGCATGGTGCTCACCCCGGCCGGGCAGACGCTGTTCGACTACGCGCGGCGCATCCTGCAACTGTCCGACGAGGCTCGCCACGCGGTGCAGCCGGCGCGGCCGCACGGGCGGCTGCGGGTGGCGTCGATGGAAAGCACGGCGGCCAGCCGGCTGCCGACGGTACTGGCGCGCTATCACCAGGCGTGGCCGGACGTCGAACTGGAACTCGTGACGCTGCCAACCCGACAGGCGCTGGACGCCCTGCGCCGCTTCGAGGTCGATTGCGCCTTCGTCGCCGAGCCGCTCGGCGATGCCGAACTGGTCACCCGGCCCGCCTTTACCGAGGAACTGGTGATCATCGCCAGCGCGCAGCATGCGCCGATCCACTCCGCCGCCGACCTGGAGCGCCACACGCTGCTCGCGTTCGAGGCCGGCTGCAACTACCGCACGCGCTTCGAGCAGTGGTGCAATCGCGACGGCCACGCGGCGGGGCGGGTGATCCAACTGGGCTCCTACCATGCCATCGTCGCCTGCGCGGCGGCCGGTATCGGCGTGGCGATCATGCCGCGCTCGGTGCTGACGCTATACCGCGACCTGCCGCAGATCAGCATCCACCCGCTCGGCGACGAAGGGGACGTGACCACCGTGCTGGCGTGGCATCCGGCGATGGGCAGCGCGGCGCTGGCAGCGCTGGCCGACATGCTGCCGGGTGTATCGGACATCACGCAAAAGGCTGCCTGACCCCTTCCGCTTCGGATTCCTTGCCCGCGCTGCGGCGTGCAAGATGTGGCCGGTCGCCTACACTGAAAGTGGCGCTGCCACGGCATACTCGCGGGCCGCGCCCCGCCATGACATTCGTCTTCGCGCCGCTACGATCTTTGGTTTGCCGGATGGCGATGGGGCTGGCCATGCTCCTCGCCCTGCCCGCGATGGTCTACGCCCAAGGCGCTTCAACGCCCGCCGCCAAGGCTGGCGTGGCCCCCGTCTATGTCATCCCGATCAAGGGCGCCATCGGGCCAGCCAGCGCCAGCTTCGCCACGCGCGGCATGGCGCAGGCGCAGAAGCAGAACGCGCAGTTGATCGTGCTGGAAATGGACACGCCCGGCGGGCTCGACGTGGCCATGCGCGACATCATCCAGGCCATCCTCGCCTCCCCCGTACCCGTGGCGACCTTCGTCTACCCGGGCGGCGCGCGGGCCGCGAGCGCCGGCACCTACATCCTCTATGCCAGCCACATCGCCGCCATGGCGCCCGGGACCAATGTGGGCGCGGCGAGTCCGGTTGCCATCGGTGTCGGCGGCCCGAAGCCGGGTGCCTCGCCCGGATCTTCCCCCGCCAGTGCACCAGCCAGCGCGCCCGGCACCGAAGACACCATGGCACGCAAGCAGATGCACGATGCCTCCGCCTACCTGCGCGGGCTGGCCCAGCTGCGCCAGCGCAACGCCGACTGGGCCGAGCGCGCGGTGCGCGAGGCCGTGAGCCTCTCCGCCGACGAGGCAGTGGCCCAGCACGTGGCCGACCTCGTCGCGCCGGACCTGCCAGCACTGCTGCGGCAGGTCGATGGCAAGCGCCTGCAGGCGGCCGGCGTATCGCGCGTGCTGCACACCAACGATGCGCCCATCGTCACGGTCACGCCGGACTGGCGAGCGCGGCTGCTCGCCGTCATCACCGAACCCAGCGTGGCGCTGATCCTGATGATGATCGGCATCTACGCGCTGATGTTCGAGTTCTCCACGCCGGGCATGGTCGTGCCGGGCATCGTCGGCGCCATCTGCCTGCTGATCGGCCTGTTTGCGCTGCAAATGCTGCCCGTCAACTATGCGGGGCTGGCGCTGATCGCGCTGGGCATCGGCTGCATGGTGGCCGAATTCTTCCTGCCGACGTTCGGCGCGCTCGGGGTGGGCGGCATCGTCGCCTTCGCGTTTGGCGCGGTCATGCTGATCGATACCGACGTGCCCGGCTTCGGCGTGCCGCTCACGGTGATCGCGGCGCTGGCCGGGGTGTCGGCGCTGTTCCTGGTCGGCATGTCCGCGATGCTGATGCGCTCGCGCAAGCGCCCCGTGGTCAGCGGCGCGGACACGCTGGTCGGCAGCCTGGCCACGGTCATCGACGATACGCCCGCCGACGGCTGGGCGATGGTGCACGGCGAACAGTGGCGAATTCATGGCGACGGCCCGCTCGCGCGCGGCCAGCGGGTACGCGTGACCGGGCGGCGCGGGCTGGTACTGGAAGTCGTGGCCGACATGGCCGCATCCCTGGAACACAACGGAGCGTGATATGGCATTCGGATTCAGTTTTGGTGGGCTGATCTTCCTGCTGGCATTGCTCGTGGTGGCCGCGATCCGCGTGCTGCGCGAATACGAACGCGGGGTTGTCTTCATGCTCGGGCGATTCTGGGGCGTCAAGGGGCCCGGGCTGGTGCTGCTCATCCCCGGCATACAGCAGATGGTCCGCGTGGACCTGCGCACGGTCGTCTTCGACGTGCCACCACAGGACGTGATCTCTCACGACAATGTGTCGGTCAAGGTCAACGCGGTGGTCTATTTCCGGGTCGTGGACCCCGAGCGGGCCATCATCCAGGTGGCCAACTTCCTCGAGGCCACCAGCCAGCTCTCCCAGACCACGCTGCGGTCCGTGCTCGGCAAACATGAACTGGACGAAATGCTAGCCGAGCGCGAAAAGCTCAACCTCGACATCCAGAAGGTGCTCGACGCCCAGACCGACGCGTGGGGCATCAAGGTGTCCAATGTCGAGATCAAGCATGTGGATTTGAACGAGACCATGATCCGGGCCATCGCCCGCCAGGCGGAGGCCGAGCGCGAGCGGCGGGCCAAGATCATCCACGCGGAAGGGGAATTGCAGGCTTCGGTGAAACTGCTGGAGGCGGCACAGATGCTGGCGCAGCAGCCTGAGGCCATGCAACTGCGGTATCTCCAGACGCTGACGCAGATTGCTGGGGATAAGAGTTCTACTATTGTGTTTCCGTTGCCGATGGATTTGGTTAGGGGGTTGATGAAGTAGGTTTTGGGTTTGGTTCTGTGGTGTTGGCTGTTGAGCGCAACAAAAACAAAAAGGGCGCCCCAAACCCCAGAGCGCCCTTCTCAACAGCTAGTAAATCCCTCAAACCTTACCAGCCACCCACTCCTTCACCCCTGCCAGCGCCGCCGGCAGATTCGCCGGCTCCGTCCCCCCAGCCTGCGCCATATCCGGCCGGCCGCCGCCCTTGCCGCCCACCTGCTGGGCCACAAAGTTCACCAGCTCCCCAGCCTTGACCTTGCCCGTCGCATCGGCGGTCACACCAGCAATCAGCGAAACCTTCCCATCCGACACTGCCCCCAGCACGATGGCCGCGCTCTTGAGCTTGTCCTTGAGCTTGTCCATGGTCTCGCGCAGCGTCTTCACGTCGGCACCGTCGAGTTGGGCGGCCAGCACCTTCAGGCCGTTGATGTCGATGGCCTGCTCGGCGAGTTCGTCGCCTTGCGATGCCGCGAGCTTGCTCTTGAGCTTCTCGAGTTCCTTCTCGAGCGCCCGCACCTGCTCCTGCACCTGGCCGATACGCGGCACCAGTTCCGACGGCTGCGCGCGCAGCGCGGCGGCGGCTTCGTTCAGGCGGGCGTCGAGCGATTGCAGGTAATGCAGCGCGTTGTCGCCGGTAATCGCTTCCACGCGGCGAATCCCGGCTGCCACGCCCGCTTCCACCACGATCTTGAACAAGCCGATGTCGCCGGTGCGCGTCACGTGCGTGCCGCCGCAGAGTTCCTTCGAGGTGCCGATCGACAGCACGCGCACATCGTCCGCGTACTTCTCGCCGAACAGCGCCATCGCGCCGCTCTTCACCGCGTCGTCGAACGGCATGATCTCGGCATGGGTCGGCGCGTTGGACAGGATCTCGGCATTGACGATTTCCTCGACCTGGCGGATCTCCGCGTCGCTCAGCGGCGCGTTGTGCGAGAAGTCGAAGCGCGTCTTGTCGGCATCGACCAGCGAGCCCTTCTGCTGCACATGGGTGCCGAGCACCTCGCGCAGCGCCTTGTGCATCAGGTGGGTGGCCGAGTGGTTACGTACAGTACGTGCACGGCGGATGGCATCCACCTGCGCCGCCACGGTGTCGCCCACCTTCAGCGGGCCGTTAGCCAGCGTGCCCTGGTGGCCGAACACATCGGCCTGCACCTTGGTCGTGTCGGTCACGTTGAACACGGCCGCGCCTGCCACCAGCGTGCCCTGGTCGCCCGCCTGGCCGCCGGACTCCGCGTAGAACGGGGTGTTGTCCAGCACCACCACGCCGGTCTGGCCCGGCTGCATGGTGTCGACGGACGCGCCGTCGACATACAGCGCCGTCACGCGGGCGCGCTCGAAGCCCAGTTCGTCATAACCGTGGAACACGGTCTTGTCGCCCGTGTACTCCAGGCCGGCGGCCATCTTGAACTTGCCGGCCGCGCGGGCCTGCTCGCGCTGGCGGTTCATGGCGGCGTCGAACGCGGGTTCGTCCACCGCAATCTCCTGCTCGCGCGCCACGTCCTGCGTCAGGTCGAGCGGGAAGCCGAAGGTATCGTGCAGCTTGAACGCCAGTTCGCCGTCCAGCACCTTGCCACCCTTGGCCTTGAGGTCGGCCACGGCGGTGTCGAGGATGGTCATGCCGTTCTCGATGGTCTCGAAGAAGCGCTCTTCCTCGGCCTTGAGCACTTCCACCACGCGCGCCTGCGCCTCGGCCAGCTCCGGATAGGCCTCGCCCATCTGCGCCACCAGGTCCGGCACCAGCTTGTGGAAGAACGGCGTCTTCTGGCCCAGCTTGTAGCCGTGGCGGATCGCGCGGCGCACGATGCGGCGCAGCACGTAGCCGCGGCCTTCGTTGCCCGGGATCACGCCGTCGACGATCAGGAACGAGCACGCGCGGATATGGTCGGCAATCACCTTCAGCGAGTTCTGGTTCAGGTCGTCCAGATGGGTCTCGCGCGCAGCGGCCTTGATCAGCGCCTGGAACAGGTCGATCTCGTAGTTGCTGTGCACGTGCTGGAGCACGGCGGCAATCCGCTCGAGGCCCATGCCGGTGTCCACGCACGGCTTGGGCAGCGGCGTCATGTTGCCCTGCTCGTCGCGGTTGAACTGCATGAACACGAGGTTCCAGATCTCGATGTAGCGGTCGCCGTCTTCCTCGGGCGATCCCGGGGGGCCGCCCCAGACATCGGCGCCGTGGTCATAGAAGATTTCCGAGCACGGGCCGCACGGGCCGGTGTCGGCCATCTGCCAGAAGTTGTCCGAGGCGTAGCGCGCGCCCTTGTTGTCGCCGATGCGCACGATGCGCTCGGCCGGCACGCCGACTTCCTTGGCCCAGATGTCGTAGGCCTCGTCGTCCTCGGCGTAGACCGTGACCCAGAGCTTCTCGGCCGGCAGCTGGTAGGTCTTGGTCAGCAGTTCCCAGGCGTATTGGATGGCTTCGCGCTTGAAGTAGTCGCCGAACGAGAAATTGCCCAGCATCTCGAAGAACGTGTGGTGACGTGCCGTATAGCCCACATTTTCGAGGTCGTTGTGCTTGCCGCCGGCGCGCACGGAGCGCTGGGACGACGTAGCGCGCGAGTAGGGACGCTTGTCGGTGCCCAGGAACACGTCCTTGAACTGCACCATGCCCGAATTGGTGAACAGCAGCGTCGGGTCGTTCGCCGGCACGAGGCTGGACGAGCGGACCACGGAATGGCCCTTCGACTCGAAGTACTGCAGGAACTTGCTGCGAATGTCGGAGACTTTCATGTTGTATCGGGCGCATCCCGCATCGTGGCAGGGCGCAGTCAGTCAGGTTGGATTTGCAAACCGTTGATTATACGGGGCAAGCCCCCTCCCGGGGCATTCTCGCGGGCGGCCGCCCGGCGGCGCGCACCGGGCGGGCTGGCGATGGCCGAATATCGCCCACCGTTGGCCTGGCGCCGCCCCGTGCGGGTACATCGGCGCGGCGGGCCGGTGGTAGAGTGCTCCCCCAATATATCTACCGAGCCGCCACTGCCATGGGAGCCTTGAGCCATCTCCGCGTCCTCGACCTGACCCGCGTCCTCGCCGGGCCATGGTGCGCCCAGAACCTCGCCGACTTCGGCGCCGACGTGATCAAGATCGAGCGCCCCGGCGCAGGTGACGATACGCGCACATGGGGTCCGCCCTGGCTCAAGACCGAGGATGGCCGGGACACGGCCGAAGCCGCCTACTACCTGGCCGCCAACCGCAACAAGCGCTCGGTAACCTGCGACATCAGCACGCCCGAGGGCCAGCAGCTGGTGCGCGACCTCGCCGCCCAGAGCGACGTGGTGCTCGAGAACTACAAGGTCGGCCAACTCAAGAAGTATGGCCTCGACTACGAATCGCTCAAGGCGGTGAAGCCGGACATCATCTATTGCTCGGTCACCGGCTTCGGCCAGACCGGCCCGTACGCCCAGCGTCCCGGCTACGACTTCATCATCCAGGGCATGGGCGGCTTCATGAGCCTGACCGGCGAGCGGGACGACCTGCCCGGCGGCGGCCCGCAGAAGGCCGGCGTGGCCATTTCGGACCTGATGACCGGCCAGTACGCCACCATCGCCGTGCTGGCTGCCCTGGCCCACCGCGACCGGACCGGCGAGGGCCAGTACATCGACATGGCGCTGCTGGACGTGCAGGTATCGATGCTGGCAAACATGAATACCAACTACCTCGCCAGCGGCGAGGCGCCGCGCCGCTGGGGCAACGCCCACCCGAACATCGTGCCCTACCAGACCTTCCAGGCCGCCGACGGCTGGATCATCGTCGCGGTAGGCAACGACGGGCAGTTCCGCAAGTTCGTGACGGCCGGCGGCCGGCCGGAGCTGGCCGACGACCCGCGCTTCGCCACCAATCCGCAGCGCGTGGCGCACCGGGACGTGCTGGTGCCGATCATCGCCGAGATGGTCCAGCCGCGCACCCGCGAGCAGTGGATCCTGGATCTGGAAAAGGCCGGCGTGCCGTGCGGCCCGATCAACACGCTCGACGAGGTCTTCGAGAACGAGCAGGTGCTGGCGCGGGGCCTGCGCGTCGATTTGCCGCACCCGACGGCCGGCGAGGTCAAGCTGGTGGGCAGCCCCATGAAGATGAGCGCCACGCCGCCCGAGGCGCTGCGCCATCCCCCGTTGCTCGGAGAGCACACGGAGGTGGTGCTGGGCGAGACACTCGGCTACAGTGCGGAGCACATCGCCGCACTGCGCGCCAAGGGCGTGGTCTGACCCCGATTCCCCCCGACTCGGGAGCCACGCCGGCCGCAGCCGAAGGCGAGATTTTCTGTTTGCGTCCCCTGACTAATTAGGAGCATGCATGCTGACTGATGCCTTCCTGGCGTTTTTCCATTTTCTGGCGATCTTCCTCCTGGTCACGCTGCTGGCCGCCGAGGCCGTGGTGCTGCGCCCCGGGATGACGCCGGCCATCGTGCGCCGGCTGTCGCTGTACGACCTGCTCTACTTCCTGTCGGCCATGGTGGTGCTCGCCACCGGCCTGCTGCGGCTGTTCTACGGCGCCAAGGGCGTGGATTTCTACCTGCACAACCCGTGGTTCCACGCCAAGGTGACCGTGTTCGTGCTGATTGCCCTGTGCTCGCTGCCGCCGACGCTCGCCATCGCGCGCTGGCGCAAGCAGGCGCGCAAGCTGCCCGATTTCGTGCCGATGCCGGACGAGATCAAGCGCGCCCGCCGCTGGGTCATGATCGAGGCCCATGTGTTCATCCTGCTGCCGCTCTGCGCCGTGATGATGGCGCGCGGCATCGGCGCGCGCTGACCTTTTCATCGATCCGTTGAAGACTCCTGAGATGCTGAAGACCCTGCTGACGGCCACGAAGATGGCCGCCTCCGCCGCCACGCTGGCGGCAGCCACCCTGGCCACGCCGGCCCATGCCGCTGCCCCGGCCCCGGCAAACTGGCCGACCAAGCCGATCAAGTTCGTGGTGCCCTACCCCGCCGGCGGCCCGCTGGACACCGTGGCGCGCGCCATCGGCGAACGGCTCCGCGAAAGCCTGGGCCAGCCGGTCGTCGTCGAGAACAAACCCGGCGCGGGCGGCAACCTCGGCGCGGACTACGTCGCCAAGCAGCCGGCCGACGGCTACACCATCGTCATGGGCGCCGTGGCCACCCACGCCATCAATCCCACGCTGTTCGCCAAGATGCCGTACGACCCGGTGAAGGACTTCGCGCCGATCACGCTGGTCGCCGACGTGCCGAACGTGCTGGTCATGCACCCCGGCAAGGCCGCCGAGCTGCATATCAATACGGTGCGTGACCTCGTGGAGTACGCGCGCAAGCATCCGGGCAAGCTCGACTACGCCTCGGGCGGCAACGGCAGCGCCGGCCACCTGTCGGGCGAACTGTTCAAGAGCATGGCCCGCGTCAGCATGGTCCATATCCCGTACAACGGGGCGTCGCCGGCGCAGCTGTCGGTGCTGTCGGGCCAGACCGACCTGATCTTCGACAACCTCGCCTCGGCATCGGCCAATATCAAGGCCGGCAAGCTCAAGGCCTTCGCCGTGACCACGCCGGCCCGCGCCGCCGCGTTCCCGGAACTGCCGACCATCGCCGAAGCCGGCAAGGGCCTCGGGCTGGAAGGGTTCGACATCTCGACGTGGTTCGGCGTCCTGGCCCCGGCCGGCACCCCGCGCGAGATCGTCGACCGCCTCAACCACGACATCGTGGCCATCCTCAAGACCGACGATATGAAAGCCCGCCTGGCCCGCATTGGCGCCCAGCCGGCCCCCACCACCCCCGAGCAGTTCGGCGCCCTGATCCAGCGCGAACTGAAGAAGTACGGGCAGGTGGTGAAGGTATCGGGGGCGAAGGTGGATTGAGGGGCGGACGACCCGTCAAGGCGCCTTGCGCCGTAACTGCCACATCTTGTCCTTGATCGTGTCCTCGGTGGCCGGGCCGCGTGGCAGGAGCAGGCCGACCTGGACGATCTTCGGGCCTTCCATGCGGGTCACGGTCAGGCGGAGGCCGGCGATTTCCAGGGCGTCGCCTTCCACGGGGGGCGAGGGGAATACCGCCAGCATCGCGTCTTCCAGGGACCGGGCCGCCTCGTCGGCGGTCAGGGGGCGGGTGGCGTAGAGGGCGGCCACGTCGCGCAGCAGGGCATCGCCGGACAGCAGGAAATCGTGCGAGAGCTGCGCCCAGGCCGGGGCGCGCGCCGCGCTCTGGAACAGCCGCGACAGCAGCGGCACGGAGCCGCCGGGGGCCAGTACCGAGACCGCATCGCCCGCGCGCAGCACCACCTGCTCCAGCGGCACCAGCGCGCCGTCGCGCGCCACGGTCATCAGGCGGCTGCGCGGAGGGAGTTCGAGCTGGTCGGCGCGGAGGTCCACCACCGGCGCGTTGGCCGCCACGGAGAACTGCATCAATTCCAGCGCCGGCGAGCGGGTGCCCTGCAGGCGCTCCCGCGAGACCGGGTCGTTGTACGCCGGCCGCAGCACCCGGGCCAGCCGCGCCGCCAGCGCCACTGTCGTGCCCTGGCACAGCAGGCTGAACAGCACCACGGCGAATGCCACCCGGAATAGCAGCCCCGAGTCCTCCATGCCCTTCAGCAGCGGGAACAGCGACAGTACGATCGGCACCGCGCCGCGCAGGCCCATCCACGCCAGGAACCCCTTCTCGCGCCCATTGAAGCGGAACGGCAGCAGCGCGATCCACACCGCCACGGGCCGCGCCACCACCATCAGGAACAGCGCCACGGCGCCCGCCGGCAGCGCCACCTCCCAGATACGGCTCGGCGTGACCAGCAGGCCGAGCAGCAGGAACATCACCGATTGCGCCAGCCACGCCATGCCGTCCATGGCGCGCATGGTGTCGTCGGTCACGGCCCGTTCGCGATTGCCGACGATCATCCCGGTCAGGTAGACCGCCAGGAAGCCGCTGCCGTGCGCCGACTGGACCAGCGCGAAGACCATGCAGCCGGCCGCACAGACCAGGATGGCCTGGAGGCCCTCGGCCACATGGATGCGCTCCATCACCCGCGCCACGCCCAGGCCCAGCACCACGCCGAGCACCCCGCCCACGCCGAACTGCACCACCAGCCGCCACGCCAGCGCGCTGGCGGTCAGGCCGTCCGGCGCCGTGATCCATTCGATCAGCGTCAGGGTCAGGAAAATCGCCATGGGGTCATTGATGCCCGACTCGATCTCCAGCACGCTCGCCACCCGCTCCTTGAGCCGGATGCCGCTGCCGTTGAGCAGCGAGAACACCGCCGCGGCGTCCGTGGAGCCGACGATGGCGCCGAGCAGCAGGCCGAGCTTCCAGTCGATGCCGAGCATCCACGCCGCGAACAGCCCGACCAGCACCGCCGTAATCCCCACCCCAACCGTCGCCAGTGACAGCGATGGCCGCAACGCCACGCGGAAGGTGGCGAAGCGCGTGCGCAGGCCCCCGTCGAGCAGGATCACGGCCAGCGCGATATTGCCCACCAGGAAGCTGAGCCAGGTATTGGCGAAGCGGATGCCGCCGGGCCCGTCCACGCCGGCCAGCATGCCGACCGCCAGGAACACCAGCAGGAACGGCACGCCGAAGCGCGCCGAGAACACGCCGAGCAGGATGCCCAGCGTCATCACCACGGCGCCGATCAGGATGGCATGGTCGATACTTTCCAATCGATTCCTTTCATTGCGCCACGCTGGGCCGGGGGAGTGCGACCGATGATAGCGCACGCCCCTCCGCCGCCCTCCCGCCGCCCCGCCCGGTACCGGCGGCGGCACCTCGCCGCGACACCCCTTCCGCGCAATTTCCCTTGCCTTGTCAACGACTTACGTTCGGCTTTCGGACAACTTTCGCCTGACTTTCAGACGTCTGCGTAGGGAGATACCCTGAAGTTGACCCTGATTGCAGACATATGAAAGGTAGCTGAAAGGATGCGCTTTTAACTTCCACCCTGCTCGTGACGGGGTTGGGGGGAGCTGTCCCTTCGGGACGGTGCGCAACATGCGTACACCAATCACCGCACGCGGATTTCAAGCTTTATATCGAGGAGAATCATTTTGCGCATACGTAGCCAAAAGGACTTTGCCTCCGGCCTGATGTTTGTCCTGGTCGGATTCGGCTTTTCCTTCGTCGCCCGTGGCTATTCCATGGGAACGGCCGCCAAGATGGGACCGGGATACTTCCCGTTCTGGCTCGGCATCGTGCTCGCCATACTTGGCGCGCTAGTCCTGTGGGGATCGTTGTCGTCCAAGGGCGAGGAAGACCAGCTGGCCCGCTGGGATATCAAGAGCCTGCTGTGGATCCTGGGTGCCGTGGTGTTGTTCGGCCTGCTGCTCAAGCCGCTTGGCATGGTGCTGTCGGTGCTCGTACTGGTGCTGGTCTCCTCGATGGCCAGCCATGAATTCAGCTGGAAGGGAGCTATCCTCAACTCGATCATCCTCGTGGTGATCAGCCTGGGCGCCTTCGTGTACGGCATCAACCTGCAGATGCCGGTGTGGCCGGCTTTCCTGGCGAACTGAGGAGACGGCCGAAATGGAACTGTTGACCAACCTTGGTCTGGGCTTCTCCACCGCCCTGACCTTCCAGAACCTGGCATACGCCTTCGCGGGCTGTATTCTCGGGACCCTGATCGGCGTGCTGCCGGGCCTCGGGCCCCTGGCCACGATCGCCATGCTGCTGCCGGTGACCTACACGCTGCCCCCGGTGGCGGCGCTGATCATGCTGGCCGGTATCTACTACGGCGCCCAGTACGGTGGCTCCACCACGGCAATTCTGGTGAACCTGCCGGGTGAATCGTCGTCGGTGGTGACCACCATCGATGGCTATCAGATGGCGAGGCGAGGCAGGGCCGGGGTGGCGCTAGCCACTGCCGGTCTCGGTTCGTTCTTCGCTGGTTGCGTGGCCACGCTGATCCTGGCTGCTTTCGCGGCCCCGCTGTCGGAACTGGCGTTCAAGTTCGGTCCCGCCGAATACTTCTCGCTGATGGTGCTCGGCCTGATCGGTGCCGTGGTACTGGCTTCGGGCTCGCTGGTAAAGGCCATCTCGATGATCGTGCTGGGCCTGCTGCTGGGCCTGGTCGGTACCGACGTGAACTCGGGCGCGGCGCGCTTCTCGTTCGACGTCCCCGAGCTGACCGACGGCCTGAACTTCGTGTCGGTGGCCATGGGTGTGTTCGGTTTCGCGGAAATCATCGCGAACCTGGAGCAGAAGGAACACCGCGAGACGTTCACGGATCATGTGACCAACCTGTTCCCGACCAAGGAAGACTTCAAGCGCATGATCCCGGCCATCCTGCGTGGCACGGCCCTGGGTTCGGCGCTGGGTATCCTCCCGGGCGGCGGTGCGGCACTGGCCTCGTTCGCGGCCTACTCGCTCGAGAAGAAGACCTCGAAGTACGCGCATGAGTTCGGCAAGGGCGCCATCGAAGGCGTGGCGGGTCCGGAATCGGCCAACAACGCCGCGGCACAGACCTCCTTCATCCCGCTGCTGACGCTGGGCATTCCGCCCAACGCCGTGATGGCGCTGATGGTGGGCGCGATGACCATCCACAACATCCAGCCCGGTCCGCAGGTCATGACCAGCAACCCGGCGCTGTTCTGGGGCCTGATCGCCTCGATGTGGATCGGCAACTTCATCCTGATCATCCTGAACCTGCCGATGATCGGTATCTGGGTCAAGCTGCTCAAGGTGCCGTACCGCTTCCTGTACCCGGCCATCCTGACGTTCTGCTGCATCGGCGTGTACTCGGTCCAGAACACCACGTTCGACGTGTTCCAGACCGCGGCCTTCGGCGTGATCGGCTACCTGTTCATCAAGCTCAAGTGCGAACCGGCGCCGCTGCTGCTCGGCTTCGTGCTCGGACCGATGATGGAAGAGAACTTCCGCCGCTCGCTGCTGCTGTCGCGTGGTGACTTCACCGTGTTCGTGACGCGCCCGCTGTCGATGGGCCTGCTGATCGCCGCGGCGATCCTGGTGGCGATCGTGGCGATGCCGTCGATCAAGTCCAAGCGCGAAGAAGCGTTCCAGGAAGAATAAGGCTTACCCTGGCCGGGGGTACCGGCCACACAACGCAAGCTCAGGGCGCCTTATGGCGCCCTTTTTTTATGCGCTTTCTTCCTGAAACGCCAATGGCCATGCGGCATGCGCGATGGTCATTGTTGGCGGCAATGGCAATGGTGCGATTGGTGTCGGAACGTACATAAGGTGCCCCGGCGTCCCGGCAACATGCGCGTGTATTCCCTCCCTTACATGCGCCCAGAGGACTTGCCATGATGCGTACCGCAAGCCATCGACCGCACGGGTTGTCCCACGGGTCTGCCACGACGCCCGCCGGGATGGTCACCGCCTTGGTCATTGTGTTTTTCTTCAGCCTCGCCATGCTGCTGTCCAGCGGACGGCTGGCTAGCGGCGACGCGGGCGAGCAATACCGTTCAGCGCAGTTGCTGGCGGCCACGGGGCAGCTCGGCAGTCCGGTCAATCCGCCCCTGCTGACGTACTGGAACAAGGGCCCTGACGGCCTCTACTACGAACCCCACGACGTGGGCGCGCTGCTGCTGATGATGCCCGGCGCCCTGATCGACGAGGCGCTCGACGATATCGACTCCTACCACCTGGTACGCGACCGCTACGTTGGCCGCACGTATGGCAAGCTGATCACCTCGTTCGTCTACGCGGCGTACAACACGCTCGGCGTGATCTTCATGTTCCTGCTGATGCGCGAGTTCTGCTCCGCCCGCGCGGCCTTCGGGCTGGCGCTGGTGTTCTACGCCGGCACGACCTTCATGCCCTACGCCAAGACGGCCTGGGATGTGACCCCGGCTGCGGCCAGCCTCTGCGCCTGGCTGTACTTCATGGCCCGCGCGCTGCGGCCGCCCACGTCGCTGTGGGCCTTCGTGGCCGCCGGCGTGGCCCTCGGGCTGGCCTGCTCGTTCCGCTACTCACTGCTGCCGTTCTTCGGCATGGGCGTGCTCTGGCTGCTGTGGATGGAGCGCGCGCGCCACAAGACCGGCTTTGCGGTGCTGCTGGTGGCGCTCGGCATCACCATGCTGCCCGCCTTCTACTACAACCACATCCGCACCGGCCTGTTCCTGCGCCCCGCCATCGCCGCCGACCTGCACCTCTCGGACAGCCTCGCGCTCAACGGCAACCCGCTGACCGGCCTGCTCGGCCTGCTGGCCAGCCCCAACATGGGGCTGTTCCTGTTCGCGCCGGTGCTGCTGCTGGCCCTGTTCGTATTCAAGATGCGCCACACGCTGCCCGCGCGCCAGAAGCACCTGCTGTACGCGGCGCTGGCGTCCGGGGTCTGCTACCTGCTGATGATCGCGCACATGAAGAACTGGGGGCATTTCGGCTGGGGCCCGCGCTACATGGTGCCGCTGCTGCCGGTGCTGTTCTTCGCGGCGGCCCCGGCGCTGCAATGGATGTGGCAGCACGCCCGGCGCACGGCGGTGCCGCTGCTGGTCATCTCGTTCCTGCTCAACCTGGCGCCCACGCTGATCAACTGGCATGTGATCGTGGGCGAGTTTCCCGGCGCGCGGCCGCAGAACTCGGCCCTGCCCTACCAGCACATCGGCGTCTGGACCGGCATCCAGATGAGCCTGGCCGGCGAGCCGCTGGTGTTCCCCAAGACCAACGACCCCAAGACCGCCATGACCGATGCCGCGCGGCGCTTCCCGGACCTCTTCGCGATGCGGCTGGTCGAGCTGTCCCCGGCCGGCAAGGCGGCGGGCACGCTCTGGACCTTGCTGTTCCTGGCCGGGATGCTGCTGTCGCTACGGCATATCCTGGCCGCGACGGCGCCGCCGCGGCGGCCGGGGTCATCCCCACGCGGGATGGCAGCCACCCCGGCGCATGTGCAGCCATCGACACATCAGGCATCCCGTCGCGCGGGCGCCGACCGGCCATAGCCGCCCACTACGCCTAGCTCGCGAACAGCGCCTCGCAGGCTGACCGGATCGCCTCCGTGACATGGGCGCGGCCGTGGTCGCGCCGCTCAAGCATGCCGAGCGTGCGCACCACGGGCTCGCCGCCCGCCTGCAGCGGCAGCAGGCGCAGCGCGGGATCCTCGTGCCAGCGCGCCAGCCGCAGCAGCGGCACCACCGTCACCCCCACCTCCTGCCGCACCAGTTCCACCAGCGCCTCGATCGAATTCAGTTCGAGGAACTCGTTGGTACGCAGGTGCGCGCGCCGCAGCGCCCGCTCCACCAGCGCGCCGGTGCGCTGGCCCCGGTCGAACCGAAGGAAGGGATTGGCGGCCAGCGCCTCGCGCGCGGTCTCGCCGGGGCTGCCGCGCGCGGCAATCGCCACCAGCGGCTCCTGGTAGAGCGGCGTCCAGCGCAGCGTGCCGGCGGGCCGGCCCGCGCCCTCCACCAGGAACGCGGCGTCCAGTTCGCCACTTTCCACCTGCTCGGCCAGATCGATGGACTTGGCGCCGACCAGCCGCACGTCCAGCGCCGGATAGGCCCGCTTGAGCCGCGCCACCACGTGCGACAGCCCGCCCATCACCGACACTACCGCCCCCACCGCCACGGCGCCCGCCATATCCTCGGCGCCCCCCTGTGGCAGGCGCATTTCCTCGTACAGCGCCAGCAGCCGGCGCGCCTGCGGCAGCAGTTCGCGGCCGTCCGCGTTCAGCACGGCCACCCGCCCGCTGCGGTCGAACAGTTCACGGCGCAGTTCCTGTTCGAGCGAGCGCATCTGCAGGCTGACCGCCGCCTGCGTCAGCGCCACGCGGCCGGCGGCGGCGGCAAACGAGCCCTGCTCGGCCACGGCGACGAAAGTGCGGAGAAATCGGATGGTACTCATGTGAGTCGATTCACAAGGTTTTCTTGTTGATCACAAAAGGAATATTAGCTTTCATTGTGACCCGGCGCGCGGAATAATGATGGGCGAGCCTTGATTTGGCTCGGTTTTTCCTGCCTGCCTGCCCGTTATCCGCATCGGAGAAGAAGAATGACTTCCTGGCTACGCCTGCTCGGCATCGGCCTTACCACGAGCCTGACCCTGGTTGCCGCGCCGTCGCACGCGGATACGTATCCGTCCAAGCCGATCCGGCTGATCGTGCCGTTCCCGGCCAGCGGCGCCACCGACCTGCTGGCGCGCGCGATCGCCCAGAAGGTGGGCACCAACATGGGCCAGCAGATCGTGGTGGATAACCGTCCGGGCGCGGGTGGCGCCATCGGCTCCGACATGGCCGCCAAGGCCCCCGCCGACGGCTACACGCTGCTGATCGCCACGACCAGCACGCACTCGATCGGCCCCTATATCAATACGCACCTGCCGTACAACACCGAGACCGACTTCACGCCGATCGGCCAGGTAGCCGTGGCCACCAACGTGCTGGTGGTGCCGAACCAGCTCCCGGTGAAGAATGTGAAGGAGTTGATCGACTACGCCAAGAAGCATCCGGGCGAGCTGAACTACGCCTCCAGCGGCAACGGCACCGTGGTGCACCTGACCGCCGAGGCGTTCAAGGCGCAGGCCGGCGTGTTCATCACCCATATCCCGTATCGCGGCACGGCGCTCGCGGTGCCGGATCTGATCTCGAACAAGGTGCAGGTGCTGTTCGACAGCATCGTCTCCGGCATGCCGCACGTGAAGGACGGCAAGCTCAAGGCGCTGGCCGTGACCAGCCTCAAGCGCTCGCCGCTGGCGCCGGACCTGCCGACGGCCAGCGAATCGGGCCTGCCGGGCTTCGAGTCGGACACGTGGTTCGGCATCTACGGCCCCAAGGGGCTGCCGGCTGACGTGGTCACCCGGCTCAACGCCGAGTTCAACAAGGCGATCCAGTCGCAGGACGTGCGCGACCGCCTGGGCAAGCTCGGCGCCGAACCGGTCGGCGGCACGCCAGCGCAGTTCGCGGCCATGGTCAAGAAGGACAGCGCCCGCTGGGGCAAGCTGATCAAGGATCGCAAGATTCAGGTGGACTAAGAGAGAGACAACCATGAAGAACTTCAACTGGACCAACCCATACCCCACCGTGCGCATTCCGCTGTTCGCGCGCAACGTGGTCTCCACCTCGCACCCGCTGGCGGCGCAGGCCGGCCTGCGCATGCTGCTCAAGGGCGGCAATGCCGTCGATGCGGCCATCGCCGCTGCCGCCGCCATCACGCTGGTGGAGCCGGTCTCGTGCGGCCTGGGCAGCGACGCCTTCGCGATTCTCTGGGACGGCAAGGAACTCCACGGCCTGAACTCGTCGGGCGTGGCCCCGGCCGCCTGGAACCCCGAGTATTTCAAGAACAAGTACGGCGTGGACGGCAACGGCCTCGCCAATCGCCCGATCCGCGGCTGGGATGCGGTCACCGTGCCGGGCATGGTGGCCGGCTGGGCCGCGCTGCACGAGAAGTTCGGCAAGCTGCCGTTCGAAGACCTGATGGAGCCGGCGATCGAGATCGCCGAGCGCGGCTACGCCGTGCCGCCCGTGGTAGCGCACAAGTGGGCCGCCGCCGTGCCGGACCTGAAGACCCAGCCGGGCTTCGCCGACACCTTCATGCCGCATGGCCGCGCGCCGAACGTGGGCGAGAAGTTCGTCTTCAAGGCCGCCGCCGACACCCTGCGCAAGATCGGCGCCACCAAGGGCCGCGCCTACTATGAAGGCGAGATCGCCGAGAAGATCGCCGCCTTCAGCAAGGAATGCGGCGCGGCGATGACGATGGACGACCTGCGCAACTATCGCCCGGACTGGGTCAAGCCGATCAGCCAGTCCTATCGCGGCTACGACGTGCACGAGATTCCGCCGAACGGCCAGGGCATTGCCGCGCTGATCGCGCTGGGCATCCTCGACCAGTTCGACGTCGGCTCGCTGCCGGTGGACTCGGTGGACTCGCAGCATCTGCAGATCGAGGCGATGAAGCTGGCCTTCGCCGACCTCTACCGCTACGTGGCCGACCCGCGCACGATGGAAGTCACGCCCGAGCAGATGCTGGATCCGGCCTACCTGAAGTCCCGCGCCAAGCTGATCAACATGCAGCGCGCCACGCCGTTCACGCCTGGCATGCCGAAGACCGGCGGCACGATCTACCTGACCGCCGCCGACGAGAACGGCATGATGATCTCGTTCATCCAGTCGAACTACATGGGCTTCGGCTCGGGCGTGGTGGTGCCGAATACCGGCATCAGCCTGCAGAACCGTGGCGTGGGTTTCTCGATGGATCCGAAGTCCGCCAACGTGGTGGCTGGCGGCAAGCGCCCGTTCCATACCATCATCCCGGCCTTCCTGACCAAGGACGGCCAGCCGGTGATGAGCTTCGGCGTGATGGGCGGCGACATGCAGCCGCAGGGCCACGTGCAGACCGTGGTGCGCATGCTCGACTACGACCAGCAACCGCAGGCCGCCTGCTGCGCGCCGCGCTGGAAGGTCAACCGTGACTTCACGCTCGACGTGGAAGGCACGATGGACCCGACCACCGTGGCCGGCCTGAAGGATCGTGGCCACCAGCTCAAGTCCGTGAACGACCCCTACATGGACTTCGGCTCCGGCCAGTTCATCTGGCGCCTGTCCGACGATGCCGAACAGGGCTACGTGGCCGCCAGCGACAGTCGCCGCGACGGCCAGGCCGTGGGCTTCTGATCGACCGCACTATATATATAGAGAAGCACCGCAGTACCGCCGTACCGCAGTAGCCGTCCTGCAAGGCGCCAAGGGGCAACCCTGGCGCCTTTTTTCATGGCCGACGGCCGGGCGGCGCGCCAACTGTTCTGTTCGCGGCGCGTGGAACTGTGCATGGTGCGCCGCGCCGTGCGCACTACACTGGCAATTCGTCCAATTTCCTGCCCGTTCCCGCCATGGCCTCCTACGCCTTCCGCATCGTCAACGTCTTCGCCGAGACCACGCTTGGCGGCAATCCCCTCTGTGTGTTCGAGGACGCGCGCGGCCTGGACGACGCCACGATGCAGGCGCTGGCGCTGCAATTCAACCTCTCAGAGACCACCTTCGTGCTGCCGTCCGAGCGCGCGACGGCGGCCGTGCGGATCTTCACCCCGGGCTACGAGATGCGTTTCGCCGGTCACCCGACGCTGGGCACGGCCCATGTGGTGCGCGACCTCGCAAAAACCGGGGATGCGCTCACCCTCGAATTCAAGGCCGGCCTGGTACCGGTGACCGCCGCCGGCGACCGCTGGACCCTGACCGCGCCGCACGAGGGCGCCCCGCGCACCGCACCGGCTGGCCTGCCCGATGCCGACATGGCCTCCCTGCTGGGCCTGTCCGCCGACGATCTGGCCGGCTCGCCGATGTGGGTGGATACCGGCGCCGACCAGTTGCTGGTGCCGCTGAAGACGCCGGACGCCGTGCGCCGCGCCGCACCCGACAGCAGCCGGCTCGACCAGTGGCCGCAGAGCAGCCTGGGCCGCAAGACCGCCTATGTGTTCGCCTTCGACCCGACGCAGCCCGGCAAGGTGCTCGTGCGCTACTTCTTCACCAAGCAGGGCGGCGGCGTGGCCGAAGACCCGGGCACCGGCTCGGCCTGCGCCAACCTCGGCGGCTGGCTGCTGGCCACGGGTCACGCGCTGCCGGCCACGTACGAGGTGGATCAGGGCGAACAGGTCGACCGCCGCTGCCGGCTGGACCTCGCCGTGACCACCGATGGCGCGATCCGCGTGGGCGGCCGCGTGGTCGAGATCGGACGTGGCACTATTACGATCTGACAAGATTCGATCCCCCGCCTCCCCCCCTCTCCGCCATGACCTCACACGACATTGCCGCGCTCGCCGACCTCGAAACGCTGTACGCGGAGCCGGCCGGCGCCTCGCTGGCCAAGGAAGTCGACTACCTGCACCCGCATTACCGCGCCTTCGTGGATGCCTCGCCGTTCTGCCTGCTGTCCACGATGAACGCGCACGGCGGCGACTGCTCGCCACGCGGGGACCAGCCCGGCTTCGTGCAGGTGCTGGACGACCGCACGCTGCTGCTGCCGGACCGGCGCGGCAACAACCGCATCGACAGCCTGCGCAATATCGTCAACGACCCGCGCGTGGGCCTGCTGTTCCTCGTGCCGGGCGTCAACGAAACGCTGCGTGTAAGCGGCGTGGCGAAGATCTCGACCGACCCCGCGCTGATCGCGCGCTGCGTGCATGACGGCAAGGCGCCGACCACGGTGCTGGTGATCTCGATCCGCTCGGTATTCTTCCAATGCGCCCGCGCCCTCGTGCGCTCGGCGCTGTGGTCGCCCGAGACCCAGATTCCGCGCGAGCGCCTGCCGAGCACGGGCACCATGGTCGCCGAACTGAGCAAGAACGCCATCGACGGCGCCACGTACGACCGCGAACTGCCCGAGCGCATGCGCAAGACGCTGTACTAGCCGGTACTCACGGCCTGCCCCACCTCCACAAAAAGAGAATCTGCCATGTACATGCCGTCCCACTTCGCCAGCGACAACCCTGACCTGATCGACGAGGTCATGCGCCGCTACGCCTTCGCCACGCTGGTCGGCACCGATGCGGATGGCCTGCCGTTCGCCACGCACCTGCCCGTGGTGGCGGAGCGGGCGTCCGAGGGCGGCTGGCGCATCGAGGGGCACGTCGCACGTGCCAATCCGCACTGGAAGTGGCTCGAGCAGACCCCGCGCGCGCTGCTCGTGTTCCAGGGACCGCATGGCTACGTGTCGCCGTCGCTCTATGAACAGAAGCTGTCCGTGCCGACCTGGAACTACGTGGCCGTGCATGTCTACGGCGAGATCACCACGGTCCACGACGCCACTGACAAGGATGCCCTGCTCAAGCGGCTGATCGGCCGCAACGAGCCGGGCTACGCCCAGCAGTGGCGCGACCTGCCCGAGGATTTCCAGCAGAAGATGCTAGGCGCCATCGTCGGGCTGCGGCTGGTGCCGACGCGCGTGGAAGGCAAGTTCAAGCTAAGCCAGAACCGCCCCGCCACCGACCGCGCCCGGATCCTGGAAGCCCAGCGCGCCGGCACCGCCATCGAGCAGGACATGGCCGACTGGATGGCAAGGCTGACCGGCGCGAACTGACGGTCCGTTGTCTTGCTCCCCTCTCCCAAAGGGAGAGGGGAGAAAATTCACCCACGCCGCAGCCACTCCGGCGCGTGGGTGCCGAGCGGCACCGAGGGCAGCGCCCAGTGCGCGGGCGTCTCGGACAGCCGGGCGGCATGGCGCACCACGGTCAGCTCTCCAAACCCCGACTCCTCTACCTCCAGCAGGTCCGACATCTCGTCGAAATGCGGGTCCGGCACGCGCCAGCCCTCCGGCACGCGGCCCTGCCCACGCAGCCATTGCCCCACCTGCGCCAGCGACACCCGCACGTGCCAGCTTCCGCCCTCCACCGCGCGCCGGTGCAGCGCGGCCATCGCGCCGAACGCCAGCAGGTAGCCCGCCGCGTGGTCGAGCACTTGGGCCGGCAGCGGCTTGGGCTCGGCACTGCCGGCCGCCCGCGCCTCGTCGTCGTTGAAGCCGGTGGCCGTCTGCACGAGCGAATCGAAGCCGCGCTTGCCCGCCCACGGCCCCACGTGCCCGTAGGCCGACAACGACACATAGACGATGCCGGGCCGCGCCCGCGCCGCGGCCTCCGGGCCGGCGCCCAGTTCGGCCAGCCCGCCCGGGCGATAGCCCTGCACCACCACATCGGCGCCATGCAGCAGCTTGTGCAGCGTGCGCTTGTCGTCCGGGTCGCGCAGATCAAGCTGGCAGGAGCGCTTGCCGCGCCCGGTGTCGATCACCAGCGGCGCGATGGCCGGCAGGTGCGCGGCCGTCACCAGCAGCACATCGGCGCCATGCGCGGCCAGCGTGCGCCCCGCCACCGGGCCGGCGATGATCCGCGTGAAATCGAGCACGCGCACGCCGGTCAGCGGGCGGGCATCGACATTGAGCTCGGCATGGTCCGCCAGCGGCGGCAGGGGCTGGGGCGGCGCCTCGCCGATCTTCTCGATCGTCACCGGCGGCAGCCCGGCAATGGCCTCCGCCTGCGGGTGCGCGCGCCAGGTGTCATAGGGCCGCATGGCGGCCACCACGAGCCCGGCGTCCGACGCGGCGGACTCGAACGCCTCGGCCTCCCATCGGCCCAGCGCCGCGCGCACCGCGTCCTTGGTGTGCGCGCACTGGAGCAGGCGCAGCACGCCGTCGCGGTGATGGGGGAAATTGGTGTGCAGCCGGACCCAGCGCCCGTCGCCACACGGGTACAGGCCGGCGATCTTGTCCCAGAGTTCGGGCGCCGGCCCGCCGTTCACGCGCAGGTAGCGCTCGCTGCGGAATTCCGCCAGCGCGTGGCGCATGTCCACCGCCACGTCCTGCCAGCGGTCCGTGCGCTGCGCCCAGAGCGCCGCCGCAGCCAGCGCGGACGCCCCGAGGCTGGCCTGCGCCGCCGTGCCCACGGCGAAGCTCGATGGCAGGATGGGGTCCGCACCGGTCAGCGCCAGGTGCGCAAGCGCCTCGGGCGGCAGGCCGGCGCCGTGCCAGAGACCGGCCAGGGCGTCCGCCGGCAAGGTGGCCGAGGCTGACGAACCGGCCGAAATGGCCGGGACGGACGAATCAGGAGAGGAAGCAGTGTTCATGGGTTGTGTTCCCGCAACATGGCCCAACCTTTTCATGCCACGATGGCGGCATGCGATGACCTGCCGTGGATTCTGCACCACTTGTGGCCACCGCGCTGTGAGCCGATTCTGAAAATAGCGGCGCACCGCCGGGTTGCCCCGCAGGCACGGTAAAATCCCGCCATTCCACCGAACAAGGGGAGCCGGAGCACGTCCCGGGGCCCCACACCATGCCATTGGCCGCGTGCGACGCGGCGCCACCATGAGCCAAGACAACAAGCCTACCGACAAGACCGACAACCCGGCCTCCTCGAACTTCCTGCGCAGCATCATCGACCAGGATCTGGCCGCGGGCACCTACGCCGGGCGGACGGACACCCAGGGCGCCGCGCTGCCGCCGGTCATCACGCGCTTCCCGCCGGAGCCGAACGGCTACCTGCACATCGGCCACGCCAAGAGCATCTGCGTGAACTTCGGCCTGGCGCGCGACTACGCCGGCCAGTGCCACCTGCGCTTCGATGACACCAATCCGGTCAAGGAAGACACCGAGTACGTCGACTCGATCATCGACGCCGTGCACTGGCTCGGCTTCTCGTGGGACGCCAAAGCGCCGGGCGGCAAGCCGCACCTGTACTACGCCAGCGACTACTTCGAGCAACTGTACGCCTTTGCGGAAACGCTGATCGAGCGCGGCGCCGCCTATGTGGACAGCCAGACCGCCGAGCAGATCGCCGCCACGCGTGGCAACTTCTCCGAGCCGGGCAAGCCCTCGCCGTTCCGCGACCGCACGGTGGAAGAGAACCTCGCGCTGTTCCGCGACATGCGCGCCGGCAAGTACGGCGATGGCGAGCACGTACTGCGCGCCAAGATCGACATGACCGCACCGAACATCGTGTTGCGCGACCCGGTGCTCTACCGCATCCGCCACGCCCATCACCACCGTACCGGCGATGCGTGGTGCATCTACCCGATGTACGACTTCACGCACTGCATCTCGGACGCGATCGAGAACATCACGCATTCGCTGTGCACGCTGGAGTTCGAGAACAACCGCCCGCTGTACGACTGGGTGCTCCAGCACCTGCGCGAAGCTGGCGTGTTCCGCGACCCGCTGCCGCACCAGTACGAGTTCGCGCGCCTGAACCTGACCTACGCCATCACCAGCAAGCGCAAGCTCAAGCAGCTGGTGGACGAAAACCGCGTGGACGGCTGGGACGACCCGCGCATGCCCACCATCGTCGGCATCCGCCGCCGGGGCTATACGCCGGAATCGATCCAGCTGTTCTGCGACCGCGTGGGCGTGTCGAAGGCCGATAGCTGGATCGACATGAGCACGCTGGAAGGCGCCGTGCGCGACGACCTTGACGCGCGCGCCCCGCGCAGCGTGGGCGTGCTCGACCCGGTCAAGCTGATCCTGGACAACTACCCGGAAGGCCAGACCGAGGAATGCTCGGCGCCGGTGCACCCCAAGCAGCCCGAACTGGGCCGCCGCGTGTTCCCCATCTCGCGCGAACTGTGGATCGAGCGCGACGACTTTACCGAGACGCCGCCCAAGGGCTACTTCCGGCTGTTCCCGGGTAACAAGGTGCGCCTGCGCTACGGCTACGTGATCGAGTGCACGGGCGTGGACAAGGACGCGGACGGCAATGTGGTGGCCGTGCACGCGAACTACCTGCCGGAAACCAAGAGCGGCACGCCGGGCGCGGACAGCGTCAAGGTCAAGGGCAACATCCACTGGGTCAGCGCGCCGCATGCGGTCGAAGCCGAAGTGCGCCTGTACGACCGCCTGTTCAACGACCCGAACCCCGACGCCGGCGGCAAGAACTTCCTCGAGGCGCTGAACCCGGATTCCAAGAAGGTGGTCAAAGCCTACCTGGAGCCGGGCCTGCGCGACGCCAAGCCGGAAGACCGCTTCCAGTTCGAGCGTCACGGCTACTTCGTGGCAGACCGTACCGATTCGCAGCCGGGCAAGCCCGTCTTCAATCGCACGGTTGGCCTGAAAGATAGCTGGGGCAAGTGACGATGACGACACAAACGATCAAATTTCCGCTCGAGGGCGAGTTCATCGCCCTGAACGACCTGCTGAAGCTGGCCGGCGTCTGTGACAGCGGCGGCGCCGGCAAGGCGCTGGTGGCGGCTGGCGAGGTCTCGGTGGATGGCGCGGCCGAGTCGCGCAAGACCGCCAAGATCCGCGCCGGGCAGGTGGTGACCATGGCCGGCGTGCGCATCAAGGTGGTGGCCGCCTGATATAGAACCCGAGAACCGAAGGGACACAAAGGACCGATATGCCGATTGCGTTCTGGTGTGTGCTGGTGGCGGGATTGCTGCCCGTACTGACGGTGGCCATCGCCAAGGCAGGCGGGCGTGGCGGCTTCGACAACCACGACCCGCGCGGCTGGCTGGAGAAGCAGAGTGGGCGGGCGCGGCGCGCCGACCTCGCCCACCGTAACCACTTCGAGGCCTTCCCGTTCTTCGCGGCCGGCGTGTTGATTGCCACGCACATGAGCGCGCCGCAGGCTCGGATCGACGAACTGGCGGTGGTGTTCGTCGTCGCGCGCATTCTCTATACGGTCTGCTACCTGACCGACCGGGCCACGCTGCGCACGCTGTGCTGGACCATCGGCTTGCTGACGGTGATCGGGCTGTTCCTGCTGCCGGTGTTCGTCCACTGACATGCGGCCCCTGCTGATCGCTGCCCTCGTTGGCGCCCTGGCAGGTGCCAGCCTCCCGGCCTGGGCGGCGCCCGTGAACTACAACGTCGATCCCACCCACACCGCGGTCTACTTCGGCGCGAGCCATTTCGACCGCACCACGGTGCGCGGCCGCTTCAACAAGCTGGATGGCCGCATCGTCTATGACCCGGCCACCGGGGCGGGGTCAATCGACTTCACGGTGGATACCGAGTCGGTCGACACCGGCAATCGCAGCCTCGATGGCGTGCTGCGTTCGCCACAATTCTTCGATGCCCAGAATTTTCCGGTCGCGCGCTTCCAGGGCAACCGGTTCGTCGTGGAAGGCGGCAAGCTCGTAGCCGTGGAGGGTCAGGTGTCGCTGCTGGGCGTGACCCGGCCGCTGCGGCTGGAGGCGGACCGCTTCAGCTGCGGGCGCGTGGTGCTGTTCGGCGTGGGCCGGGACGTCTGCGGCGGAGATTTCCACGCCAGCCTGCCCAGAAGTGCCTTCGGCATGACACGGTTCCTGCCCGACGTCGGCGATACCGTGACGCTCCACATTTCCGTCGAAGCGACGCCCGCGCAGTAGCCCGGGGCGGACGGCAGCGCGCCGCCATCCTGAATAGGGGAAATCGATCGCCGATATCGAGCCCGATGACGACCCCGCGTCACCTTTGCCGGGAAAAATTTCAGTAAAATCAGCGCCTTGCCCGTTCCCATCCTGCCGCGTTCCGCCCCCAGCGTATCCGGCGATTCGCGAGTCGAGATGATCACTATTCACGTCGGAGACGTCGTTGCGGCGTCCCTGGCCGCAGCCGGCGCCTGCCTGGCCTGCAGCGTCCCTGCCCAAACCGTCCGCAAATTCCCGCTCTGGGCCTACCAGACCTATGGCCGTGGCGCCCTGCTGCTGCCGCTGCTAGCCGTCATGGTCGGCACGCTGCTGGTCAGCGTGGCGCTCGAAGGCCAGATCAACAGCAAGGCCGGGCTCGCGCTGGTGGCGGCCGCCGCGTTCCTGGCGCTCGTGCTGGTGTCGGCGGTGCTGCGCTTCTGGGTCAGCCACAAGCGCAAGTCCTGAGCGAAGGCCCGCCCGGGCTCCGCGCGCCAACGCACCTTCGGGCGATGGTTTTCCATCGCCTGCCCACGCGGATCACGTATGATGCGGCCTTCGCGCGCCGTGCCGTATGGCATCCCGTGGCCGGCGCGAGCCCGCATTTCCCGTGATTCCATGGCGCTCAAGTCCACCATCTTCAAGGCCGAACTGTCCGTATCGGACATGGATCGGCCCTACTACGGCAGCCATACGCTGACCATCGCCCAGCATCCGTCCGAGAACGACGCGCGGATGATGGTGCGCCTGCTGGCCTTCGCCTGCGAGGCGTCCGAGTCCCTCACCTTCACGCGCGGCCTCGACGAGCCCGACGAACCCGACCTCTGGGACAAGACGCTGACCGGCGAGATCGCCCACTGGGTGGAACTCGGCCAGCCCGACGAATCCCGGCTGCGGCGCGCCTCGTCCCGCGCGGACCGCGTCACCGTCTATACCTATCAGAGCGCCAGCGCGCGCGAATGGTGGAAGGGCATGGCTGGCAAGGCCAGCAAGCTGCGCAACGTGACCATTTACAATGTGCCGTCGGAAGCCGTGGAGGCACTGGCCGGCATGGCGCAGCGCGCCATGCGCCTGTCCGTGACCATCCAGGACGCCGAGATCTGGGTCAGCGACGACGACCACAACGTGCAGCTGACGCTCGACGTGCTCCAGCGCGCCGCCGGCTGAGCGGGTCGCCGCCCGAGCCCCAGATAACGCTTCATCAACCAAAAACAGGAAGATTGCGATGCAAACCACTCCCTCCGGCCTGCAATTCGAAGACACCGTTGTCGGCGCTGGCGACGAAGCCCGCGCAGGCCAGCACGTGACCGTGCACTACACCGGCTGGCTGTACGAGAACGACCAGGCTGGCCGCAAGTTCGATTCGAGCAAGGACCGCAACGACCCCTTCGTGTTCCCGCTGGGCGCCGGCCACGTGATCCGTGGCTGGGACGAAGGCGTGCAGGGCATGAAGGTGGGTGGCACGCGCCGTCTGGTGATCCCGGCCGACCTGGGCTACGGTGCCCGTGGCGCCGGTGGCGTGATTCCGCCGAACGCCACGCTGCTGTTCGAAGTGGAACTGCTGTCGGTCTGAGCCTCGGCCTGACCTGACCCAATAAAAACGGACGCCTCGGCGTCCGTTTTTACATCGTGGAATCTGAAACTCGAGGGTTCAGAACCCGATCGCCGCATTCCCCACGTCCACGCGGACCTTGTCGCGGTCCAGCAGCCGGCCGGCGTGCCGTGCGAAGTCCTGTGCCCACTCGGCATTGCCACTGAAACGGTTCTCGCCCGAGAACTTGGCCACGTTCAAGATCTTGTCGATGACGAGCACCTTGCCCACCGGGCTCGATGCCTGGCAGTCCAGTTCGGCATATTCGCGGTCGAACCAGCGCCACGCGGCCTCCTCGGTCACGGCCGCCAGCTCGGCATCGCCAAGCGTGAAATCGAATTCCTTGCCACTGCCGAACACCACGGTAAGCGTACGCGCCATGACCGGTTCTCCAAGAAGTCAGGCCCTCATTGTAGAGACTTGCCGGCCCGGCGGGCGCATGGCAAACCGTTGCCTGTGACACACACCCCACTCCCCGTCTGTGGCTTCCTTGCGACGGATCAATACGCTTTGGATTATCCTTGCATCCATGGCCATCACCAGACAGGACCTCGAAGCGGACAGGCTGCGCGCATCGCTGTGCAGCACCCCGGTCGCGTCCTCGCTGCTGCCTGAGGCCGATATCGAGCAATCGCTCCATGACACGCTGGCCGCCCGGCCTGACGGCGATGCCATGCACGGCGATGTCTGGCTGTTCGGCTACGGCTCGCTGATCTGGAATCCGATGGTGGTCCACACGGACCGGCGCCTGGCCACCGTGCATGGCTACCATCGCGGCTTCTACCTCTATTCCCGGATCAATCGCGGCACCTGGGACAACCCCGGACTCGTGCTCGGCCTGGACCGGGGCGGCTGCTGCACCGGCATGGTGTTCCGCATCCCGGCCCATGTGATCGAGCAGGAATTCCGCGTGCTCTGGCGCCGCGAGATGCTGACCGGCGCCTATCATCCGCGCTGGCTGCGCGTGAAACTCGACAATGACCCGGACGCCCCGGAGGCCCGCGCGCTGGCCTTTGTGATGAACCGCGAACATCCCGCCTACGCGGGCCGCCTGCCCGATAACCGCGTGGTGGACTGCCTGCGCCACGCCTGCGGCCTGTACGGCCCGGCGCGCGAATATCTCCAGCAGACGCTGCTGGGCCTGGCCACCAACGGCGTGGACGATCCTTACCTGGGCCGCCTCTGGCGCCTGCTGCAGGACAGCGACGTCGCCGATGCCGCGCACCCGGCCGGGGACGACCCGCACCGCCACCGGCCGCCCGTCATGCAGGCCGACGGCACGGACGGCATCGCCGCCGCCGACGCGCCGCACGAAACCGTCTGAGCCACCCAGCGCCCTCGACGCCCTCCCCATGACGCGCTCCCAGACCCGCCCCCGCCGCCAGGCCATCGCCGAAATGCTCGGGTTGTTGGGATTGTTGATGGGCGGCGGCCTGCTCGCCGGCCAGGGCGGCCAGACGCTGGCACGCACCCTGACTGGCATCGGCAACGGCTCCATGCTCGCGCAGGGGCCGCGCTCGCCGCGTCCGGTCGATTCCCCCGCCCTGCCACCGCGCAGCGACGGCATGGCCGCGCTGGACCGCAACCTGATCACCGCCGCCAGCATTGGCGACTCGGAACTCGTCAATCGGCTACTCGCTGCCGGGGCGTCGATGCAGGCCGTGGACGAACGCGGCCGCAGCGCGCTGCTGGCCGCCGTCTACATGCGGCGCAACGAGGTGGCGCGCACGCTGATCATGGCCGGCGCCGATGTGAATCGCAAGGATGGGGAGTCGAACAGCCCGTTCCTGGTGGCGGCTGCCACGGGACAGATCGACATTTTGCGGCTGGCGCTGTCACACGGCGCCGACCCGCGCAGCACCGACCGCTACGACGGCACGGCGCTGATCGCCGCGAGCCAGCACGGCAATGTCGAAATCGTGAAATTGCTACTGAAGGCCGGGCTCAGCGTGGACCACGTGAACCAACTCGGCTGGACTGCGCTGCTCGAGGCCGTGGTGCTCGGCGACGGCAGCGCGCGCTACGAGGAAGTGGTGCAACTGCTGCTCGATGCGGGCGCGGACGCCAACCTCGCCGACCGTGAAGGCGTCACGCCCACCCGCCATGCACGCGAGCGCGGCTACAAGACCATGGTCAGGATGCTGATGCGCGCCCGCGGGCACTGATCGGCAGGCGAATTACGCGCCGGTGCGCGCGTTCTCGCTCTCCTGCAGCTGGCGCCACATCACCTTGCCGGTGCCGGACTTCGGCAATGCATCGACGAACTCGACCACGCGCGGATACTTGTACGCGGCCATGTTCTCCTTCGCCCATTCGATGATGTCTTCCGGCGTGGTATTTCCCTTGGCGGCGGTGCGCAGCACCACTACGGCCTTCACGGTCTCGCCGCGATAGGCGTCGCGCGTGCCGATGATGCACGCCTCCTGCACGGCCGGATGCTTGTAGAGCAGGTTTTCCACCTCGGCCGGCCAGACCTTGAAGCCGGACGCGTTGATCATGCGCTTGAGGCGATCGGTGATGAAGAAGTAGCCGTCATCGTCCATGCGGCCCAGGTCGCCGGTGCGGAACCAGGTCCGGCCTTCGAACTCGATGAAGGCGTCGCGCGTGGCATCGGGCTTGCCCCAGTAACCCTTGAAGACCTGCGGGCCGCGCACGATGATCTCGCCCACTTCGTTCGGCGGCAGTTCCTGCAGCGTGACGGGGTCGATCACGCGTGCCTCGGTGTTGAAGGTCGGCACGCCCAGGCACTGGAGCTTGGCGCGTTCGGCCGGGTTGCTGTGCGTCGGCGCCATGGTCTCGGAGAGGCCATAGCCCTCCAGGTAGCTGAGGCCGAACTGTTCCTTGAGCCGCTCGGCCACCGCCTGCGGCATGGCCGCGCCGCCGCCGCCGATGTAGCGCAGGCTGGTCATGTCGAAGGCGGCCAGGTTCGGGCTGCCCAGGAAGTCGATCACCATGGTCGGGATGTTGGTCCAGTGCGTGACCTGGTAGCGCGAGATCAGGCGGCCGGCTACTTCGCGGTCCCAGCGCGGCAGCATGACCACGGTGGCGCCGCTGTAGATCGGCCCGTTCATGCCGTACTGCATGCCGGTCACGTGGAACAGCGGCAGGACCGACAGGATCACCGATTCCGCGCCACTGCCCGACCACGTGCCGCCGCCGATCACGTTATGCATGACCGAGCGATGGGTGTGGATGCAGCCCTTGGGGAAGCCCGTGGTGCCCGAGGTGTAGGGCATCACGGCCATGTCGTCCGGGCCGGCGGTGTGCGGGCCCGGCTGCAGGCCGGCGCCGAGCGCCTCGGCCCACGGCGTGGCACCTGCCGGCAGCGGATGCTCGGCGGTGATCCACGCGGGCGGCGCGTCTTCGGGATGTTCGTAGGAGGCCGGCAGCGCGTCCGCGTACTGCGTGGCCAGCACGTGCTGGAGCTGCTGGTCGGCCGGCAGTTCGGCGTTGGCCTGGGCCACGCCGGCGGCGAGATCTGCCGTGCAGATCGCCACGCGCGCCTGGCCATCGCTCACGTAGTGCTTGAACTCCTCGGCACGGTTCATCGGGTTGACGGGCACCACCACCGCGTCGGCACGCAGGATCGCGTAGTAGCTGACGATGAACTGCGGGCAGTTCTGCATATACAGCAGCACGCGGTCGCCCTTCTTCACGCCGGCCTTCTGCTGGAGCCAGCCCGCCAGCGCCGTGGCCTGCGCCTCCAGCGTGCGGAACGTGATGGCATTGCCGAAGTAGCGGATCGCCGGCTTCTCGGCGTAGCGGTGCGCGGAGACTTCGAGGTTGTACCAGAGCGAGGTCTCGGGCAGCACGATCTGCGTGGGCAGACGCTTCGGCCAGAACTGGAAATGCGGGCGCGCGGGCGTGGTGGTCATCTTGTCTCCTGGGTCTTTGCGACCGGCTTTTTGGTTTCGTCAACAGAGGGGCAATATAACTGAACGACCGTTCTATTTTCAAGCGGAGGTTTTCCCGATCGGGGTAGGCCAAAGGTTGCTTTCCGCGGCTTCGCCCTCACAATAGGGAGGTCCGGCCGCTATCCGGCCTCCACCATTCCGAAAGGCAGAACATGAGCGACGTCACCCTGCAGAATTTCGAGGCCGATGTGATCGAACTGTCGCGGCAGGTGCCCGTGCTGGTCGATTTCTGGGCGCCCTGGTGTGGCCCATGCCGCACGCTCGGACCGATGCTGGAGAAGTTGGAAGCCGAATCCGGCGGCAAGTGGAAGCTCGCCAAGGTCAATGTGGACGAGAACCAGGAGCTGGCCGCGCACTTCGGCGTGCGCAGCATTCCCCATGTGGTGGCGATTGCCGATGGGCAGGCCGTAGACCAGTTCGTCGGCGTGCTGCCGGAGTCGGGCCTGCGTGAATTCCTGGACCGCCTGACCCCGAACCCGGGCGAGCAGGCGCTGCACGAGGCCCGCGAACTGGTGGCCGCTGGCGATGCCGAGGGGGCGCGCGCCGCCTTCCAGGCCGCGCTGGCCTTCGATCCGGGCGCCGACGATGCACGGCTGGCCTATACCAGCTTCCTGCTCGATCACAACGAGGTCGACGCCGCCGAGGCCGAGTTCTCCCGGCTATCGCCGCGCGCCCCGCAGGAGGAAGGCTACGCCGCCGTGCAGACTCAGTTGGAGGCGCTGCGGCACGTGGACGACCTGCCCGACGCCTCCGCGCTGATCGCCCGCGTGCAGGCCAATCCGGCCGATCTCGGCGCGAAGCTCGACCTGGCGAACGCGCTGATCGCGCGCCGCGAGTACGAGCCTGCCTTGGAACAACTGCTGGAAATCGTGCGCCGCGACCGCGGCTTCGACGAAGACATCGGACGCAAGACCATGCTGTCGGTGTTCGACCTGCTTGCCGGCCGGCCCGACGTGGTCTCGCGCTGGCGCCGCCAGCTTAGCGCGGCGCTGAACTGAGCTAGGAGCCCCCCGGCTTCAGTCCTGGGGGCCTTCGATCAGCGTGAAGCCGTTGGCCTGCATGTGTTCTACCATCATGGCGTCCATCGACTTCACGTGCTGGTCGAACCAGCCGGACAGCTCACCCACGAGCCGGCGTCCCAGGCTCACCACCCCCTCCTCCGCCACCTTGTCGCGCACGGCCTGCGCAACGGCCAGCACCTGCTGGTGCTCGCCCGCATGGCAATGGCGCGGGCCGAAGCCCATCGCCTCCATCCACTGTTCTTCCTGCGCGAAATGATGGCGCGTATGGTCGATCCACGCGTCATAGGCTTCCAGGAAGCCGGCGTCGTCGGCGCGGGCGGCCGCATCGAGCAATTGGAGGAATTCGGCGTGGGTGGCGTCGGTCACGGGCTCCCCGAGGCGTAGCGCTTCGGGCAGGCCCTCGGACGACAGTCCTTGATAGGGATCTTGCGTGTCGAGTGCGGCGGCGGACATGTGGCGGGCAAGGAGCAAGTCGGTAACGCGGCAAGGATACCGATTTCCCGCCGCGTCGATCTGATTTTCCGCAAATCTACAAGTCGTTATCGGACCGATGCGGGGTATCCTTGCCGTTCGCACCCCCGCTGTGGCCGACGCGCCCCTTCCCGCCATGCCAAGACTGATTTTCTTCTGCGGCCACGCCGGCACCGGCAAGACCTCGCTGTCCCACAAGCTGATCGGCCCGCTGATGCAGGCCACCGGCGAGCCGTTCTGCATCCTCGACAAGGACACGCTCTATGGGCGCTACAGCGCGGCGGCGATGGGCGCCATCACCGGCGACCCGAACGACCGCGACAGCCCAGCCTATCTGGATAACCTGCGCGACCCCGAATACCAGGGCCTGCTCGACACCGCGCGCGAGAACCTGATGCTCGGCATCAGCGTGCTGGTGGTGGGGCCGCTCTCGCGCGAAGTGCGCGCCCACCAGTTGACCGATCCGGATTGGCTGCACATGCCGGCCGGCACGCGCACGGAGGTGGTCTGGGTGCACCTGCCCGAGGACGAGGCGCACGCGCGCATCGTCCGGCGCGGTAATCCCAACGATGCCTACAAGCTCACCCACTGGGAGGCGTATCGGACACGCCGCTTCATGCCGGACCCCGCCGAGTATCCCGAACTGATCTTCTTCGACAACCTGGCCCCGGACGCCGCCGCACTGGACGGCTTGCTGCGCACCCTGGCGAGCTAGCGCTCAGCGCTCAATCCTCAGTCCTCAATCCTCGTCCGCTGCGTCGGTCGCCGGCCGGGCATCGTTGCCGGCCACAATCGCGCCGATCACGGCCGACGCCGCCACGAAGCCGAACACCGCCGTCACCGCCACCGACGAGCCATACCCGGCGCAGGCCAGCCCTTGCGGGGCCTCGCGCGGCGCGGGCGGGGCCTCGTCGATCTCGCAAGCCTGCTGTTCGGGCTCCGGATAGCGCACCGGTTCGTCCGAATACACGGCCAGGATGCCGAACTTCCGCTTCGGGTTGCGCGGGAAGCCGTGCTGGCGGCGCAGGTTGCCGCGCACCTTAGCCAGCAGCGGGTCCTGCACGGTCCGGGAAAGATCCTCGAGCCGCACCCGCGTGGGATCGAGCTGCCCGCCTGCCCCGCCGCACGTGAGGATGCGCGCGCCACGCCCCGACCCCCGCGTCCAGCCGAGGATGGCGGTCTTGATCTTCACGGCGTCGATGGCGTCGATCACGTAGTCGAAGCCGCTCAGCAGTTCGGCCACGTTCTCCTCAGTCACGAAATCGTCGATCTGCGAGACGCGGCAGCGCGGGTTGATCGCCACGATACGCTCGCCCATCGCCTCCACCTTGGCGCGGCCATAGGCATCGCCCAGCGCATGGATCTGGCGGTTGGTGTTCGACGGGGCGATGTGGTCGAGGTCGATCAGCGTGATGCGGCCCACGGCGTTGCGCGCCAGCGCCTCGGCCGCCCAGCTGCCCACGCCGCCGATGCCGATCACGCAGACGCTGGCCGCCTCCAGCCGGGCCATGCCATCCGGCCCGTACAGCCGCGCCACGCCGCCGAAACGCCGGTGGTAGTCGTCGTCCTCGGGGGTCTCGTGGGTCAGGGGCTCGGGCAGCCCGGAAAGCTCGGCAATGGTCATGACAGGGGGAGGAGCGCGCAAAGCGGAAAAATCGCGAATTTCGCTATTTTATGTCACCCCGGCCGCCCGGCTGGCGCCAAAAATCGGCGGTCCGGCGACCGCAATGTCAGCGCAAGGCCGACAAGCCGGCGCGGCGCGCTCCCCTAAAATTGGATGTGCAGTGGTTGATCCGCCGCATGGCAGGCCAGGCTTATCCACGCCGGCCCGGCCCTGCGCGCCAACAGGAGTCCGACCTCATGCCCGCCTCGCGCCGACAAAAAATCATTCTCTGGAGCGTGTTCACCCCGCTCGCCCTGATTACGATCCTGGTCATCGTCATCCTGACTTTCGATTGGAATCGTCTCAAGCCCTGGCTCAACGACAAGGTGTCGCTGGCTATCGGCCGCCCGTTTGCGATCAATGGCGACCTCGTCGTCACCTGGAAGCGCGCGCAGGGCGAGGCCGGCTGGCGCACGCTGGTGCCGTGGCCGCGTCTGTCGGCCCGGGACATTACCGTGGGCAACCCCGACTGGGCCCGCGCGCCCAATATGGCCACCGTGCGGGAGGTCATCTTCATACTGCGCCCGCTGCCGCTGCTGGCGCACCAGATCGCCGTGCCGACCATCGTCGTGGACAGCCCGGCCGTCTGGCTCGAGCGGCTGGCCGACAAGCGCAACAACTGGACCTTCGACACCGGGCCCAAGACCGGCAAGTCGAGCTGGGAACTCGATATTGGCGAGGTCGTGCTGCAGCGCGGCAATCTGGCACTGGCCGATGCCGCCGAGAAGATCGACATGCAGGCCACGCTGGACACCGTGGGCGACCAGGCGCTCTACGACAAGGCCCGCGATGGCGCGCTGGTGCCGCCGACCGATGCATCGGCCGTCGATGCCTCGGCCCCCATCGCCAAGGACAGCAAGGACGCGAAGGACACCAAAGACACCAAGGACACCGCGCCCGACAGCCGCTACGGCATCCGCTGGAAGGCAGTCGGGCATTACAACCAGGCCACCATCAACGCCAGCGGCAAGGCCGGCACGGTACTGAGCCTGCGCGACGTCAACACGCCCTATCCCGTGCAGGCCGATGTGCGCGTGGGCGCCACCCGCGCGGTCATCGAAGGCACGCTGACCAACCCGGCCCACCTGGGCGCGCTCGACGTCAACCTGATGCTGTCCGGCGACAACATGGCCAAGCTCTACGCGCTGACCGGCATCGTGCTGCCCTCCACCCCACCGTATGAAACGCGCGGCCGGCTTGTGGCCACGCTCAAGAAAGGGGCGTCGTCCTATACGTATCGGGACTTCACCGGCAAGGTCGGCGGCAGCGACCTGGGCGGTACGCTCACCTTCGCCCAGCGCTCGCCGCGCCCGCTGCTGTCTGGCGAGCTGGTGTCCAAGCAACTGCTGTTCGCCGACCTCGCGCCGCTGATCGGCGCCGATGCCAAGCCCGGCCAGGCTGCCTCCGAGAGCCCGGTCAAGCAGCCAGCCAACAAGGCGCTGCCGGTGGCGCCGTTCCGCACCGAGCGCTGGGATGAGATCGACGCCGACGTGACGTTCACCGGCAAGCGCATCGTCCGCGACGAAGACCTGCCGATCACCGACCTGAAGACCCACCTGAAGCTGACCGATGGCGTGCTGCTGCTCGACCCGCTCAACTTCGGCGTGGCCGGCGGCAACCTCGTCTCCACGATCCGGCTGGACGGCAAGCGCGAGCCGATGGGCGCCATGGTCGACATGACCGCGCGCCACCTGAAGCTCAAGCAACTGTTCCCGAAGGCGGACTCGATGCGCGCCAGCGTTGGTGAGGTGAATGGCAGCGCCAAGCTGTCCGGCACCGGCAACTCGGTCGCCGCGCTGATGGGTTCGTCGAACGGCGAGGCCAAGCTGCTGGTGGAAAACGGCACGGTCAGCAAGTTCATCCTGGAGGCCATCGGCCTGAACGTGGGCAGCGTGGTGGTTTCCAAGCTGTTCGGCGACAAACCCGTGCAGATCAACTGCGGCGTGAGCGACTTCGCGGTCAAGGACGGCATCGCCCGGGCCCGCACCTTCGTGCTCGACACCCAGGACGCCGTGATCACCACCGATGGCGCGATCGACTTCGGCGAGGAGCGGCTGGCGTTGACCATCCATCCCGATTCCAAGGGCTTGCGGATCATCTCGCTGCGGTCGCCGCTGTATGTGGGCGGCACGTTCAAGAACCCAACGGTGAGCCCGAACATCGCCGTGCTGGCCCTGCGGGCCGGCGGCGCGCTGGCGCTGGCGCTGACCGCGCCGGTGGCGCTGGTGGTGCCCCTGCTGGACCTCTCACCCGGCGGCGACGAAAGCCAGTGCGCCCGCCTGCTGGCCGAGCTGAAGAAGCGCCCGACCGCCCCACCGCCGGGCAAGAGCTATCAGGACCCGGCCACCGGCGGCGCCGGCAAGCAGGCCGCCGGCCCGGCGATTCCCGAGTCGCCGTCGAAGTCGGCCGCCGCGCAGGGCCAGCCGGGCCCGGCGCCGACCGAGCCGCGCAAGCCCACGCCATCGGTCCAGCAGAAGCCGATGCAGCCGTCCAACGACGCGCAGCTTTATCAGGGCGGATAAGGCCCTCCTCACCTCGTCATTCGACGAAATCCGCAACATCCGATCCGTATCTATCGGCCCCGGGTGTTGCGGATTTGCACTTCCCCCCACATGACCATTGTGTCCGGACCCGGGACGGTCGCATAATTAAACGGCCATTTACAAGCAAAGCATTGAACAGAATGGCATGCATCGGTCGTCGCTGCCGGTTCCAGTCCGGTGACGGTGCCCTTGTGAGGTGCGGCCACGGCCGCACTTATTTTTTCTCGCGCACTTTTCGACCCGGACGGAGACCTTGCCGGCGGCGCGATCCACGCAGTTCCCCCCTACCTGCCCCGTCCCATGACGTTGCCTCACGCCGCCGTTCCGCCGATCAGCTGGCTGATCGCCCTGACGGTGTGCAATCACGTGGCGTTCAACGCCAGTCGCGTCGTCGTTTCCCTGTTTGCAATCTCGCTCAAAGCCTCCACGGTCACGCTCGGCATGCTGATGGCGCTCTATGCGCTGCTGCCGATGTTCCTGGCGATCCGCGCCGGGCGCCGTATCGACGAGATCGGCCCACGCCTGCCGATGACGGCGGGCTCGCTGATGGTGGTGGGCGGCACGCTGCTGCCGGCGATCTGGCCGGAAATCGGCGCGCTCTACGTCGCGTGCGCGCTGATCGGCGTCGGCTTCATGCTGGTCCAGGTGGCCATGCAGTTGTTGATCGGGCAGGTCTCCACGCCGGACACGCGGCTGCGCAACTACACCTATCACGCGCTCGGGCTGTCCGTGTCCGGCACGCTCGGCCCGGTGGTGATGGGTTATGTCATCGAACACGCTGGCTTCCGGCCCGCGTTCTGCGTGCTGGTGGTGGTGGCGCTGCTCGGCCAGGCCGGGCTCCAGTACGTGCGGCCGCGCCTGCCGGCCACGGGCGGCAACGCCGGGCGGATCGCGGTGGAGGACGGCAGCCGCCGCTCCACGCTGGACCTGCTCCAGCATCCCGAACTGCGCGCGGTGTTTATCGCCAGCGCGGTGCTCTCGGCCGCGTGGGACCTGCACGCGTTCCTGATCCCGATCCAGGGCTCGCGCATCGGCCTGTCGCCGTCGTCCATCGGCTGGGTGCTCGGCGCGTTCGCCCTCGCCACGCTGGCCATCCGCATTGCCATGCCGCTGGTATCGCGCCATTTGTCTGAATGGAAGATCATTCGGACCGCGCTAATGGTGGGCGCCATGGCCTACCTCGTCTACCCCTTCGTCGCCGAATTCTGGCTGATGTGCGGGCTGGCCTTCGTGCTGGGCCTCGCGCTCGGCAGCGCACAGCCCAATGTGATGAACATCCTCCATACCGCCTCGCCCTCGGGCCGCGCCGGGGAGGCCCTTGGGCTGCGCTCGGCCGTGCTCAACACCAGCCAGGTGGTGTGGCCGCTGACCTTCGGTGTGGTCGGCACGGCGCTCGGCATGTTGCCGATCTTCCTCTCGATGGCAGGCGCGATGGGCATGGCGGGCTATTACTCCCGCAACCAGTCCCGCAAGCCGCGGGTGGCGGAGATCGAATAAAGCTTAAAACAAGCGCGGCGATTTGCGACACCGCAAATGCGCTGCGCGGCGCATTCGCTATACTCGAAGTGCATCTTCCTTCGTGATCGCGACATGACCCAACTAGCCGACCTGCGCCGCAACTACATGCTGAGCGCGCTTTCCGAATCCGACGTGGCCGCCGACCCGATCCGCCAGTTCCAGACCTGGTTCGACGAGGCGCTCCAGGCCAAGCTGCCCGAGCCGAATGCCATGACGCTGGCCACGGTTCATGCCGACGGCCAGCCGTCCGCGCGCATCGTGCTGTTGAAGGGCATGGACGCCAACGGCTTCACGTTCTTCACCAACTACGAGAGCCGCAAGGGGCTCGACCTGCAGGCCAATCCGCGCGCGGCGCTGCTGTTCCACTGGGTACAGCTCGAGCGGCAGGTGCGCGTGGAAGGCATCGTGGAAAAGGTGGATGAGGCCGAGAGCGACGCGTACTACGCCTCGCGCCCGCTTGGCTCCCGGCTGGGCGCGTGGGCGTCCGAGCAAAGCCGCGAGGTGCCCGGCCGCGACGTGCTCGAGGCCCGCGAGGCCGACTTCCGCAGCAAGTTCGGCGAGAACCCGCCGCGCCCCGCGCACTGGGGCGGCTATCGCGTGGCGCCCACCTGGATCGAGTTCTGGCAGGGCCGCCCGTCGCGCCTGCACGACCGCATCGGCTATCGCAAGCAAGACGACGGCAGCTGGAATATCGTGCGGCTGTCGCCCTGAATCCCGCGCCGCGTACTTGTCTGCCTGTTCAGACAAGTACGCGGCAGACAGCGGCGTCCGGGGACGCGCACTGCACAATCCAAACTTTTGGCGTAAAGTTTTAGGGTCGTACGAGAGGTGTGCCGCAACCAATTCGGGAGGAAGCCGCATGTTTTTCAAACAAGCCCTGGACAAGCAGCTCGACAGCTGGATCGCCGACGTGCGCGAGCACGCCAACCTGCCGGTGAAGCTCCGGCTCTGGAATGGCAAAGAGTACCCGCTCGGCCATTTCGAGAAGCCCGACGTCACCCTGACGGTACGCGAGGCCACCGCCCTGCCGCTGCTGCTGGTACCCAGCCTGGACAACCTCGGCGAGGCGTATGTCCAGGAGAAGATCGACCTCGAAGGCCGCCTGGCCGACATCATCAACGTCGCCTTCGGCTTCTCCGCCGCAGCCGCGCGCAGTGCCGGCGGCGCCCTCGCCCGTGTGGCCGAGCACTTCACCCATACCAAGCAGGAAGACCAGGCGTCGATCCAGTATCACTACGACGTCTCGAACGACTTCTACCGCCTCTGGCTCGATCCGAACATGGTCTATTCGTGCGCGTACTTCGAGCACGGCAATGAAGACCTCGCCACCGCGCAGCTGAAGAAGATCGACCACATCCTGACCAAGATCCGGCTCCAGCCGGACCAGACCCTGCTTGATATCGGCTGCGGCTGGGGCGCGCTGGTGCTGCGCGCCGCGCAGAAGTTCGGCGCGCGCTGCGTGGGCATCACGCTCTCGCAGAACCAGTTCGACCTCGCCACCGAGCGTGTACGCGCCGCGGGGCTGTCTGACCGCATCGAGATCCGCCTCCAGGACTACCGCGACACCGCCGGCCAGTTCGACCGCATTACCAGCGTCGGCATGTTCGAGCACGTGGGCAAGGCCAACCTGCCGGCCTATTTCGGCCGCATTCGCGACTTGCTGGCGGACGACGGCGTGGCCATGAACCACGGCATCACCTCCACCGACCCGCACAGCGGCGAGGTGCCGATGGACGGCTCGGGCTTCATGGATCGCTACGTGTTCCCGCAGGGGGAGCTGCCGCACATCGGCATGGTGCTCCAGACCCTGCAGCAGGGCGGGCTCGAGGGCTTCGACGTAGAATTGCTGCGCCGGCACTACGCCCAGACGCTGTTCCACTGGGCCAACAACTTCGAGGCCAACGGCGAGACGATCCGGAAGATGGTCGGCGAGAAGAAATACCGCATCTGGCGCATCTACCTGGCCGGTACCGCCCACGCGTTCACGACCGACCAGATGTCGATCTACCAGGTGGTGTGCCACAAGGCGCGCCGCCCGGCCGACACCCTGCCTTGGTCGCGACGCTATATCTATGACGCCACGATCGGCAATGCCGTCTGAATCGATTGAACGATACGCTTGACCTGTTCGGCGATGCACCCGCATCGCCGCTCCCCGCCTCCTCCGAACCCTCGCCAGCCGCCGATCCTGCGGCTGGCGAACTGCCCAAGAAGAAGCCCGCCGGCAAGGTCGTCGCGCCGTGGACGCCCGACGCCGCGCTGGTCGCGCTCGGCCAGCGGCTGCCGCCCAACCTCCATTTCGGCACCTCGTCGTGGTCGTATCCGGGCTGGCACGGGCTGGTCTACGATGGCCAGTACACCGAGAGCCTGCTCTCGCGCAAGGGGCTGCGCGCCTGCGGCCAGCATCCGCTGCTGCGCGCGGCGGGGATCGACCGGGGCTTCTACGGGCCGATCCCGCTGACCGACTATATGCAGTATGCGGCACAGGTGCCCGAGGGCTTCCGCTTCCTCGTCAAGGCGCCGGCCAGCGTTTGCGATGCTTGGCTGCGCGGGCCCGATGGCGCCGGGCGGCTGCCGAACGCGGGCTTCCTCAATCCCGAGATCGCGATCCGGGACTGCATCGTGCCGGCCACAGGCGGGCTCGGCCAGCATTGCGGCCCGCTGCTGTTCCAACTGTCGCCGCTGGCGGGCGTGGGCGATGACGGCCCCGCCTTCCTCGCCCGGCTGGACGCCTTCCTGGCCGCGCTGCCGCCGCTGGACCCCACGCTGACCCCGCACGCCTGCTACGCGGTGGAGATCCGCGACGCGGCCCTGCTCACGCCGCGCTACATCCGCCTGCTGCGGGACCGTGGCGTGCGCTTCTGCCTCGCCGCGCGCGACCGCCTGCCGCCCGTGGCCCGCCAGTCCGCCGCGCAGGCGTTGATGGACGAGGGCGCGCCCGGCCCGCTGGTGCTGCGCTGGATGCTGCGCGAAGGCCGCTCCTATGCGATGGCCGAAAAGGCCTACGGCCCGTTCGACAAGATCGTCGAACCTGACCCGGAGACGCGCGACGCCATTGCCGATGTGGTGGCGCGCACGCTGCGCACGGGCCAGCCGGCCTACGTGATCGTCAGCAACAACGCCGAAGGCTGCGCGCCGCTGAGCATCGCGCGGCTGGCCGAGGCCATCGCGGACCGGCTCTGAACGCGTATCGGGCCAGCCGGCGCGAAAGACCCTACCGTCGGGCCAAATGTCCGGACTCCGCTACAATCGGGGGACGATCGGCGCCGGGTTTCGGCCGCCGCGATTCCGGCCCGTTTTGTACGAAATCCCACCGACGCGCCCCTGCGCGCGGCGCAAGGTGACATCCGTACAAGGCGTACCGGCTGACGATGCAATGAAAATCATGGATTTGTGTGGAGCCCGAGACATGGGCATGCCTGCCGAGGACGACGACCCCATCACGGGCCGCAAGGCCGCCTCGCCCGACTTCGATTCGCAGCATTTCAAGCGGACGCTGTCGCAGTTCGCCACCGGCGTGACCGTCATCACCACGCGCGCGGCGGGGCATCCGTACGCCAACGGCGCGCCGTTCGTCGGCATCACAGCCAGCTCGTTCAACTCGGTCTCGCTGGACCCGCCGCTGGTGCTCTGGAGCATGGCCAACCGCGCCAACAGCCTGCCGATGTTCCGCGATGGCACGCACTACATCATCAATGTGCTCTGCGCGTCGCAAATGGATCTATGCCAGCGCTTCGCCTCGCTCAAGGGCGACCGCTTCGCCGGCGTGGACTACCGCCTCTCCGAAACCGGCCTGCCGATCCTCGCCAACGCGCTGGCCTGGTTCGAATGCCATAACCGCAGCCGCTACGACGAAGGCGACCACGTGATCTTCGTCGGCGAAGTGGAGCGCTGCGGCCTGCAGGACTGCGGCGGCCAGCCGCTGGTGTTCCAGGGCGGCCAGTTCTCCACGGTCTCGCCACTGGACCGCTAAGCCGGTCCCCTTCCCGTTTCTACGCTTTCCCGCCCTGGTCGGCATGCAGCGCCGCCAGCGGCGAGCCATCCGTTTTGATCCGCTGGAGCACGATGTTCGAGCGGATATCCATCACCCCCGGCGTGCGGTAGAGCCGGTTGACGATGAAATCCGAGTAGTGCTTCAGGTTGCGCGCCTGCACGCGCAGGATGTAGTTGCTGTCGCCGGTAATCACATAGGCGGTCAGCACTTCCGGCCACGCCTGCACGGCGGCGTTGAAGGTGTCGTGCCAGCCTTCGAGGTCGTGGCGCATCGACACCTGCACGATGGCCTCGATCTCCAGCCCCAGCCGCTCGGCATCGAACCACGCGCGATAGCCGCCAATCACCCCCTGCTCCTCCAGCAAGCGCACGCGCCGCAGGCACGCGGAGGGCGATAACGCCACTTTGTCGGCCAGATCCTGATTGCTGATGCGGCCGTTCTCCTGCAGGCAGGTGAGGATGCGCAAATCGATGGGGTCGAGGGTCATTGCGGTCTTTGTCGCAGAATCTGCGAATTTCAATTCAATCTACACAATTCTATGCGAAACATGCCCCGCCAGACGGGGCATTTCGCAAGCCTCTTCTGGGCGCTTTTGACTATGATGCGGTCATCGAACGACGATCCACACGATCCGGCCGCCCCCATGCCCCACGCCCCCGATTTTCACGATGCCCGCCGTATTTGGGACATCACCCCACCCGTCTCACCGGCCACGCCGGTGTGGCCCGGCGACACTCCGTTCCAGCACGACCCCGCCTGGGTGATGGATGGCCAGTGCCCGGTCAATGTCGGCCGGATGACGATGTCGCCCCATACGGGCGCCCATGCGGATGCCCCGCTCCACTACGTGGCCGATGGCGCGCCGATTGGGGCGGTGCCGCTCGACGCCTACCTCGGCCCGTGCCGCGTGATCGACTGCATTGGCGCCGGCCCGCACGTGTTGCCGCGCCACGTGGAAGCCGCGCTGGCCGGCACGCCGCCGCGCGTGCTGCTGCGCACCTACGCCACGGCGCCGCAGGGCACGTGGGATGTGGACTTCTGCGCGGTGGCCGCCGAGACGATCGCGCTGCTGGCCCGCCACGGCGTGAAGCTGGTCGGCATCGACACCCCCTCGCTGGACCCCCAGGACTCGAAGACGATGGACGCGCACCACGCCGTGCGCGACCACCGGCTTGCCATTCTCGAAGGCATCGTGCTCGACGACGTGCCGGCGGGTGATTACGAACTGATCGCCCTGCCGCTGCGCCTTGCCACGCTCGATGCCAGCCCGGTACGCGCCATCCTGCGCGCCCTCGCCTGACCTTTTTCAGAATCGTCTGATTTCCAGCCCATGAATTTGACCCGTGAATACTGCGTCGCGCTCGACCGTGACGACCCCCTGCGCGGCCTGCGCGAGCAGTTCGCGCTGCCTGCCGGCGTGATCTATCTCGATGGCAATTCGCTCGGCGCCCGTCCGCGTGCCGCCGCCGCGCGCGCCGCCGAAGTGGTGTCCGCCGAATGGGGCGAGGGCCTGATCCGTAGCTGGAATTCGGCGGGCTGGTTCGATCTGCCGCGCCGGCTCGGCAACCGGCTGGCCCCGCTGATCGGCGCCGGGCACGACGAGGTGGTGGTCACCGACACGACCTCGATCAACCTGTTCAAGGTGCTGGCCGCCGCGCTGCGCGTGCAGCAGCAACGCGACCCGGCACGCCGCGTGATCGTCTCCGAGGCCAGCAACTTCCCGACCGACCTCTACATCGCCCAGGGCTTGGCCGACCTGCTCCAGCAAGGCTACTCGGTGCGCCTGGTGGACAGCCCGGCCGAGATCGAAGCCGCCGTGGGCCCCGACACCGCTGTGCTGATGCTGACGCACGTCAACTACAAGACCGGCGAGATGCTCGACATGGCCGGACTGACCGAACTGGCCCACGCGCGCGGCGCGCTGACGGTGTGGGATCTCGCCCACTCGGCCGGGGCGGTGCCGGTGAACCTGACCGCGGCCGGCGCCGACTACGCCATTGGCTGCACCTACAAGTACCTGAACGGTGGCCCCGGCTCGCCGGCCTTCGTCTGGGTGGCGCCGGCGCTGCGCGACGCGTTCTGGCAGCCGCTGTCCGGCTGGTGGGGCCATCAGGCGCCGTTCGCGATGTCGCCGCAGTACCGCCCCACCGAGGGCATCGGCCGCTTCCTGTGCGGCACGCAGCCGGTGACCTCGCTGGCGATGGTCGAATGCGGGCTGGACATCTTCGCCCAGACCAGCATGACCGCGCTGCGCGCGAAGTCCCTGAAACTGACCGATGCGTTTATCGCGCTGGTGGAGGCGCGTTGCGCCACGCACCCGCTGACCCTGGTCACGCCGCGCGAGCACGCCCGGCGCGGCAGCCAGGTCAGCTTCGCCCATCCGGACGGCTACGCGCTGGTCGCGGCGCTGATCGAACGTGGCGTGATTGGCGACTATCGCGAGCCCGGCATCGCCCGTTTCGGCTTCACGCCGCTCTACACGAGCTTCACGGAAGTCTGGGACGCCGTGGAGATTCTGCGAGACGTGCTCGACAGCGGCGCCTATCGCGACGCGCGCTTCGCCGTGCGGACGGCAGTGACCTGAGCGGACCGGAGCGGACCATGAGCGAATTCAAGGGATGTCCGATGGGACACGGCGCATCGGCCAACACCGGCGATGCGGCGGACGACAAGTGGCACGGCGCGCAGATGGACTTCGCGCAGGACATGAGCTACGGCGACTACCTGGGTCTGGACCAGATCCTGAGCGCCCAGCATCCGCGCTCGCCGGACCACAACGAAATGCTGTTCATCGTCCAGCACCAGACCACGGAACTGTGGATGAAGCTGATGCTGCACGAGCTGCGCGCCGCGCGCGACGGCGTGCGCAATGACGAACTGCGCCCGGCGTTCAAGATGCTGGCGCGCGTGTCGCGCATCATGGACCAACTGGTGCAGGCGTGGAACGTGCTGGCGACAATGACGCCGCCCGAGTATTCGGCGATGCGGCCCTACCTGGGCGCGTCATCGGGGTTCCAGTCGTACCAGTATCGCGAGATCGAGTTCATCCTCGGCAACAAGAACGCGGCGCTGCTGCGCCCGCACGCGCACCGGCCCGAGCATCTGGCGCTGGTGGATGCCGCGCTGCACACGCCGTCGATGTATGACGAGGCGATCCGCCTGATGGCGCGGGGCGGGTTCCAGATCGACGCCGAGGTGGTGGAGCGCGACTGGACCCAACCGACGATCTACAACGCGTCCGTGGAGACGGCCTGGCTCGAGGTGTATCGCAATCCGTCCAAATACTGGGAGCTCTACGAGCTGGGCGAGAAGTTCGTCGACCTCGAGGATGCGTTCCGGCAATGGCGTTTCCGCCATGTGACCACGGTGGAGCGCGTGATCGGCTTCAAGCGCGGCACCGGCGGCACCGAGGGCGTCGGCTACCTGCGCAAGATGCTCGACGTGGTGCTGTTCCCGGAACTGTGGAAGCTGCGCACGGACCTTTGAACTTGCGTCCAATCAGCGCGCGCCGGGGTCGGACAGCCGCGCGCCCAGCGCCTGCAGCGCCGGGGCCAGGGTCTCGTGGAACACCTGCTCGGCCACCGTGCCATACGACGCGCTGCAGCTAATCATGTGCAGGTCCTTCTCCCCCACCGGCCGGAACGCCACGGCGCAGGCGTGGATAGCGGGATGCCAGTCCCGGAACGAGGCCGAATAACCCAGCCGCTCAGCCTCGGCCAGCGCGGCGCGCATCGGCGCCTCCTGCTGCTTCCACTGCTCCGGATAGGCCAGTGCGAATTCGCCCAGCACGCGCTCGCGTCGCGCGGCCGGCAGCGCGGCCAGATAGGCGCGCCCCATCGAACTCGACATCAGCGAGAGCCGCGACCCCACGCCGAGGCCGAGCATCACGCCGGCGTCATTTCGTATCGATTCGAGATAGATCACCTCCATCCGCTCGCGCTTGCCGAGCGACACCGACACGCCATACGCCTGCGCGAACGCCAGCATGTGGGGACGCGCCAGCGCCACCACGTCCGAGGCAGATAAATACGAGAAACCGAGCGCCAGCACGCCGGCATCGAGCGCGTATTTGCCCAGGCTGTCGTCATAGCGCAGGTAGCCCAGCTGCACCAGCGTGCCGGCCAGCCGGCTCACCGTGGCCTTCGGAAAGCCGGTGCGGCGCACGAAATCCTGATTGCCGAGCATCGCCTCGCCGGTGCGGAAGCAACGGAGCAGCTCCAGGCCGCGCGCCAGCGCCGTCACGAAGTTCGGATCGCTTTCGCGCGCGGGGCGCTCGGTATCGGCGTTTGCCGCCGGGGCGGGCAATGAGGAAGTGGCCAAGGCGTGGCTCCATGAGAAGGATGATCCACCTGGCGTGCGGCAGGGCGGGATCGGGTCCACCCCCTGTTGCACTGCGGATCGGTTCGGCTATACTAGCTCATCGGAACAAGGTTCCGCAATGCGGAACTTCACTACACCTGTTCGAGGGCTGCCCCCGCCCCTCGGCGCGCCACCAAAGAAGGAGACCTCCATGGCTGCCAATGCCGAATTCAACTGGATCGACCCCCTGTTGCTGGATCAGCAACTGACCGACGAAGAACGCATGGTGCGCGATGCCGCCGCCGCGTACTCGCAGGACAAGCTGATGCCGCGTGTGCTCCAGTCCTTCCGCAACGAGAAGACCGACATCGAGATCTTCCGCGAGATGGGCGAACTGGGCCTGCTGGGACCGACCATTCCCGAGCAATACGGCGGCCCGGGCCTGAACTACGTCAGCTACGGCCTGATCGCACGGGAAGTGGAGCGCGTGGATTCCGGCTATCGCTCGATGATGAGCGTGCAGTCGTCGCTGGTGATGGTGCCGATCTATGAATTCGGCACGGAAGCCCAGAAGCAGAAATACCTGCCCAAGCTGGCTACCGGCGAATGGATTGGCTGCTTCGGCCTGACCGAGCCGAATCACGGCTCCGACCCGGGCTCGATGATCACCCGTGCCAAGAAGGTGGACGGCGGCTACGAGCTGTCCGGCGCCAAGATGTGGATCACCAACTCGCCGATCGCCGATGTCTTCGTGGTCTGGGCCAAGCTGGTCGGCGACGACGGCAAGGACGCCATCCGCGGCTTTATCCTCGAAAAAGGCTGGAAGGGCCTGTCCGCGCCGGCCATCCACGGCAAGGTGGGCCTGCGCACGTCGATCACGGGCGAGATCGTGCTCGACCAGGTCTTCGTGCCGGAAGAGAACCTGATGCCGGGCGTGAGCGGCCTCAAGGGCCCGTTCACCTGCCTGAATTCGGCCCGCTACGGCATTGCCTGGGGCGCGCTCGGCGCCGCCGAGTTCTGCTGGCACACCGCCCGCCAGTACACGCTGGACCGCAAGCAGTTCGGCCGCCCGCTGGCCGCCACGCAGCTGGTGCAGAAGAAGCTGGCCGACATGCAGACCGAGATCACGCTGGGCCTGCAAGGCTGCCTGCGCCTGGGCCGCATGAAGGACGAAGGCACGGCCGCCGTGGAAATCACGTCGATCATGAAGCGGAATTCGTGCGGCAAGTCGCTCGACATCGCCCGCGTAGCCCGCGACATGCTCGGCGGCAACGGCATCTCGGACGAATTCGGCGTGATCCGCCATGTGGTCAACCTCGAGGTGGTCAACACCTACGAAGGCACCCACGACATCCACGCGCTGATCCTGGGCCGCGCCCAGACCGGCCTGCAAGCCTTCTTCTGATCGCGTTTTTTCAGCGGAAGACGATGTAAAAAAGCCCGGCAAGCCGGGCTTTTTTACACTTGCCTGCCTGCCGGCCGGCTTACTTGTTCGGCTGGGGCGTCAGGCGCAGGTAGGGGCGAACCGCCTTGTAGCCCTTCGGGAATTTCTGGCGGATGATCTCCTCGTCCTTCAGCGACGGCACGATCACCACGTCGTCGCCGTCCTGCCAGTTGCCCGGCGTGGCCACGCTGTGGTGGTCGGTCAGTTGCAGGGAATCGATGACGCGGAGGATTTCGTTGAAATTTCTACCGGTACTGGCCGGGTAGGTAATGATCAGTCTTACCTTCTTCTTCGGATCGATCACGAACAGCGAACGCACGGTCAGCGTTTCGTTGGCGTTCGGGTGAATCATCTCGTAAAGCTCAGACACTTTGCGGTCCGCATCGGCCAGAATCGGGAAATTCACCGAGGTCGACTGGGTGTCGTTGATATCGCCAATCCAGCCTTTATGGGACTCCACGCTGTCCACGGACAGGGCGATGGCCTTGACATTACGCTTCTCGAACTCGCCTTTCAGCTTGGCGGTCAGGCCCAGCTCGGTGGTGCAGACCGGGGTGTAATCCGCCGGGTGCGAGAACAGCACGCCCCAGCCGTCGCCCAGCCAATCGTGGAAGCGGATGCGGCCCTCGCTCGATTCTTGCTCGAAGTCCGGGGCGATGTCGCCAAGACGCAGTGCCATTGTTGAAAATCTCCAGGGGGAAGGTTGAAGGAACCAGCTTAGTTGGATTGCGATCCAACCGAAACGAATATAAAGTCACTATAAAATCACTCGAAGTCATAAAGACGGTCGGGTGAGCGGCTTGCCTTGAAACGATGGGTTGCCGCCACATATCCTAAGTGGAAGACAGAAAGCGCCACAAGCGATAGCGAGCAAGGCAAAATGTCACCATTCGAACCAACCGCCCGCAAACAGGAGAAACTGATGAGCGATGTGAAGACCGTTCTGTCCGATGCCGAAGAACTGCTTAAGCAAGCGGCCTCGACCACCGGCGAGAAGGCTGCCGAGTTGCGCGAGCGCGGCATGGGCCTGCTGAAGCAGGCCAAGGAAAAAGCCCAGGATCTGCAGGACGCCGTGGTCACCAAGAGCAAGGCCGCCGCGCGTGCCACCGACGACTACGTGCATGACCACCCGTGGAAGGCCGTGGGCGTGGCGGCCGGCGTGGGCCTGCTGATCGGCCTGCTGCTGAACCGCAAGTAAGACAGGCGCAAGCCGGCCGGCATCCGGGCCCCGCGCCCGCGCCGGCCCGCGCCGAAGGCCCGGGAGGCGCGGCGCCATGCCGCCGCCCGGTCCGCTCATCGAGGATGCCGCCAATCTTGGCGCATCGATTCTTCGCCGGAGCCGCATGAGCGAATCCCCTTCCCCTAAGTTCCTGGACTCCCTGCGCAACCTGACCGGTTCGATGGTGTCGATGGTCCAGACGCGCCTGGAACTTGCCAGCGTGGAACTGGCCGAGGAACGCACCCGGCTGATGAAAGTCGCCCTGCTGGCCTGCTTCGGGCTGGTATTTTTCGGCATGGCGCTAATGACGTTCACGATTCTCGTCGCCATCCTGTTCTGGGAAACCTACCGCTGGCAGGCCATCGGCGCGATCGTCGTGATTTATCTGGTCTGCATGGCCGCCTGCCTGCTTACCGCGCGCCGCATGGTGCGCAACGCCCCGCCGCTGTTCGCGGACACGCTCGCCGAACTCGACAAGGACCGGGAGATGCTGCGCCGATGACCACGCCCGACGACGACTCCATGGACGAACGCCGCGCCGAGCATCCGCGCCCGGTGCGATTCTCGCGCGAGGTACAGCTGCCGCTGGCCGTCCGCAAGGAACTGCTGATCACCCGCGCGGCACTGGAACGCTACGACGCCGTGCAGGCGCTGCGCCAGGTACGCGGCGGCGCACGCCGCATGACCAACCTGGGCTCCTGGCTGCCCCGGCTGACCCGGCCCTCGGGCTGGCTCAAGATGCTGGGCGTGACGCGCGAATACCCGATGCTGAGTACCGCCATCACCCTGGCGATGCCGCTGTTGCGCCGGACCGCCATCGGCCGCGTGGCCTGGAAGCTGTCGAAATACGGCATGGTCGCTGGCGCCGGATACTGGGCCTACAAGACCTGGCAGGACACGAAAGCCCCGGCCAGCGCGACCGAGGTCGTGGCCGCGAAGGCGTTCGATACCGGCTTCCGGGATCCGCTGGTGCCTTCCCCCACGCCGGACGCACCGCCGCCGGCCCAGCCCTGAACCTGCCCTGAACCTGCCTTAGAGGGTGACGGCGAACCGCTCGGCGCCGTCCACCACCACGGCGTTGCCGCGCGCGAAGGGCAGCGGCGCGCCGATCAGCTGCCCCTGGGCGTAGTCCACGCCCAACGCCTGCAGCCGCTCCCGCATGGCTTCCGATTCGACGAATTCGGCGATGGTCTTCTTGCCCATCGCGTGCCCGATCCGCTGGATCACCTCTACCATCACCGCATTGACCGGGTCATCGAGCATCTCGCGCACGAAGCTGCCGTCGATCTTCAGGTAAGCCGCTGGCAGGTGTTTCAAATAGGCGAATGACGACATGCCCGCGCCGAAGTCGTCGAGCGCGAAGACGCAGCCCATGCCCTGCAGCTGTTCGATAAAGGCCGCCGCCTGCGCGAGGTTGTTGATCGCCGCCGTTTCCGTGATTTCAAAACAGATGCCAGACAAAGCGATGTCATGGCGGATAGCCTGCTGCCGCACGAAGCCGGGGAAGTGCGCGTCGGCCAGCGAGGCACCGGACATGTTGATGGAGCACATGCCGATCTCGCCAGGCCGCTCGATTTGGAGCCGCGCCAGCGCCGCGAACGCGGTTTCCACGACCCATCGGTCGATCATCGGCATGAGGTTGAAGCGCTCGCACGCTGGCACGAAGGCCATCGGCGGCACCAGCTGGCCCTGCTCGTCCACGAGGCGCAGCAGCACTTCGATATGCCGCCCTGCCGCGTTTGCCGAATCCGATTCGGACGGCTGCAACGGCACGATGTCCTGCGCGTAGAGACAGAAACGCCCCGCGCTCAGCGCCGCGTGCACCCGGCTGACCCACTCCATCTCGCCGTGCCGGGCGCGCACCACACTGTCGTTCGGCAGATACACCTGCACGCGGTTGCGGCCGCCCTCCTTCGCCATGTAGCACGCCGCATCAGCTGCGCTCAGCGCCTCCTCGACCTTGCCGGTACCGGCATCGATTCGTACCAGTCCGATGCTGACACCCAATGAGAAGATTCTCTGCCGATGCGCATAGCGGAACGTGGCGATGGCACGACGCAGGGCCTCGGCCACGCGTTCGCCATCGCCCGCATCGCAGTGTTCCAGCAGCACGCCGAACTCATCGCCGCCAAGCCGCGCCAGCGTATCGCCCTTGCGCAGTTGCTGGCGCATGACGGCGGCCATCTGGCGGATCAGCTCGTCGCCGGCGGCATGGCCGCAGGTGTCATTGACCACCTTGAACTGGTCGAGATCGAGGTACATCAGCGTGTGCGCGGCGCCCTCCTGCCGCACGCGGGCGATGGCGGTGGCCACGCGGCGCTCGAACTCGACACGGTTGACCAGCCCGGTCAGCGCGTCGTGGCTGGCCTCGTGCGCCAGCTGGGCGGCGTGGGCGCGCTCCATGCTCACGTCGTGCAGCACCAACACCACGCCGATGGCGTGCCCGCCCTTGTCCCGCATCAGCGCCACCGATGGCTTGACCACCACCGGGCCGCCGCCGGCACGCCCCGCCAGCAGCATCACGCACTGGCTCGGCCAGCGGTCTTCCAGCGCGCGCGGCACCAGGTCGGTCACCGGCGTGCAGGTCGATTCGTCCAGCAGCGGGCAAACCTGGGCCAGGAAGCAGCCGGCTGCCTCGGCCTCGGACCAGCCGGTCAGCCCCTCGGCGGCGGGGTTCATCGAATCGATGCGGCCCCAGACATCGGTCGTCACCACCGCCTCGCCGATGGCGCGCAGCGTGACCTGCGCCCGCTCCTTCTCGGCGAACAACTGCGCCTCGAAGCGCTTGCGGTCGGAAATGTCGCTCAGGGAGCCCGCCATCCGCACCGCCTTGCCCACCGGGCTGCGCACCATGCGGCCGCGCGCGCGGACCCACAGGTAGCCGCCCTGCTTGCGGCGCAGGCGGATCTCCACGTCGTACGGCGTGCCCTCGCGCACGTGGCGGGCCAACTGGCGGTCGAACTCGGCGACGTCGGCCGGATGCATCAGGGCCAGCAGGGTTTCGCGTGCGTGCGGCAACTCGTCGGCGCCAAAGCCGAGCATCTCCGCGCAGCGCGGCGAGAAATAGAGTTCGCCATGGTGGGGATGCCAGTCCCAGAGGCCATCGTCGCTGCCCGCCACGGCCAGTTGCAGCCGCTGCTCGCTCTTGGCCAGCGCGGCGCGCAGCTCACGCTCCTTGCGCTGGGTGCGCATCGACAGCCATGAGGCACAGCCCAGCAACAGGATCGTCAGCAGGACGGTGCCGGACAGCAGCACGCCCCGCACACGCCGCGATGCCTGGCCGAGCGTGGCCGAGAACGCAATCTCCATCGGCCCGAGCCGCGCGTCGAGTTCGGCAATCTCGCGTTGAAGCGGCGGCAGGCAGGCCGCTTCGTCCCGCGCGCCGACACATTCTCGCAACTTGTCTGCCACGACGGTCAGACGGGCGATGTCCACGTCGGCGGCGGCCCAGACGGCAATCGCCTGGTCGATTTCGGTCACATTCCGGAAATAGCGGTACAGCCGGATCATCCCGGGGATGTCGTCGGGGTGGTTGCCGCCGACGAGCAGGCCTTCCACGGCGACCTGACGATCGAAATCCGGACGTTTTTCGAGTTCGAGACGCGCCTGCTTGTCGCCGAGGGGCACGGCGATGGCACGCCGGTAGGCGGCGAAGTCGGCAGGGTCGCGCGAGTCGGTGTAGCGCAGCAGATGCATCACCGCATCTTTCTGCCCCTTCGACCACAGGCTCTCGCCCGCCACGAAACCGCGCGCGGCGGACAACATGTCGACGCTGGCCAGACAGAACAATGCGAGCGCCACCACCACGGGCAGGAACGGCCAGATGATGCGCAGAACATGCTCATTGACCGGGAGGGCAGTACCGCCTTGCTGCATAGACACTTCCCGCGCCGGCGTGCGGCGCTCACCCATTGGACGAATGAACCGATGGCCACGCCGGCGTGCAGCGTGCCAAGTGCATTTTCGATGACCGGGAATGGGGCTGTCTCTAACTCAGACTGGTTAATTGGACCCTAGCGGCTGACGAACACCGCCAGCAGCAGGATCGCGTTCAGTACCAGCAGCATGCCGAGCACAATCGCCACGCGGGACATGGCCGGATGATGTCGGGCCACACCGGCCGTGCCCGCGGCTTCCGGCTGGCCCTCCGCCTGCGGCGCCCGTCCGCGGCGCTTCAGGACCCAGTCCAGTCCGACGCTTGCCACCAGCAGCAGCCCTAGCCACAGCAGCCAGGCCCAGGCCATCGCATGCCGGGTGGAGAAGGTGGCGAAAGCGGCGCCGATCTCCTCCTTGGGCAGCGGCGGCCGGGTGTCGTGCACCGATGAAAGCAGCGACGACTGCGGGAGGGCGTCAGGCGCGGTCGCCATCGTCATCGCCAGCACGGGCTCGGCGTCGGGCAACATGGGGGGCGATGCGGCGGCGGAGGGTGCGGCAGGAACGAGGGTCGCCGGCGGAAGCTCCGGGCGGGCCGGGATGGCGAATTCCTGCGCGGGCCGCGCCTGCAGCGGCCTGGCCGGCGGCTGCGCGGGCGGCCGCCCGGCGGACAGCCGGTCGCTGCGGTGGCGCCACCACTCGGCGAACACGGCGTCGAGGCACGGCACGGAAGTACAGGCATCGCGCTTGCGGCGCCACGCCTGCAAGTCGCCCATGCGCAGCGTGCCCGCGCGCAGCTGGCGGCGCTGGTCGTCGTCGATGCGCACGTAGCCCATGTGGAGCATCGCGTATTCGCAGATCATGCGCTGGGCCACGGGGCGGCGGTCCGGCGGGCTGCCGCAGCGCTGGCCGGGCGATACTAGATCGTCGCAGCGCACCGAGGCGGACTGCGGCGCCAGCTGGCAGGCGAAGTCAGACGCCTGCGCGCCGCCCATCGCGACCAGCCCCCACGCCAGCAGCGTGGCCAGGCGAGCCAGAAGCCTGTTCATCGTGTCGTCTCATCGCCATCGAAATGAGGGGTTCGCGCGCTGGCAGAGGCGCGCGGGATGAACCATGGATTGTGGACGCGCGGCGCAGGAGTTCTGTGCGGTGGCGAACGCCGACGGCGGAAAGTCAAAACAAAAAGGGCCTGTGACTTGCGCCACAGGCCCTTCTGCAATGCTGGTGGGTCGTGCGTGACTCGAACACGCGACCAACGGATTAAAAGTCCGCTGCTCTACCGACTGAGCTAACGACCCGCAAAAATCGAATCCGCGATTATAGAGAGCTACCTGTCAGGCGTCAACCCTCAGGCCATGCGCTCCAGTCGCCATATCTGGTACTTGAAGGCCAGCCATGCGCCGACCACGATGCCCGCGAGCGCGATGAACGAGCCCACGGCCAGCGTCGAGACGCCCGAGAGCCCCTGCCCGATCGTGCAGCCCAGCGCAGTCACCCCGCCCGCGCCCATCAGCATGCCGCCCACCATGTGGTTGGCCACGTCCTCGGCATTGCCGAAGCCTTCCCAGCGGAACGTGCGCGTGGCCAGCGCGTACACCGCCGCGCCGGCAATCACGCCAATCACACTGACGATGCCGATGGTCAGCACCTTGCTCTTGTCGCTGAACATCATCAGCCAGTCCAGCGTGTAGGCGTACGGCGCCACGAAGCTCAGACTTTCCATCCGGCCGCTATTCGTGCTGACGAACAGTTCCTCGAGCGTGCTCGGGTCTTCCGACACATAGCCAAGATGGCCGGACACGTACCACATGCCGACGATGATCAGCCCCACGCCAAGGCCGCCGAGCACGTTGTCGAAGCTACGGAACCCGCGTCCCGCCAACGCCCACAGCACCAGCACCGCGCCGATCACGCCGCCCAGCACCAGTTGCAGCGTGCCGCGCGCGATGCCACTGCCCTGCGCCACCAGCGACGGCAGGTCCTGCGTGACGGGCAGCGCCACGGCCACCGTGTCGACCGTGTTCACGCGAACCACGCCAAACAGCCCGCGCAGCGTCATATAGGCGGAGAGCCCCAGGAACACAAACACCACCAGCGACTTCAGGTTGCCCGCGCCGATGCGCACCAGCGTCTTGCTGCCGCAGCCGGAGGCCAGCACCATGCCGAAGCCGAACATCAGCCCGCCCACCGCCGCTGACAGCCAGGCCAGCTTCGCGGAGGTGTAGATCGTCTTGGTCGGATCGATCAGGCCGGCCCAGGCCAGCGCGCCGGTGCCGATCATCGCCACGCCGATGGCCATGACCCACATGCGCATGCGGCTCCAGTCGCCGATGTTCACGATGTCCGAGATGGCGCCCATCGTGCAGAAATGCGTGCGCTGGAGAATGGCGCCGAACAGGAAAGTCAGGGCGAACGTGCTCCACAGCACGGTGTGGGAGAGCGCGGGGATGTCGATGTCAGGCATGGTGGACCGGGGGTGACTCGTATTTTTATGATGTGCTGGCGCGGGGATCGATCAGGCAGCGGCCTGGTAGCGCGTGGGGTCGGGCACGCCCGCCGTCTCGAAGCCGGCGCGACGGATGCGGCAGGAGTCGCACACGCCACAGGCGCGGCCTGCGTCGTCGGCCTTGTAGCAGGAGACGGTCAGGCCGTAGTCCACGCCCAGCTTCACGCCCGCGCGGATGATCTCGGCCTTGGTCATGTCGATGATGGGCGCGTGCACGTGGAAGCGGTCGCCCTCCACGCCAGCCTTGGTGGCCAGGTTGGCGAGCGCCTCGTAGGCGGACACATACTCGGGACGGCAGTCAGGATAGCCGGAGTAGTCCACGGCGTTAGCACCGAAGAACAGGTCGCGGCCGCCGATCGCCTCGGCCCAGCCCAGGGCCAGCGACAGCATGATGGTGTTGCGGGCCGGCACATAGGTAATCGGAATGCCGCCCGTGGCGCCGTCGGTCGGCACGTCGAGGGTATCGTCGGTCAGCGCGGAGCCGCCGAAGCGGCGCAGGTCGAGCTCGATGATCTCGTGACGCTTGGCGCCCAGCGCCGCCGCCACCAGCTTGGCGGCCTCCAGCTCGGACGAATGGCGCTGGCCGTAGCGCATGGACAGCGCGTAGGTTTCAAACCCGGCGGCGTTGGCCATGGCGAGGACGGTGGCGGAGTCGAGTCCGCCGGAAAGCAGGACGATGGCGCGTTTGGTCATGATCGGGGGCGCGGACGGCGCGGAATGGGGGTCGCTGACTGCGAAAGCGCGTATTTTAGCGCGCCGGCGGGCCGCCCCCAATCAGGCTGGACTGATGGCGCCCATCGCCCGGCTTCCTTCCATGGTCGCAAAGCCCCAAAAGAAAAAGCCCGCCAGAATTTCCAGCGGGCTTCCTCCTGCAACGGTACTGCGAGGCAGACCGGTTACTTCAGGGTCTTCAGCCGGTTGCTCGCGGCCTGGGCCCCTTCCGTGCCCGGATACTTGGCCACCACCGTCTCCAGCGTCTTCTTCGCCGCGGCCTTCTGGCCGGACTCAAGCTGGTTGTTGGCGATGGCGATCATGGCGTCCGGCACCTTCGGATGTGAAGGGTTGGCCGACACCATGCTCTGCAGGACCGTCGTCGAGCCCTTGTAGTCACGCTGCGCGTAGAGCGAATTGCCGAGCCAGAACTGCGCCAGCGGCAGGTAGGGGCTTTGCGGATACTTCTTGGCAAACGCCGAGAACGCATTGCCCGCACCCTTGAAATCGCCCGACTGGAACTGCTTCAGCGCCGCGTCGTACTCGGGCTTCTCGGTCGGTTGGGCCATGCCCTCCCGGCCGTCCACGGTCACCTGTTGCGGCTCGAACTTCTTGAGCCGCGCGTCCAGGTCAGCGTAGTAGTCCTTCTGCTGCTTCTGCAGCGTATCCACCGCGTTCTGGAGCACCTCGTTCTGACCGCGCAGGCGGGCCACCTCTTGCCGCAGACCTTCGAGCTGGTTCTGCATGTCGAGCTGGGCCTTGCTGCTCTGGTCGATGCGCTGTGAAGCCGTTGCCTGGAAACCGTTGAACTGGTCCCGCAACGTGATCACGGCGCGGCGCGCCTCGTCGTCGTCGAAGACGCCGGCGTGTGCGGACGTGGCTGCCAGCAAGCCGCCTGAGACGGCTGCCAGCCACAACAGGGTGGATGCGCGAGCATTCATGAAGACTTATCCGTAGATCAGTAGGCGATGTCGGCGCGACGGTTCTCGGCCCACGAGGCTTCGTCGTGACCGGTGGCCTTCGGCTTTTCCTTGCCCAGGCTCACGGCTTCCATCTGCGACTCGGGCACGCCGAGCGACGACAGCGAACGGCGCACGGCCTCGGCACGCTTCTGGCCCAGGGCGAGGTTGTACTCGCTGGTGCCGCGTTCGTCGGTGTTGCCCTGGATCAGGATCTTGCGACCCTTGTTGGCGCCCAGGTACTGCGAGTGGGCCTGCAGCAGGCTCTGGTAGTCGGACTTCACGCTGTAGCTGTCGAAGTCGAAGTACACGCTGCGCTTGGCCAGCGGGCTGTTCGGATCGTTCAGCGGGTCACGCGAGACGTCCACCGGCGCCACGGCGCGCGGGTCGGTGGTCGGCGCAGTGCCGGTACCCGACTTGGCGGTGTCATCCAGCTTCACGCCGGAGCTGCAGGCGCCCAGTGCGAGCAGGGCGGCGAGGGCGAGCGACTTGGTCATCATTTGGGACATGGCAATAACTCCTCTTTTTTCTATTGCACTATTGCATGAAAGGACCCCAGGACGGCTCGCGAACCTCGCCGGACTGGAGAGACAGCACCTGCTTCGTACGGCCATCCGTGGACACCGCCGCCAGCACCGAGCGGCCGCCCACGCGGGTGGCGTAGAGAATGTACTTGCCGTTGGCGGCGAAGCTCGGGGCTTCGTCATTGGACGTATCGGTGAGGGACGTCACGTCACCGTTGGAGAGGTCCTGCAGCTGAAGCTTGAAGCCGCCCGAACGCGAGATGAAGGCCAGGTACTTGCCGTCCGGCGAGAGGCGCGGACTGACGTTGTAGTTGCCCTTGAACGTCACGCGTTGCGCGGCGCCGCCCTCTTCGCCCGAGGCCGGCATGCGGTAGATCTGCGGCGCACCGCCGCGATCGCTCGTGAAGTAGATGCTCCGGCCGTCCGGCGAGAACTGCGGCTCGGTGTCGATGGCGCTGCTGCGCGAGATGCGGCGCAGGCCCGAACCATCGGCATTGACCAGGTACACCTGCGTGTTGCCGTCGCGCGAGAGCGCCAGCGCCAGACGCTGGCCATCCGGCGACCACGACGGCGCGCTGTTGTTGCCCTTCTGGTTCGACACCAGCGTGCGCTTGCCCGTGGCCAGGTCGTGCACGTAGACCACCGGCTTGCGCGCCTCGAAGGAGACGTAGGCCACGCGGCGCCCATCAGGCGACCATGCCGGCGAGATGATCGGCTCGGTGCTGGTCAGCGCGATCTGCGCGTTCTGGCCGTCCGAATCGGAAATCAGCAGCTGGTAGCGGTTGCCCACCTTCGACACGTACGACAGGCGCGTGGCAAACACGCCGCGCTCGCCGAGCAGCTTCTCGTAGATGTAGTCGGCGATCTTGTGCGCGGTCACGCGCAACTGGTTCTGGCCGACCGTGAAGGCCAGGCCGCCCAGGCTCTGGCCCTTGACCGTGTCGTACAGGCGGAAACGCACCTCGTACTGGCCGTTGCCGGCGGGGGTGACGCTGCCGGCAACGAAGGCATCAGCGCCGCGCGACTTCCAGCTACCCAAATCCACCTGGGCCGATTCGGCCACGGTGGCGCCGCCCGGATCCACGTTGCGGAAGCGGCCGCTGTTGACCAGGTCACTGCGGATGATGGCGGTCAGGTTCTGCGGGGCCTGCGCCTCGCCCTGGAAGTTGGCGGTGGCCACCGGGAACTGGTTCGAGCCAACTCCGGTGATTTCCACATTCAATTGTGCGTGTGCCACGCCGGCCGACATCAGTGCGGCCGCCAGCCAGGCCATCAGCGCGTAGCGGCTTTGCTCACGCGTGGGCTGGGTGGCGGGCGACGATGTGGATTGAGCGTTGTGCCGCCTTGCGGACAGCCAGTTGGGGGCCCAAAGCTTTCGCATGCTGCTCCTCAGTCGATATCAGGATTCATCGGTACGGCGGGCACAGCAACTACAGCAGGACGGGCAACGCGCCGCTTGGCGCATGGCCCGTTCTGCGTGCAATTGCACGCTGCCGGCCGCGTCAGGCAACCGTTCATGGTAGCAATGCGACCTGACGCCATCGATGAAGGTTGCATTATGTTGCAAAACATGGCAGATGAGGCGCCTAGTCCTTCGGCTTGAACGTGATCGTGAAGCTCGAAGGCGCCTTGCCGTTCTCGTCAGTCGGCAGCGGGTCGGAGCGCTGTACCGCACGCAGCACGGCGTTGTCCCAGTCCGCGTTCCCGCTGGACTTGCTCAGGCGGGCGGACAGCAGCGAGCCGTCCGGCGCCAGCGAGACCGACACCACGGCTGCCGGATTGCCGTCCACATCGCCACCGAAGTTGATGTTCGGCTTCACCTTGCGGCGCACGCGGTCGGCGTAGCCCGGCGACGCCTTGCCGCCCGAACCCGCGCCGGAGCCCGCCGCGCTGCCCACGCCACCGCCGCTGGAGGTGGCGTTGCCGCCAGCCAGGGCCTGCAGGCGCGCCAGCTCGCTCTTGCGCTGGGCGTTGGCCGCGGCTTCGCGCTTGGCCTTCGCATCGGCATCCGCCTTCGCACGGGCCTTCTCTTCGGCATCGGCGGCCTTCGCCTTCTGCTCCGCGTCAGCGCGGGCCTTGGCGTCGGACTTGGCCTTCGCGTCGGCGGCTTCCTTGCGGTCGCGCTCGGCTTGCTCCTTGCGATCCAGCTCGGCCTTCTTCTTCGCGTCTTCCTTGCGCTGCGCCTCTTCGCGCTGCTGTTGCTGGCGCAGGTCTTCCTTGCGCTGCTCTTCCTTGCGCTGGGCGTCGCGTTTTTCCTGTTCCTTGCGGGCGGCCTCGCGCTCGGCGGCCTCCTCGGCCTGCTTGCGCTTCTGGCGTTCCAGGGCGATGTCCGCGTCTTCCTCGGCCTTGCTGCGTACGGCCGGCTCTGGCTGCGGCGTCGGGCGCGGCAGCTCCACGGGGCGCGGCGGCGGGGCCTGCGTAGTGTCGGGAATTTCGTCCCACAGCTCGGCTTCGGCGCCCACCGGCGTGCTGCTCTGCCAGCGCACGCCGTAGTAGAGCACCAGCCCGAGCAGCAGGTGCATGAACAGGGCCATCACGAACGAGCGCGTGGTGCCGCGCTCCTTCACCGGCTGGTAGGGATAGGCGGCTGCCTGGGCCCGGCGCTGCGGCCGGGCTTGCGGATGACGTGACGAGAGACTGGCCACTGGATGTCGCGGTGCTTACTTGGACTTGACCATCAGGCCCACGCGCTTCACGCCGTCGGCCTTCAGTACGGACATCACGTCGAGCACCGCCTCGTACTTCACGGCACGGTCGGCGGCGATCACCACGGGCTGGTCCGGGTTCTCATTCTGGCGCTGGTGGACGAAATCCAGCAGGCCGCGCTTGTCGAGCTTGCGCTCGAAGGCGTTGCCGGCGTTGTCCTTGCCGCTCGCGGTCAGGGTGCCGTCCTCATGCACGGACACGACGATGGGCGGCGCCTTCTGCTGCGGCGTGGCCTGCGCCACGGAAGGCAGGTCGACCACGGCCGGATTCACGATGGGGGCCGCCACCATGAAGATGACGAGCAGCACGAGCATCACGTCGATGTACGGCACGACGTTGATGTCGGCGCTGGCCCGGCGGCGCGAGCCGCCGCGGCGCTGGATGGCTGCCATGGCTAGTGCTCCGAATGCGATGAATGAGGTGGATTAGCGGGTCTGGCGCTGGAGAATGTTCAGGAACTCTTCCATGAAACTCTCGAAGCGGATGGCCAGACGATCGATCTCCGTTGCATATCGGTTGTAGGCGATCACGGCCGGAATCGCCGCAAACAGACCGATAGCCGTGGCCACAAGGGCTTCGGCAATACCGGGCGCAACGGATGCAAGCGTCGCCTGCTGCACATTCGACAGGCCGCGGAAGGCGTTCATGATCCCCCACACCGTACCGAACAGGCCGATGTACGGGCTGACCGAGCCTACCGATGCCAGGAACGGCAGGTGCGACTCGAGCACATCCATCTCACGCTGGTAGGCGGCGCGCATGGCGCGGCGGGCGGCGTCGAGCAGCGCGCCGGCGTCGTTGCTGCGCTCGCGGGCCTTCAGGAACTCGCCCATGCCGGACTCGAAGATGCGTTCGAGCGCGCCGGTGTTGTGGCGGTTGTTGACGGCGCTGTTATAAAGCGCCTGGAGATCGCCACCGGCCCAGAAGTCGCGCTCGAAGATTTCCGTCTGGCTGCGCGCGGCGCGCAGCGCCAGGTGCTTGCGGAAAATATAGGTCCACGAGAAGAGGGACATCACCAGCAGCAGCGCCATGACGGCCTGTGCCAGCAGGCTGGCGTGCAGCACCAGCGAGATAATCGACAGGTCTTGCGTGACGGTCACCGGATTCATCGAGCGTTTCTTATAGTTGCGAGAACAGGAGCAGGAATCGGGGCCGGACGAAATGTGTCTTTATCGACACATCCCACCCGGATCTTGCCGCTGGCCAGCTGGAGGTCGTCGCGCCACGCTTCTTGGGCGAATTGGACCGAGGCCGGCCCCACCCGTTCAATCACGGTGCGGATTTCCAGCTGGTCGTCCAGCCGGGCGGGCGCATTGTATTCCACAGCAGTACTGCGTACCACGAAGACCACATTGGACGTATCGGCAAGGTCCTGCTGACCGATCCCGAGCGAGCGCAGCCATTCGGTCCGGGCCCGTTCAAAGAATTTCAGGTAGTTGGCGTAGAACACCACGCCGCCGGCATCCGTGTCTTCCCAGTACACGCGCAGCGGCCAGACATAGTTCGGCATGGCCGGCATTGTAACGGACCGCAACGGCCCGCCGCAGGTAAACCCGCAGGAGAAATGCAACAGCAAGTTGCGAGCCAGGCGCCGCGCGGCTTTGCGGGAAGCTGGCCCGATGCACCGCCCGCCACATCCGGCCTGCCCTGCCCCCGCGTTACCCCCTCTGGCACCGCCTTGCGGCGCGGCGCGGCCTCGCGTAAACTCTGCGGCAACCATTCCATCTTGCGCGACTGGCGAAGTCAGTGGGTACTACCACGAGGAAGCGCAAGTTATCTGGCGTGAATCACAAACGCCTGCCGCTCGCCTGGGCAGCGAATGGGAAGCAGGGTGCGCCCTGCACCGGACGACCTCTATATATAGAGGTCACCGGTGCGGGACGCCGATGCCTTCCCCGCGCGCCCTAATCGCGAAGTTCTGCGAAACCCCCGAGATGTATCCCGATTGCCTGTTCGTATCCGAAAAGTGCATCGGCATCCCTTTTTTACAGACGAGTCACGCCATGTTTGAACGCAGCCGTTTCACCATCGAGCAGATCGACCCCGAAGTCTTCGCCGCGATCCAGAAGGAAAACCAGCGCCAGGAAGACCATATCGAGCTGATCGCGTCCGAGAACTACACCTCGCCGGCCGTGATGGCCGCCCAGGGCTCGCAGCTGACCAACAAGTACGCCGAGGGCTATCCCGGCAAGCGCTACTACGGTGGCTGCGAGTACGTGGATGTGGTGGAGCAGCTGGCCATCGACCGCGTGAAGCAGCTCTTCGGCGCTGAAGCCGCCAACGTGCAGCCGAACTCGGGCTCGCAGGCCAACCAGGGCGTGTTCTTCGCCATGCTCAAGCCGGGCGACACCATCATGGGCATGAGCCTGGCCGAAGGCGGTCACCTGACCCACGGCATGGCCCTGAACATGAGCGGCAAGTGGTTCAACGTGGTCAGCTACGGCCTGAACGCCCAGGAAGACATCGACTACGACGCGCTGGAGAAGCTGGCCCACGAGAAGAAGCCGAAGATGATCATCGCCGGCGCCTCGGCCTTCGCCCTGCGCATCGACTTCGAGCGGATCGCCAAGGTGGCCAAGGATGTTGGCGCCTACTTCATGGTGGACATGGCCCACTACGCCGGCCTGATCGCCGCCGGCGTGTACCCGAACCCGGTGCCGCACGCTGACTTCGTGACCACGACCACCCACAAGAGCCTGCGCGGCCCGCGTGGTGGCGTGATCCTGATGAAGGCCGAGCACGAGAAGGCCATCAACTCGGCCATCTTCCCGGGGATCCAGGGCGGCCCGCTGATGCACGTGATCGCTGGCAAGGCCGTCGCCTTCAAGGAAGCGCTGACGCCGGAGTTCAAGGCCTACCAGCAACAGGTGGTGAAGAACGCCGCCGTGCTGGCCGAGACCCTGATCGCGCGCGGCCTGCGCATCGTGTCCGGCAAGACCGAGAGCCACGTGATGCTGGTGGACCTGCGCGCCAAGCAGATCACCGGCAAGGAAGCCGAGAAGATCCTCGGCGACGCCCATATCACGGTGAACAAGAACGCCATCCCGAACGATCCGGAAAAGCCGTTCGTGACCTCGGGCGTGCGCCTGGGCTCGCCGGCCATGACTACGCGCGGCTTCAAGGAAGACGAAGCCCGCCAGGTGGGCAACCTGATCGCCGACGTGCTGGACAACCCGCACGACGAAGCCAATATCGCCAAGGTGCGCGAGCAGGTGTCCGCCCTGACCCGCCGCTTCCCGGTCTACGGCTGATATCCGGCCCACAACCGGCATCGCGCCTATCTATATAGTGCGCGTGACGAACGGCGCTGCCCCGGCAGCGCCGTTTTACCTTTTGCACACCGCGAGCGATAATGCGGCCCGGCATATATCTTCAGGTGGTCCGGCATGAAATGCCCCTTCTGCGGTCATTCCAACACCCAGGTGCTTGACAGTCGCGTCTCCGAGGACGGCGACACGGTGCGCCGCCGCCGGCGTTGCGAAGCCTGCGACCGCCGCTTCACCACCTACGAGCGCATCGAGCTCTTCTTCCCCGCCATCGTCAAGAAAAACGGCTCCCGCGTGGACTACACGCGCGGCAAGCTCAAGGACTCCATGCGGCTGGCCCTGCGCAAGCGGCCGGTGTCCGCCGAGGCCATCGACCAGGCCATTACCCGGATCGAAGAAAAACTGCTGGCGCTGGGCGAGAAAGAGATCGCCAGCAGCCAGGTGGGCGAACTGGTTATGCGCGAATTGCGCAAACTCGACAAAATTGCCTATATCCGCTTTGCTTCCGTTTATCGCAGTTTTGAAGATGTGTCGGAATTTCGCGACGTACTCGACGAATTTTCCCCGCCTACCCCACGAAAGGGGTAGCTACTTCGTAAAAAAAGCTGTCTAATCTGCACTGACCTCCTTCGGGTAAGGAGGCCGGATGGCGAGCGCGTGCACGGCGTAAACGGGGCCCAACAGAGGCTCCGGCGCAGCAAAACTCCAACGCGCCGCCCGTAGAAAAGCAAAAGAACAGTTCGATTTTTTGGACGGGAGTCACAAATGGGTCAGTCACGCCGCCGGGGGGCGGCCGGCTTCACCATGCTCGAAGCATTGGTAGCGATCGTCGTTCTGGCGTTCGGCGTGCTCGGCGTGGCCAATCTGCTCATCAAGTCTTTCCGCTTCGCGCAACAGTCGTCCTACGACGTTGTTGCGCTTCAGCTCGCCAATGACATGGCGGACCGCATGCGGGCGAGCGTCGATGAGGCCAACAAAAACAACTACCTTTTCGACACGAAGACCGGCACGCCGAATATCGCGGACAGCGGCAACCTGTTCCGCACGGCCTGCACTGGCGCATCAGCCGCATGCGCGCCCCTCACCGCGAATTTCGACAAGGCTGACTGGGCGCGCCGCGTCCAGACCAGCCTGCCAAACGGCCGCGCGGTCATCTGCCGCGACTCGACCACGTTCCAGCTCAACACCGGTTACCAGTGGGGCTGCACCCAGACCGCCGGTGGCAATGGCTCTCCAAGCGATACGCCGATCGTCATCAAGGTAGGCTGGACCTCCCGTTTCACCGATCGCGCCGGCGCTGATCTCGCTACAGGCACCACCATGGCCGACTCCGCCGCAGCGAATGGCGATGCGACGCCCATGGTCGTCGTGGTCGTCAACCCCGGAGTCAACAACTGATGCCCCGCCACTCTGACTCCCGCCGCCTGCGGCAGCCGGCCGCGGGCTATACCCTCATCGAACTGATGGTGACGCTGGTCATCAGCATGCTGGTGTTGATTGCCGGCCTGTCGTTCTACCTGATGAGCCGCAACAGCTACGCCACGATCGACGACAACGCGAACCTGGAAGAGCGTGGGCAATTCGCAATCTCGGTAATGTCCCGTGTGCTGCGGCAAGCGTCTTATGTGCCGCCAGGCCCCTCGGGCGGCGCGATGGTGATTACGGACCAGATGATCTTCGGACGCGAATCGTGCTCCACGCCGGGGGACGGCGAAGATCTGGTTTGCAACGGAGGCGCGTCAGTCAATGGCAGCGACATGTTCATGGTGCGCTACTACGGGTCCGGGGTTCCCGGAAACCCCCGCACGCCCGACGAATCGATTGTCGATTGCTCAGGCCAGGGCGTGGCGGGCTACACCGAGGGCGATGTAACGCTCGCGGCCAGCCAGCGCGGCTTGTCCGTTTTCTTCGTCGCTAACAACGCAGCAGGCAAACCTACCCTGATGTGCAAGTACCGCCAGCGGACTGCGGGAGAAGAGTCGCTGACCACGTACGTCACGCAGGAACTGGTGACCGGCGTCGAGAACATGCAGTTGCTGTATGGGATCTCCACGAATTCCGACGATGTGCCGGACAAGTACGTGAGAGCCGACGAAATGACGACACTCGAATGGCTCCACATCGCGACCATCAAGCTGTCGATCGTCGTACGCGCTGACAACGCGAGCGCAGACGCCGGGGGAAACGGAGCCATCCAGATGTTCGGGTCGCTCTACAACGGCGCAGACGGCACCTTCACACCCACGCAGGACACCCAGGCGGCACGCCGCCTGTTCACCACCACCCTCCAGGTCCGCAACTACAACCACTGTGTTCCGGGAGACACGTCATGCCTCTGACCTCCAGGATGACCCCCGCATGCCGCTCGCGAAACGAGCGAGGCGTTGCCCTGATCACCGCCGTGATCATGCTGCTGGTGATCACGCTGCTGGCCATTTCGGGCGCGCGCATCGCACTCGACTCGAAGAAGACATCACGGAACCAGCGTGATTTTGAGATCGCGTTCCAGGCAGCGGAAGCCGCGCTGCGCGACGCGGAACTCGATATCAGCAATGCAACCGGCCCGGCCAAACGCACGCAGATCTTCTCATCGAAGAAGCGCGACGGCTTTGATGTGCCGGGCGGTTGCAACACGGGCACCGCCCCAAGCGGGCCTTACCTGGGATTGTGCGACACATACAACAGCAATCCGCCGATCTGGAACACCGTCGACTGGCTGGCCACCGTCGGCCAGAGGACTGTGGAGTATGGAACGTTCACCGGCAGGTCATTCCCCACTGGCTCAGGCCTGACCCCCGGCCGCAAGCCGCGCTATCTGATTGAGATCATGACGGTCAGAGATAACAATCAAAGCGCGAGCAATCCGGACGATGTGAAATTCATGTACCAGATTACGGCCGTCGGCTTCGGCCCCAATGACACCACACGCGCAGTAGTCCAGTCGCTCTACTACAAGGGCGAGGACTAACCCCATTTCCCCGACGGATCAAACCAACGAACCGGGACCGAATTCCATGAACCTCTTCCGCCGCCTGCTGCCGCTGTGCACCATGCTCTGGAGCGTTGCGCTCTGCGCCGCGCCGACCACCGTGCCGACGGTTTCGATCTCGACCACGCCGCTCTACGGCCAGTCGCAGAACATCCATCCGAACCTGATGCTGACTTTGTCGGTGGAATTCCCCACCACCGGCGCCGCATACCGGGGCACCTACAACAAGGCTACCGGCTACCTCGGCTACTTCAACAACACGAAGTGCTACGCCTATAACGCCACGTCTGGCTACTTCACGATCTCCGGAAACGCTACCACCGACACCCACGAGTGCTCCGGCGATTTCAGCGGCAACTTCATGAACTGGGCGGCCTCGTCCGCCATTGACGAGCTGCGCCTCGCCATGACCGGCGGCGACCGCGTGGTCGACACGCGCACGCAAACTGTCCTGCAACGCGCCCTGCTGCAAGCCGACTTCTTCAAGAGCTCGTCTTACTTCCCGCTCAAGAGCATCAACGGCAGCGGCACGAACAGCGCGCCGAGCAAGGTGACGCCGTTCAAGTACACCACGTTGTACATGGCGTCCTGCGGCAACCATATTTACTTCTCGGACGCGGACGACTCCTCCGCCTCGTGTACCAGTTTGCGCAAGTACGCCGACGTGACCAACAGCCGCGGCACGGTGACGGAACGGCGCGGCTTCCGCGTTCAGGTGCAGGTCTGCGACAGCAGCGAAGCTACCAGCCGTACGGACCTCTGCTACAGCTACGACGGCACCAACTACAAGCCCGTGGGCGAGATGCAGCGCAATGCCGACCGCGTGCGGTTCGCGGCCTTCGGCTACCTGAACGATGCCACCAACGATACAAGCAAGACCCAGAACGAGCGTTACGGCGGTGTACTGCGGGCGCCGATGAAGTATGTGGGCGACAACGCAGTAAATACCTCGCTGAATACGATCACGAACCCGGCCAAGGAATGGGATGCGTACGGGGTGCTGCTGAACAACCCGCTCAACCTGACCACCAACGCCAATAGCGGCGTGATCAATTACCTGAACAAGTTCGGCCGCACAATGGTGACCGACCTCGGCGGACCCACCGACAATCCGGTAGGCAGATACAAGACGTACGATCCACTGAGCGAGCTTTACTACGAGAGCATTCGCTACCTGCAGTTCCACCCCGATGGCCCGACTCCCGAAGCCGTGAACAATCTCACCACGGCCTACACGGACAATTTTCCCGTGTACACAAGTTGGGACACCGACCCCCTGCTGAACAGTTGTCAGCGCAACTACGTGCTGACGATTGGCGATATCAACACCCACCAGGATCACTACATTCCCGGCAATACCATCGCCAACCAGGGCGACCCGGCCCGTGCGAAGGATTCCTGGAGCAAATTCGACGTGGTGGATTGGACCAACAAGGTCGGCGCGCTCGAGACGAACACACCCGCCGCCGGGAACTCGAATCCGCTCGGCTCGTCATTCCTGAGCCTCGGCACCAAGAACCACCCCACGTCCTCTAAGTCGTCGTACTACCTTGCCGGCATTGCCTACTGGGCGCATACCTCGGCATTCCGGCCAACCATGCCCGAGGCTCGCGTCACCACCTTCGGTATCGACGTGAACGAAAACGGCAACGGCACGGTCGGCGACAGCCAGCGGCAAAGCCAGATCTTCCTCGCAGCCAAGTACGGCGGCTTCAAGGAAGAGACCAACGATGGCGGCAACAAGGACGGCAACCCGTTCAAGACGCTGGGTTCCGGCGGCGCCGTGGTGACCAACAACACGGAGTGGGAGGCGGCCCCTATTGGCTCCAACATCCCGTCCAACTGGTTCCTCGCCAGCCAGCCGGCGCAGATGATCAGCGCGATCAAGCAAATCTTCACGCAGATCACGACCGCAGCCGGCACGCTCTCCGGCGTGGCACTGAGCAACACCCGGATCATCCAGAACGAATTTGTCTACACGCCGGGCTTTGATCAGCAATGGAACGGTAAGCTCAGCGCCTACCCGCTACTCAAAAATAGCGACGGTTCCGTCTCGATCTCGTCCACGGCAGCCTGGGAGGCCGGTTCGCGCCTCGCGGCCCGGACCTATTCGACGCGTTCCATCTTCACCTTGAGCGGCGCCACAGGGACGGGCGCCGCATTCAGCTGGGCCAACCTCGGCAAGGCACAGCAGGATGCACTGAACATCAACCCGGGCACGAGCAGCAGCGACGGGCTGGGCCAGCAACGCGTGGAGTACCTGCGGGGAGATCGCAGCAACGAAGCCGACAGCCAGGGCAATGGCGGGCTGTTCCGGGCACGCAAGACGGTGTTCGGTGACATCATCAACTCCGGCCCGACGTTCGTCGGTCTGCCCTCCACCACCCGCAGCGGCGCCGGCTACGCCGCATTCGCCACGAACTACGCAACCCGGACGCCGATGGTCTATGTCGGCGCCAACGACGGCATGCTGCACGGCTTCAATGCCAATACTGGCGACGAAGTATTCGCCTACGTCCCGGCGGCAGTCGTCAGCAAGCTCAACCAGCTGACCGGCGCCACCTACTCGCATCGCGCCTATGTCGATGCCACGCCAGTCACTTCGGAAGTCCAGATCGGCAGCAACTGGAAAACGGTGCTGGTGGGCGGCATGGGCGGCGGCGCGCAGGGGGTGTACGCCCTGGATGTAACCGACCCGACCGGTAGCCGAGGCAGCGTTTTCGGTGCATCGAATGTCATGTGGGAGTTCACGGACAAGGACGACGCCGACATGGGCAACGTCATGGGCCGCCCGGTGATCGCCAAGATGCTTGTCGGCAAGGACACCAACAATGTGCCCGTGTACAAGTGGTTCGCCATTGTCGGGAACGGCCTGAACAGCAATCAGGCCGATGGCTACGCCAACGACCGGGCGCCGGGCGCGCTGTTCCTCCTCTCGCTGGACAAGTCGCCCAGCGAAGCGTGGTCGCTGAACAACAATTATTGGAAGATCGTCACCCCGTCGCCTTCGGCCACGCCGCCCTATGTCACCGCAAACGGCCTGAGCACGCCAGCCGTGACCACTTCCACAAGCGGAATCGGCCTGGCCATCTATGCGGGCGACCTGCAGGGCAATCTGTGGAAGTTCAACGTCTCCGGCCTGCCCTCCACGTGGAACGCCGGCAGCGACGGCGCACTGCCGCCGTACGGCGGCACGCCGGGCAAGCCGCTGTTCGTGGCAACCGACCGCAACGGCAATCGCCAGCCAATCACGATGCAGCCAGAGGTGGTGTACGCCCCGGGTGGCTTCATGGTCCTGTTTGGCACCGGCAAGTACTACGAACTGGCCGATACGAGTACCACCCCGACGCAGACCAACTCCTTCTACGGCATTTATGACGGCGGTGGCACCGACTATGTGAGCGGCGGCCGGAGCCAGTTAAGCCAGTTGTCCTCGGCCTATACCTCGGGGGGGCAGTCCATCTCCATTACTGGCACGGCTGCATATCCGGGCTACACGGGCGGGCGCAAACCTGGCTGGGTGCTCGATTTCCTCGATAGCACCGAGCGGCAGGTCACATCCGCCGCCGTCGCAAGCGGCATGATCTTCTTCAACTCGATCTACACGGCCACCGGTACATGCGGCACCGCCGGCGGTAGCCGGAGCTATGCCCTGAACCCACTGACCGGCCTGCCTACCAATGGCATCTCGGGCATGTTGTCCTCCGTCGGCCTGCTTGGCGCGCCGTCGATCATCGTCATCAATGTGTCGAAGACTGACCGTACCGGCGCTGGAGGTGGGGTGCAATCCACGACGACGCAGGTACTGGGCTTCGGCTCCGCGGGCACGCTGACCACAACCAGCACCAACGCGACCGACAAGCGCGTTATGCGCAAGGGATGGAAGGAAATCCGCAATTTCACGATAACGAACTGACATCCAGGACAGCCATGACATATAGACTCCGCAAGTGGCCGCGCGGCTTCACGCTAGCCGAGGTGATGGTCACCGTGGCCATCATCGGCATCCTCAGTGCATTCGCCTACCCCTCCTATCAGGAATTCATCCTGAAAGGTCGGCGCACCGAGGCCAAGGCGGCACTGATGGAGAACATGCAGTTGTTCGAGCGGCACTTTTCGCAAGTCAACACCTACTATGCAGCGGGTACGACGACGCCTTGGACCGGCTACAAGGCGTACTCCGGCGACAATGCGACCAGCGGCAACTACACGATCGCCGCGTTCGATTGCAACAGCGGCCAGTGCGTGGAGTTGCGTGCGACACCCAAGCGGGCCGATGCCACCTGCGGCGTTCTGACGATCAAGAGCACAGGCGTCAAGAACAACATGCTGAACGGCCAAGAAGTCAACACTCCCAATTGCTGGTGATCCCCATGCGCGTCGACAAACGAGCCGTCCAGCCACAACAAGGCTTCACGCTTATAGAACTGATCACGACGATGGCCGTCGGCGTGATTCTGGTGGGCTTTGCGGTGCCTAGCATGACCACGTTCATGCGCAATCATCGCGTGTTGACCGTGGCAGACAGCTTCAACACGGCGGTTTCGAAGGCACGATCCATCGCGGCCACGACCAATAGCTATGTGACCGTGGCACCGATCGGGAACGACTGGAAGAATGGGTGGCAAGTTTTCTCCGAAGGTCTCACCCCCAATGGCACCTACGAAGAGGGGACCGAGAATCTCATTGCGCAATACGACAAGCCACCGTCCGATGTCGTGGTGACGACCTCTACCTTTCCCACAGGGCTTGCTTCGATCTCCTTTTCTCCGGTCGGGTATTCGCAGACGACGACAAAAAGCCAAATGTCGATGAGCGCCGGCTTCCAGATCGGTGATGCAAAGCGTGTCGTCGAAGTCAGCCTTCTGGGACGCGCGCGCGTATGCGATCCCAACCGCGAAACGAGCTGCGTGCTGCCCTGATCCTGCAAGGGAACCGTCCGAGTCGGCCTCGGACACAAACTTCCAAAAAACCTCCACATCCGGACACGTTTTAGGGCCTCGCCCGAGGCTATCGTGGACATCCGTTCTGTTCGAACCGATGCGCCATGTCCCTTGCTCCACCCTCCCCTTCCGGCCGCCGCCCTCAGCGGCGCTCCAGCGGCTACATCCTCCTCGAATCGCTGATCTGCCTTGCCGTCATCGGCATCGGCGCCATGCCGCTGGCCGTGCTCGGCCCCTTGTGGCTCCGGCTGGCGGGTGAGCAGGAGAGTCTGGCGCAGACCACGCAGTGGGCGTCGGAGTTCGCCGAAACGGCCGGTGCCGGTTCGATGGTGCCGCCCGGCGGGCGCCACGCGCAGCTGTGTGGCGCGCTCGGCGTCGGGGCCGGCGCTCGGCCGCTCTGCGCGCCCGGTGCGCGCATTGTGCTGGCCGGGCCGGTCCGCATTACGGCGGACGCCTCGCCCGGCATGACGGCACCTCCCGCCCACGTGGCGTTATGGGTAGCGCCATGACGCGTCGCCCTCGCCAGCGTGGGTTCACGCTCACCGGGATGATGGTGGGGATGGTGCTCGGGCTGCTGGCATCCGTACTGGCCATCACCACGTTCCAAGTCGTCCGGCAGGCATACGCCAACGTCGCGGACAGCGTGATGATGGCGGAGCGCGGCCATCGGGCGCTGGGCATCGTCGCTCAACTGGTGCGTCAGGCGGGCTGGATTCCCGGTCGGGCCTCGCTCACCCCAGGGCATCCGGCGCCAACCGCGCCGCTCGAGGGCCACGACGACTGCGGCCAGCCCGCCGTCGATCTATCTGCCCCGTGCGGCACCCGGGGCCGGCATCAGAGCGATGCCCTGCGCCTGCGCTTCTCCGGCAGCAGCAGCGGCGATGCGACCACGCGGCCCGACGGCACCATGACCGACTGTGGCGGGCATGCGCTGGCGGCAACCGCCCAACCGGTCGATGGCGTGCCCACCTCGCATCACGCCGCGATGAACCTGCTGTACATCGGCCTCGGCAGTGATGGCGTGCCGCAGTTGCTGTGCCGCTATCCGCGCCGGCAGGGGCGCCAGATGCAAGCCGTCACTTACACCTCGGGGACGCTCGTCCGTGGCGTGGAGGCCATGCAGCTGCGCTATGGCGTCGACCGGGACGGCGACGGGGAGGCGGACACCTATCTCCGCGCCCGCGACATCCGGGCGCAGGGCGATGCCGGCTGGCATCGCGTGCGCACGGTGCAGATCGCCCTGGTGATCCGGGGCGACCGCGCTACCGGGCAGACGACCCGGCCAGAGCCGCTGACCCTGCTGCCCGCGCTGACCCATGGCGACGCCGACGAGGACTTGTCGTTCCCCCCTGCGACCCGGCATGCGGTCCGCCGGCGCGTCTTCACCACCACCTTCCGCCTGCGCAACCCTTCGCCCTGCCTGGAGACCCTATGCTGACCCGCCGCACGCAGGATGGCATCGCCGTTCTCGCTTTCGTCACGACGATGCTGGTGCTCACGGCCAGCGTCTGCGCCGCAGCGATGCACTTCCTCCACGCCGGCCGTCAACTGGCAGGGCTGCAACTGGACCGCGAGATCGCGTTCCGCGCGGCGGAGGCGGCCTTGCTCGATGCGGAGGCGGATCTGCTTGCGGCTGCCGCGTCGCCGCATGCTCGGCTGGCGTCGTGGCCGGACCCGGGCCATTGCGGCGTGGAGGCCCAGCGCGCCATCTGTCGAACGGGCACCGGCCAGCCGGCCTGGTGGCCATGGATCGAGGGCAGCCCACCCGAGAGCGTCCCGGCGCTATCGATTGGTGCGTTCACCGGGGCGCGCCTGCCCGATCTGCCCGAAGGCGTGGCCGGGGCGACGCATCCGCCCCGCTACCTCATCGAAGTCCTCGACCACCACCAGACCCTCCAGACACTGGCCGGCACGGCGCAGTGGCCGCGCTTCCGCATTACCGCGCTCGGTCTTGCCCGCGATCCGTCCGTGCGCGTGCTGCTCCAGACGGAGTTCCAGCCATGATCCGCCTTGTCATGGGGTGCATCGGGATCGTGCTAGGGCTTAGCGGCTGCCCCGGCGCCGTTGCCAGCGAGGCCGGCCGTTTGCCGATGGGCTACCGTGTGGCGCCTGCCGGCTACCCCTGGACCGGGCGCCTCCATGCCATCGGCTTCCGCACCACCGCCGATGCCAACCGGCGTGGGGTACTGCACCTCTGGGAAGCGGGAGAAAGGCTCGACCAGCGCGACACGGACACGCGTCGCCTCTATCTGGGCGGGACGCGGCTGACGCCCTTGCGGTGGCCCGCCATCGATGCGGAGGCCAAGCAACATCTCAACATCGATCCCACAACCGGCCAGCCCGACACCCACGGCGCGGACCGGCTCTCGTGGCTTCGTGGCAACCGCCCCAACCCGCTCATGCGCCCACGCGACACCCGGCTTGCCAGCGCCGCCGGCGCGCGCGTGCACGTGGTGGCGCCACCGGCGTGGCAGCCCATGCAACCGGGCCACACCGCCTTCCGCAACGCACATGCACTGCGGCCAACCACCGTCTGGCTGGGCACGCGCGATGGCATCCTGCACAGCTTCGACGCGATGACGGGCCGGGAACGCGCCGGCTACCTACCGCGCGCCGCACTGGCCGAAGCCGCCGCCCTAACCGCCGTGGGCACGCGGGTGCCGGCCCCGCCGTGCCCAAGGCCCCATAGCGTGGATGCTGACCCAAACGGCCGCTGGCGCACCCTTCTCCTTTGCGCCACACCCGCTACGGCGCGCACGCCCGGCACCGCATTCGTCCTCGACGTATCCACTCCGGACGCCGACACACCCATCCAACTGATCTGGGAAGTGACGGGAAGCGACGCCTTGCCGCTGACCGGCAGTGGCCCGCTACGCGCCGCCATGCTCAGGGTCGACAACGAGCGGCGCTGGTTCGCCGTCGGCATCCTCGCGCCGGGCACGCCGGCGGGTGCACGGGCGGCCTTGGCGCTGCTTCCGCTGGACCGGCCGGCAGGCGCCTGGGCGACCACCGGCCGTGTTCCGCGACTGCCGCTACCTGAACAAGGCTGCGACAGCAAGACGGCCACCACGCAACTCCTCGCCGTCACGGTGCGGAGCGATGCCAGTGGCGCCGCCCGCGCCGCCTACGCCATCGACGATGTAGGCCGCCTCTGGCGGTTCCCCCTCGACGCCCTTGGCGCCGATACGCCACCCGCAACATGCCTGCATCGCCAGACCGCCAGCAGACGTGGCAGTGTCGAACCACCCGTGATCACGTACACCGGTGCTACCCCGCTTATTGTCTACGGCACCGGCAACGCCGTGTCCGCCATTCCGGACCACACCGAAAAGCCAGCCAACCCACGCCAGATCCGCGCAATCCCGAGCGGTAACGGCGTGGTGCTGCGTGCCGTCCCCTCGTCGGACCCCCCCGGCACGACAGGATGGACGCTCGCGCTACCCCATCCGGGCGAACAGATCGAGACACTGGACGCCGCCAGCCCTGCCCATCTCTCCTTCACCACGCTGGCACCCGATGGCCGTGCACGGAGCTACCTGATCGACGCCGCTACCGGGGAGTCGGTCACCGTCCTGCAGGCCGATGGCAAACCCGGCGCCGCCATCACAGGGTTGCCGTTCGATCCGGCCTTCGGTGGTCCGTTCGTCAGCCTCTCCCCGGTCATCGAAGGTGCCACTCCGGCGCCCGGCATCTCCCGGCGCGATGTCCATTCCCTTGCCCTGTGGCAGGTCGATGGCGACGGCGCCTACCTGCAACAACACGCCTACCTGACACGCCGGCGCGGTCGGCTGGGCTGGCGCGAACTGATCCGGACACCGCTATGAGCATCGCCATGACGCACCGACCCTGCCTGCCGCGCACCCAAAGCAGCGGCTTCAGCCTCGTCGAGTTGATGATCACCCTGATGATCGTCGTGATCCTCGCCGCCATGGCGCTACCGGCATGGCGGCAGCATTTCCACCGGGCGTGGCGCATGCAGGCACGTGCCGAAGCGGTCACCGCGATGCTGGCGCTCGAGCGGCATGCCCTCAGCGCGTCGACGTTTGCGAGCGCCCTAGACGCAACCGCCCCGGCCGGCCATTGGCCCCGCCCCGTGCCCGCGCCGCCCGCCCCGGTCCGGCACTGGCTGACGGCCACCAGTTGCGCCGGACTTGACCTGTCCCGCTGCGTCGAAGTCCGCGCCACGCCCACTTTTGTCGATACGCGCTGCGGCACTCTCGTGCTGCGGAGCACGGGCGAGTGGCTTTCCCTGCTCACCGCGGCGAATCCGCCCGCTCGAACCCCCGAAGGATGCTGAAATGCAACAGGCTGCAATCAAGCACGTCCGCCGGCGCAGCGGCATGACGCTGACCGAACTCCTGGTCTCGCTGGCCGTGGCCGCCATCCTCGCGGCCATCGCCTTGCCCACCCTGCGCCACATGCTGGCCGAGCACACCGTGACCTACGCCGCAGACCGGCTGGCGGCATCGCTGGCCATGGCACGCACCACGGCGGCCAACCGGCGCGTCGAAATCCGGCTCGGGCCCTTGCCGGGCGCCACCACGCTCGATGGCGGATGGCAGCTCGCACCGGTGGCACCCCAGGCGACCACCGGGCCGCCCATCGCCGTGACGGCGCTGGATGCCGCCTGCCTGCGCGTGACCCTGCGCGGCACCGATGGCGCCAAGGGACCGCCTGCGCTCCGCTTGACACCTGTGGGATACTCTCGATCGGAACGCGGCGGTTTCTACGCGGCCACGTTCCATGTGCGATGCCGCGGTGCGCAGCGGCAGGTCAGGCTCGGCGCCCAGGGGCGCATCCGGATCTGCGGCGCCGGCCCCGATGCCGACTGCGACTGATCGCCCTGCTTTCTCACCTAACGGCACAGACTGCCTCGCCATGTTTTCCGACTCCGACCATACCGCCATGGAACTGGCCCTCGCGCTCGCCGCGCGGGGCATGTTCACCACCACGCCCAACCCGCGCGTTGGCTGCGTGCTGATGAAGCATGGCGAGATCATCGGGCAGGGCTATACCCAGCCGGCCGGTCAGGACCATGCCGAGATCCAGGCGATGAAGGACGCCCTCTCGCGCGGCCACGATCCCGCCGGCTCCACCGCCTATGTCACGCTGGAGCCGTGCAGCCACTTCGGCCGCACGCCGCCGTGCGCAGAGGCGCTGGTGCGTGCGGGCATCGCCCGCGTGGTGGCCGCCATGGAAGACCCCAACCCGGCGGTGTCCGGGCGCGGCCTGCAACGGCTGCGCGATGCCGGTATCGACGTACGCTGCGGCCTGCTGGAAAAAGAAGCGCGCGACCTCAACATCGGCTTCGTCTCGCGCATGACGCGCGGCCTGCCGTGGGTGCGCGTGAAAGTGGCCGCTTCCCTCGATGGCGGCACCGCGCTGCATGACGGCACCAGCCAGTGGATCACCGGCAAACCCGCGCGCGACGATGGCCATGCCTGGCGCGCCCGGGCCTGCGCCATCCTCACCGGCATCGGCACCGTGCGGGACGACAATCCCGCGCTGACCGTGCGAGCCATTCCCACGCCGCGCCAGCCGCAGCGCGTGCTGGTGGACTCCCGGCTGGAGGTGTCGCTCGATGCGCAGATCCTGAACCGCGACACCGGGGATTTCGCCAAGCCCGTGCTGGTCTTCTGCGCCGTGGAAGACGCCGCGCGGCAGCGTGCACTGGAGGCACGCGGCGCCGAGGTAGTGGTCCTGCCCAATCCGCACGGCAAGGTCGAACTTCGCCGCATGCTGCAGGAACTGGGCAAGCGCGGCATCAACGAATTGCATGTGGAAGCCGGCTTCAAGCTCAACGGATCCCTGATCCGCGAGGGCTGCGCCGACGAGCTGCTGATCTACCTTGCGCCCCGGCTGCTGGGCGATGCGCAGGGCATGTTCAACCTGCCGCCGCTGGCCAGGCTCGAAGACGCCGTCGACTTCCATTGGCACGAGGTGCGCCAGATCGGCGACGACCTCCGGCTGATTGCCCGCCGTGGCGACAGCAAGCACTGACATCCCCCTGAACAGACAGACCCTACGTATTCCGAGGCAAGCATGTTTACTGGCATTGTGGCGGCCGTTGGCCGCATCGACACCGTCTCCCCGCTGGGCAACGCCGACGCTGGCGTGCGCCTGCGCATCGCCGCCGGCGAGCTGGACCTGACCGATGTGATCATCGGCGACAGCATCGCCATTCAGGGCGCCTGCATGACCGTCGTGGCTCTGCAGCACGGCCAGTTCGACGTAGACGTTTCCCGAGAATCGCTCGACAAGACCGTGGGCCTCGACAAGCCGGGCCGCGTCAATCTCGAGAAGGCGCTGCGGCTGGCAGACCGGCTGGGCGGTCATCTCGTGTCCGGTCACGTCGATGGGCTTGGCGACGTCGTGCGCTTTGCCCCGGTTGGCGAATCGCACGAACTGCGCATCCGCGCCCCGCGCGAGCTGGGCCGCTACCTGGCCTACAAGGGCTCGGTTGTGGTCAACGGCGTCTCGCTGACCGTGAACAGCGTCAGCGATGTGGCCGAAGGCTGCGAGTTCTCGATCAACCTGATCCCGCACACCGTGGAAGTGACCACGCTGAACGAACTCAAGGCTGGCGCGCGCGTCAACCTCGAGATCGACCTGATCGCGCGGTACGTGGAGCGGATGCTGTCGGCTTCGCAGGGCGAGTCCGTCTCACTGCTCTGAAGGCAACGCGTCCGAGAACCTCGGCGCTCCGGCCACGTCGAGCGTGCCGTCCGGGCGCTCGATGAAAATGCCGCGCGCCACGTTGTGCGGATGCCTGGCCGCTTCCGCCACGCTCAGCACGGGCGCGTAGCAGACATCGGTGCCGCCGAGCAGCGCATCCCAGTGGGCACGCGGCTGGCTGCGGAACAAGTCGGCGAATCGCGATTTCAGCGCCGGCCACGTCGTGTGGTCGTACTGCGCAGCGGGATCCACATCGGTCATGCCGAGTTTGGCGAGCAGCAGCGCGTAGAACTGCGGTTCCAGCGCGCCGATGGTGATATGCCCACCGTCCGCGCAGGCATAAACATCGTAAAACGGCGATTGATGGAAGGGGCTTGGCGTGGGGCCGTCGATCTGGCCGTTGTTGCGCACCCATAGCGCGATACCGCCGAGCATGGCCACCATGTCGACGATGGCGCCGTCCACCACGCGCCCCCGGCCGCTGGCGCGCGCATCGACCAGCGCGCAGGCGATGCCGAAGGCGAGGCCCAGCGCCCCGCCGGCGTCGCCCACCACGGTCGGCGGGATGGCGGGCGTCTCGCCGGGCCGCGCGGACAGCGACAGCATGCCCGTGAGCGCCACGTAGTTGAGATCATGTCCGGCCGATTGGGCCAGCGGCCCGGCCTGCCCCCAACCGGTCATGCGGCCATAGACCAGACGCGGGTTGCGCGCGGCGCAGTCGGCGGGGCCGAGTCCCAGCCGCTCCATCACGCCGGGGCGGTTGCCCTCGATCAAGGCATCGGCGCCGGCCACCAGCGCGAGCGCTTCCGCCAGCCCCGCCGGGTTCTTCAGGTCGAGCGGCACGATGGTCTTGCCCCGCCGCAGCGGACTCTCCTTATCGCCACCAAGTTGCGCCGCCACGGCCACTTTCTGCTGGCGCGCGATGACGATGACCTCCGCCCCCATGTCGGCCAGCATCCGGCCCGCCAGCGGACCGGGGCCAATCCCCTCGAACTCAACGACACGAATTCCCATCAGCGGCAAGGTCATGCGGCAGGCTCCCGATACGTATCCAGTGAGTGACATGATAAGCGGGCAGCCGCGTCCGTAACTGTCGTCCGTCACACCGCGGCATATAAGTGCCTGATGCGCCATATTAGAGCCGGCCTAGGGCGGGACCGAACCCGGCCGCTTGGCGTACAATAGCGGGCTTGATTTCGCCGGCTTTGTTGCACCTGCCTCCGGCCCTGCCCGCCTACTGCCACCCGCTGTATTCCCTGACGTTGCCCCAGCCATGACTATCGCCCGTACCGAAGACATCATTGCCGACATTCGCGCCGGCCGCATGGTCATCCTCGTTGACGAGGAAGACCGCGAAAATGAAGGCGACCTGGTCCTGGCGGCCGACTTCGTCACGCCGGAAGCCATCAACTTCATGGCGAAGTACGGGCGCGGCCTGATCTGCCTGACGCTGACCGCCGAACGCTGCCGCCAGTTGGAGCTGTATCCGATGGTGTCGCGCAACGGCACGGTGCACGGCACGAATTTCACGGTGTCGATCGAGGCAGCCGAAGGCGTGACCACCGGCATCTCCGCCGCCGACCGCTCGCGCACCGTGCAGGCTGCCGTGGCAAAAGACGCCAAGGCCAGCGACCTCGTGCAGCCCGGCCACATCTTCCCGCTGACGGCGCAGCCCGGCGGCGTGCTGATCCGCGCCGGCCATACCGAAGCCGGTTGCGACCTCGGCGCCCTGGCCGGCCTGACGCCGGCGGCCGTGATCTGCGAGATCATGAAGGACGACGGCACCATGGCGCGCCTGCCGGATCTGGTCGAGTTCGCGCGCGAGCACGATCTCAAGATCGGCACCATCGCCGACCTGATCCACTACCGCAGCCGCACCGAAAGCATCATCGAGCGCGCGGGCGAGCGCACCATGCAGACGCCGTGGGGCACCTTCCAGGGCGTGATCTACCGCGACAAGCCCACCGGCCGCGCCCACCTGGCGCTGGTCAAGGGCCAGCCGCGCCCGGACACCGAGACGCTGGTGCGCGTGCACGAGCCCCTGTCGGTACTCGACCTGCTGGAATCGGCCCGCACCACGCACTCTTGGAGCCTGCCGGCCGCGCTCGAGGTGCTGCATGGCGCCGAGCAAGGCGTGATGGTGCTGCTGAACGTGGGCGATTCGCCCGAGCAGCTGTTTTCGCAGTTCGCCGCGCTGGACGCCCCGCAAGACCGTCCGCGCCGCAAGCCGGACCTGCGCACCTACGGCATGGGCGCCCAGATCCTGCGCGACCTCGGCGTGGGCAAGATGCGCGTGCTGGGCTCGCCCCAGAAGATGCCGAGCATGACCGGCTACGATCTCGAAGTGACCGGCTGCCAGCCGATGCACGGCGAAGCCAACTGCGACTAAGACGAACGAATTTTCACGAATATCGATGGCGGCCAGCGCCCTTCCGGCGCGGCCAGCCACCCTTCCCCGAACAATTGGAGAACTGACAATGGATCACGGCTTCTACCCCAGCAACCTCGAAGGTGAAGGCCTGCGCATCGGCATCGTGCAGGGTCGCTTCAACGAGCCCGTCTGCGACGAGCTGCGCGAGGCCTGCGTGGCCGAACTCGAAAAACTCGGCGTCGAAGGCGAAGACACGCTGGTCGTGACGGTGCCCGGCGCGCTGGAAATTTCGCTGGCGCTGCAGAAGATGGCCGAAAGCGGCCAGTTCGACGCGCTGATCGCACTCGGCGCCGTGGTGCGCGGCGAGACCTACCACTTCGAGCTGGTCTCGAACGAGTCCGGCGCCGGCATCACGCGCGTGGGCCTGGACTTCAACGTGCCCATCGCCAACGGCATCCTGACCGTGGATACCGACGCGCAGGCGCACGCCCGCACGCGCGAGAAGGGCCGCGACTGCGCCCGCGCCGCCGTGGAAATGGCGAACCTGGTAGTCGCGCTGGACTCCCTGCGCAGCGGCCAGAACGACGAAGATGAAGACGAGGAAGCATGATGAGTGACGCCACCGACACCGGCGACGCCGGCAAGCCGGGCGGCGCCAAGCCGGCCCGCACCGAGCCCAAGGCCCCGCCGAAGAGCGCGCGCCGCCGGTCGCGCGAGCTGGCACTGCAGGGCCTCTATCAATGGCTGCTGAATCGTAACGATATTGGTGCGATTCAAGCCCACCTGCATGACGCGCAAGGCTTCAACAAGGCCGACAGCGAGCACTTCGACGCCCTGCTCAACGGCGCCGTGCGCGAGGAAGCGCGCCTGACCGCCGCGTTCGAACCGTTCCTGGATCGCCCCGTGGCCGAACTGTCGCCCGTGGAGCGCGCCGCGCTGCTGGTTGGCAGCTTCGAACTCGTGCATTGTCTGGACATTCCCTACAAGGTCGTCATCAACGAGGCCGTGGAGCTGACCAAGACCTTCGGCGGCGTGGAAGGCTACAAGTACGTCAATGGCGTGCTGGACAAGCTCGCCGCCCAGGTTCGCGCGCCGGAAGTCGCTGCGCGCCGCTAAGCCTCCCGTCACTGCTGGCTGGCACCAGCCCAGAGCACCCGCCCCGGCGGGTGTTTTTGTTTCGGCGCCATATTTCCGCGCATCGCGTGATCCTTTGGGATCCGCGCCGCGCTGCCTACCCTTACCCTCAAGCCACCCCAGCCCTCTGCCTATCCTGACCGCCATGGACCTCCAGCGCCTTGCCACTGCCTCCCGCCTCGCCAATATCGACGCCTTCCACGTCATGGAACTGGCCAAGCAGGCCGCCGAACTCGAACGGGCCGGGCGCCACATCATCCACATGGGGATTGGCGAGCCGGACTTCACCGCCGCCGCGCCGGTCGTGCATGCCGCGGAGGCGGCCATGCGCCGGGGCGTGACGCAGTACACCGGGGCGCTGGGCATCCACGCGCTGCGCGAGGCCATCGCTGGCTACTACAAGACCGCCTATGGGATCGATATTCCCGAGCGCCGCGTGATCGTGACCGCCGGCGCTTCCGGCGCGCTGCTGCTGGCCTGCGCGGTACTGGTAGAGATTGGCGCCGAAGTGCTGATGCCCGATCCGAGCTACCCCTGCAATCGTCATTTCGTGGCCGCCTTCGACGGCCGGGCGCGCATGGTGCCGAGCGGGCCGGCCGAGCGCTTCCAGCTCACCGCCGCCCAGGTGGCCGCCAACTGGGGGCCGGACACGCGCGGGGTGCTGCTGGCGTCGCCGAGCAATCCCACCGGCACGTCGATCCTGCCGGACGAGCTGCGCGGCATCCTCGCCGAAGTCCGCCGCCGCAACGGCTTCGCCATCCTCGACGAGATCTATCAGGGCCTGTCGTACGATGCCCCGCCGGTGTCCGCGCTGTCGCTGGACGACAACGTGGTCACCGTGAACAGCTTCTCGAAGTATTTCAATATGACGGGATGGCGCCTGGGCTGGCTGGTGGTGCCGGACGCGCTGGTGCCGGCCTTCGAGAAGGTCGCGCAGAACCTGTTCATCTGCGCGTCGGCGGTGGCGCAGCACGCGGCGCTGGCCTGCTTCACGCCCGAGGCGCTGGCGATCTACGACGAGCGCAAGGCCGAATTCCGCCGCCGCCGCGACGCCATCGTGCCGGCGCTGGAGGCGCTGGGGCTGCGCGTGCCGGTGAAGCCGGACGGCGCCTTCTATGTCTATGCCGACTGCCGCCACGTGAACCACCCCCATGCGGGCGATGCCGACAAGCTGACGCAGGCCATTCTGCATGACGCCGGTGTGGTGATGGTGCCCGGCACGGACTTCGGCCCGCATACGGCGCGCGACTACATCCGCATCTCGTACGCAACGGCCATGGAGAACATCGAGGAAGCGATGCAGCGGCTCCACCATTTCCTGCGCTGAGGATCCGGGCCGGCCATCGCTATCTATATAGATACAGCGCAAACGAAAAGAGCACCCCGAGGGGTGCTCTTTTTCTTCCGCAGCCTGACGATCAGGCCGCCTGGGCCGTGGCCGTGGCCGCTTCCAGCTTTTCAGCCGTCGTCGGCTTGGCGTCGACCGGCTTCGCGTCGTTGGCGGGCAGGCCCAGCAACTGGCGCAGGCGGGCGCGCTCGGCCAGCACCTTGGCGCCGTAGCCGCCATCGGTGTTGGTCGTGGCGGCACCCACGTAGTACTTCAGGCCGCCTTCCAGCGAACCGGCACGGGCGATGCAATCCTTCAGCACCAGCGCGCCGATCTTGATGTTGGCGTACGGGTTCAGCGCGGCGGACACACCGCCCACGGCTTCGTACTTGTCCTGGTGGACCTTCGTCATGACCTGCATCAGGCCCTGCGCACCCACGCCGCTTTCGGCGTACGGGTTGAAGCTGGACTCGATGGCGATCACGCCGAGGATCAGCAGCGGGTCGATGCCGACCTCGCGGCCCGTCATGTACGCGGCCTTCACCAGTTGCCCGGTGGCCTGCGCCGCCACGCGGTACTTGCGGGCGATGTAGTCCGCCACGGCCGCCTGCTCACGTGCGGAGCCGAGCGCCGTCGTGTTGCGGGCGTCCAGCGCCACGCGCTGCACCGGGATCTGCGCGGCCAGGTGCGCCACCGACGGGACCTTGCCCGCGGCCGACACACTCCACTCGTCCACGCCAGACACCGTCGGCAAGCCGTTGGTGGCATGCGCCAGACGCGCGGCGGCCACGTCGGCCGAGACCGGCGGCACGCCAGTGCTGGCATGGGCCGTGGTAGCCGGCAGGGCGGCGCCGAGCAGTACCGTGGGTGCTTCCTTGCCCGCCAGCGCGCCAGCGAGCGACGTCCGCCATTGCTGGCTGACCGTCAAGGTGACTGCTGCGGCCACAGAAAGCACGCCCAGGCTGTTCAGGGTGTACTTCAAGGTGGTACGGCTGCCGCGCAGCAAGGCGCGACCTGCCACCGGGTGGGCCAGGCGCATTTGCAGCGCGCGGTTCACACCGGGAACCGGTTGTCTGAAGCGGACCTGCAACGCCCGCCCGACACCGGGAAGATGAAGGGTTTTCCAACCGCTCATACTTACCTCCATCCGCTGCCCGCTGCGCGCGTGCCAATTGCCACGCGTGCCCGATCTCAACGTACTCAAGTAAGGATGCTGCGCCACCTAGCAGGGGTGTCCAGCACCTGTTGGCGGGCGCTCCCCATGCGCCCAACGAGAAACAGGGTACGCTCTTGGGGAAACGCACCCTGCCACTAAAAGACTCTCACGCTCCGGCATCCCGCCGGAGGACCCCGCCGCGCACGCTTGCTACACGTATCGCGATCAAGATCAAAGGAGGTGTGGTCACGCTGGCTTTTTTAAAGAGCGCCTCTTGACAGAAGCCTCAAGCCATGTTGCGGCGCAACACCCCACAGAGCAGACCGGATTGTAGGAACCCTTTTATAACCCGTCAAGCATAACGAATGCACAAGTCACTACTTTTAGAAATATGTAACGGCGTTATTTAAGCGGCGGCTACATCACCCGGAGGCTCGGGATCGTAGGACTGGCCTAGGGTTACCCTTCCTTTGAGGACCGGTCTACACCGCAAAAAATTTACATTTCTCGTACGCTTCCGACACGATTTTTTTGCACCGCCGGACGCTGATGTGTATCGTCACACACCTCGCCAGGGCACGCCATGGATTGGCGCAGCGCGGCAACCTTCACAGATTTCACTATGCAATACAAAGACTTGCGCGATTTCATCGGCCAACTGGAGCAGCTTGGCGAGCTGAAACGGATCGCCACGCCGGTCTCGCCCAATCTCGAAATGACGGAGATTTGCGACCGCCTGCTGCGCGCGGAAGGTCCCGCCGTGCTCTTCGAGAAACCGAGCGTGCAATCTCGGAACGATGCAGGCGCGGGCCATGACGCTATCTATAAGGTGCCGGTGCTCGCCAATCTGTTCGGCACGACACGCAGGGTGGCGATGGGCATGGGCGCGAACTCACTCGAGGACTTGCGCGACATCGGCCGCGTGCTCTCGGCGCTCAAGGAACCCGAGCCGCCGCGCGGCCTGCGCGAGGCCGGCAAGCTGTTCACGCTGGCCAAGTCCGTGTGGGACATGGCGCCGAAGCGCGTGAGCAGCCCGTCCTGCCAGGAGATCGTCTGGGAAGGCAACGACGTGGACCTGGGCCGCCTGCCGATCCAGACCTGCTGGCCCGGCGACGCCGCCCCGCTGATCACCTGGGGCCTGGTGGTCACCAAGGGCCCGCACAAGAAGCGCCAGAACCTGGGCATCTACCGCCAGCAGGTCATCAGCCGCAATCAGGTGATCATGCGCTGGCTGGCGCATCGCGGCGGCGCACTGGACTTCCGCGAGCACGCGCTGGCCAACCCCGGCAAGCCCTTCCCGATCGCCGTGGCGCTGGGCGCCGACCCGGCCACCATCCTCGGCGCCGTGACCCCGGTGCCCGACACGCTTTCCGAATACCAGTTCGCCGGCCTGCTGCGCGGCAGCCGCACCGCGCTGGCCGGCTGCCTGACGCCGACCTTGTCCGAATTGTCCGTGCCGGCCTCGGCAGAGATCATCCTCGAAGGCCACATCCAGCCCGATCCGGCCCACCCGTCCGGCTACCAGCATGCGCTGGAGGGGCCCTACGGCGACCACACCGGCTACTACAACGAGCAGGACTGGTTCCCGGTCTTCACGATCGACCGCATCACCATGCGGCGCGACCCGATCTACCACTCCACCTACACCGGCAAGCCGCCCGATGAGCCCGCCGTGCTGGGCGTGGCGCTGAACGAGGTCTTCGTGCCGCTGCTCCAGAAGCAGTTCCCGGAAATCACCGATTTCTACCTGCCGCCCGAGGGGTGCAGCTACCGCATGGCGGTGGTGCGCATGAAGAAGCAGTACGCCGGCCACGCCAAACGGGTGATGTTCGGGGTCTGGAGCTTCCTGCGCCAGTTCATGTATACGAAGTTCATCGTCGTGGTGGATGACGATGTGGACGTGCGCGACTGGAAGGAGGTCATCTGGGCCATCACCACCCGGGTCGATCCGAGCCGCGACACGGTGATGGTCGAGAACACGCCCATCGACTATCTCGACTTCGCCTCGCCGGTCTCCGGCCTGGGCTCGAAGATGGGCATCGACGCCACCGACAAGTGGCCCGGCGAAACCACACGCGAATGGGGCCGGACCATCTCGATGGATCCCGCCGTCAAGGCGCGCGTGGACGAGATGTGGGGCACGCTGTTCGAATCGGGGGGCGCCGCCAGGTGATCTCGGAGACGGTTATCATGTGACCTCGCATCGCGCCGCGCCGGCTGCTGTCAACGCACCAGCGACAAACCCGCGGCGCACCCCAAACCCCCGCGCAGACGGGTCGAGGAGGAGACAGGCATGACCGTGGCATCCGGAAAGCTGATGTGGACGCCGTCCGCCAACTTTGCCGAGAGCAGCCAGCTGGCCGCTTTCATCACATGGCTGCGCCGCGAGCGCGGCCTCGCCTTCGATGACTGCGACAGCCTCTGGCGCTGGTCGGTCACCGACATCGAGGCGTTCTGGGACGCCATCCGCGTCTACTTCGACGTCCATTTCGATACCCCCGCCGAGCGCGTGCTGGACCGCCGCACCATGCCCGGTGCGCGCTGGTTCGAAGGCGCCACGCTCAATTACGTCCAGCAGGTCTTCCGCCACGCCGGCACCGGTGAGGCGCGCCAGCGCCCGGCCATCCGCCATGCCGGCGAAGCCCAGCCGCTGGCCGATGTGAGCTGGGATGCCCTGGAAGCCCAGGTCGCCTCGCTCGCCCATGCCCTGCGCGCGATGGGCGTGACGCCGGGCGACCGCGTGGCCGGCTACCTGCCCAACGTGCCGGCCACCATCGTCGCCTTCCTGGCCACGGCCAGCCTGGGCGCGGTCTGGTCCGGCTGCGCGCCGGACATGGGCCAGGTGGCCGTGATCGACCGCTTCCGCCAGATCGCGCCCAAGGTGCTGATTGCCGTCGACGGCTACCACTACGGCGGCAAGACCTACGACCGCGCGCCGGTGATCGCCGATCTGGTCGCCGCCCTGCCCTCGCTGACCGACCTCGTGCTGATTCCGGCCATCGGCAGTGAGATCGACACCGCCGGCCCGGTCCGCCGCCACGACTGGGCGGACGTGCTGGCGCACGCGGTGCCGCTGCGGATCGAGCCGGTGCCGTTCGACCATCCGCTCTGGATCGTCTACTCGTCCGGCACCACCGGCATGCCCAAGCCGATCGTCCATGGCCACGGCGGCATCGTCATCGAGCAGCTCAAGCTGCTGGCGTTCCACAACAACCTCGGCCCGGACGACGTCTTCCACTGGTACAGCAGCAGCGGCTGGATCATGTGGAACGCGCAGGTGGGCGGCCTGCTGCTCGGCACCACCGTGGCGCTCTACGACGGCAACCCCGCCTGGCCGGACGCCGGCGTGCTGTGGCGTTTCGTCGATGACGCGCGCGTGACGATGTTCGGCGCCGGCGCCGCGTTTTTCACCAACTGCATGAAAGCCGGGCTGGAGCCGGCCGCCTTTGCCGATGTATCCCGGCTGCGCGGGCTGGGCTCGACCGGCTCGCCGCTGCCCGAAGAGGCCTATGCGTGGATTTATCGCCACGTGCGTGCCGACATCTGGCTCGCGCCGATGTCCGGCGGCACCGACTTCGCCGGCTCGTTCGTGGCGGGCTGTCCGCTGCTACCGGTGTACGCGGGCGAGATGCAGTGCCGCTGCCTGGGCGCCAAGGTGGAAGCCTTCGACGAAGAAGGCCGGGCGGTGATCGACGAGGTGGGCGAGCTGGTCTGTACCGAGCCGATGCCGTCGATGCCGCTCTACCTCTGGGGCGATGCCGACGGCAAGCGCTACCGCGACAGCTACTTCGACACCTATCCGAACGCCTGGCGCCACGGCGACTGGATTCGCATCACGCCGCGCGGCGGTGCCATCATCTACGGCCGCTCGGACGCCACGATCAACCGGCACGGCATCCGCATGGGCACCAGCGAGTTGTACCGCGTGGTGGAAGAACTCCCGGAGGTGCTCGACAGCATGGTGGTTGACCTCGAATACCTGGGCCGTGAGTCGTACATGCCGCTCTTCGTCGTGCTGCGCGAGGGCAATGTGCTCGATGAGGCGCTGCGCGACTCGCTGCGGGCCCGGATTCGCGCCGGGCTGTCATCGCGCCACGTGCCGAATGACATCGTGCAGGTGCCCGGCGTGCCGCGCACGCTGTCCGGCAAGAAGATGGAGGTGCCGATCAAGAAGCTGCTGCTCGGCCATCCGCCGGAGCAGATTGCCAACCGCGACGCGATGGCCAATCCGGACTGCCTGAATTGGTACTTTGCCTACGCGGCCACCTATCTGGCGAGGACGGCGGCCGCCTAGGTCTAGGGGAAGGATCAGAGAGGGTCAGAATTCGACATCGAGTTCGCTGATCTCGTCGGGCTCCTCGCGCGCGGCGCTGATCCACTCCTGCATCTCGGGCATGGCGAGGATGGCCTTGCAGTAGGCCACCGGCTCAGGATCGAGCATCACGCCGTAGGTGACGAAGCGCGTGACCACGGGCGCGTACATCGCGTCCGCCATCGTGCGGCGCTCGCCGAACAGGAATGGGCCGCCGTAGCGGGTCAGGCACTCGGTCCAGATCGCGACGATCCGGTCGATGTCGGCCTGGGCGCGCGACCAGACCTTGAGCCCGGGGAAATGCCCCTTGAGGTTCATCGGCAAGGCGGCGCGCATCGCCGCGAAACCGGAATGCATCTCGCCGCAGATGGCGCGGCAGTGGGCGCGCGCGACGAGATCGTCGGGCAATAGTCCCGCCTTGGGACGAATCTCATTGAGGTATTCGGCGATCGCCAGCGTGTCCCAGACCGTCACGCCCTGATGGCGCAGGCAGGGTACGAGGATCGACGGCGACAGCAGCAGGATTTCGGCACGCGCCGCCGGATCTTCGGGCGACACCAGCACTTCCTCGAACTCCAGGCCCGCGAACCGGGCCAGCAGCCAGCCGCGCAGCGACCAGGACGAATAGGTCTTGCTGCTGATGGTCAGCGTGGTCTTCGCCATCATGCCTCCTCGGCCCCCCGGGGCCAGTGCGCGATGCATCGTTTGCAGTATCGGTGGCGGATGCCGCATCGCCAAGCACCCGCGCGGTGCGCGGCCCGGCACCAGTCCGAGGCCGTATCCCGCCACCGGATGTGGCGCATGGCCTGCGGAAGCGCCCCTTGCCGCACTCCCTCCTTCCTGCTTGTCATGCCACTCGCCACGCGCAAGCGGCGTGCCAAGTTCAATTATCGGTGGCATATATATTGCGGCGCACTACGCTTACATCAGGCGAGGCGCCATGCCGCGGAGGAAAACGAGCAATGCTCTATCAGGCCTACCAGACCTACGCGGACATGATGCAGCCGGCCTGCTCCCTGGCCGATATCGCTGCCACGTTGATCGCCGGCTATCCGGGCGCCGACGAATGCGAACCATTGAGATCCGTCCGCGCCGCCTGCGAGGTGCTGGCGCTGGCCCGCCTGACCCACTACCGCCCGCCGTTCGCCATTCATAGCGTGCGCGTGAATGGCGGCGAGGTACCGGTGGTCGAGGAAATCGTCACGCGCACGCCGTTTTGCACCCTGCTGCGTTTCCGCCGCGAAGGCGCACCCGCGCAGCCGCGCGTGCTGCTGGTGGCGCCGATGTCCGGCCACTTCGCCACGCTGCTGCGCGGCACGGTGGAAACCATGCTCCGCGACCATGACGTCTACATTACGGACTGGCACAACCCGCGCGACGTCCCGGTGCTGTACGGACGGTTTGGCTTCGATGAATACGTGCAGCACCTGATCACCTTCCTGCACGCGCTGGGCGGCCACACCCACCTGATGGCCGTGTGCCAGCCCACGGTGGCGGCGCTGGCCGCAGTGGCGCTGATGGCCGAGGACGGCGACCCGGCGCAGCCGCCAAGCCTGACGCTGATGGCCGGCCCGATCGACGCGCGCGTGAATCCGACCAAGGTCAACGAGTTGGCCATGAGCCGGCCCATCGAATGGTTCGAATCGACGCTGATCGGCTACGTGCCGTGGCGCTTTCCGGGCGCCACGCGCCGCGTGTATCCGGGCTTCGTGCAGTTGATCGCATTCATGAGCATGAACCGGGAGCGCCACGAGCAGGCCCTGCGCGATCTCTACGACCTGCGCGCACGCGGCGAGCACGACAAGGCCGATGCCATCCAGACCTTCTACGCCGAGTACTTCGCCACGATGGACCTCACGGCCGAGTTCTACCTTGAGACCGTGAGCCTCGTATTCCAGCGATTTCTGCTCGCGCAGGGCCTGCTCGACGTGGCCGGCCGGCGCGTGGCCACGCAGGCCATCCGCCGCACCGCGCTACTCACCGTGGAGGGCGAGCGCGACGACATCTGCGCCATCGGCCAGACCATGGCGGCGCAGGAGTTGTGCACGAACGTGCGGCCCTACATGCGGATGCATCACATCCAGACCGGCGTGGGCCACTACGGCGTGTTCAACGGCAAGCACTGGGAGTCGCAGGTCTATCCGCTGGTGCGCGAGACGATCCACATGGCCGATTAGCGAATGCCGAATCGCAAGAATGCCGTGCGTAGCATCGGCAATGCCGAGATCGCGGTAGAAGAAGGAATCTCTCAAACCCTGGTCGACAACCGCCGTGTCGCGCGGGCGCACATGAGAAAAGTCTGTGGGGGACAATGCGGGCCGCCCCAAAGGGATACCGGCGGGAAGTTGCGATACCCTCGGGGTTTTCCGAATTTCTGCGGGAGGCAGGCGCATGGCGCAGGTCGGCATGGAACGTTTTCAAGGGCAGGATCTGGTGCGCATTGGCACGGGTGACAACTACCTGCTGCTGGCGCCGGCGCATGGCGGCCGGCTGGTGCGATGGGTCCATCGCGGCCAGGACATCCTTTACTGGCCAGACGATGCCGACTGGTCCCGCGTGGCCAAGGTGCGCGGCGGCAACCCGCTGCTGTTCCCATTCATCGGCCGGCATTTTGTCGATGGCGAACCGGGGAAATGGCGCGATGCCGACGGCGTGGTGCGCGAGCTTCCGCAGCACGGCTTTGCCCGCGACATGGCGTTCGAGGTATCGGATTTCTCCGAGTCTGCGGTGAGCATGACGCTGACATCGTCCGAGGCGACGCAGGCGGGCTATCCGTTCGCCTTTGTCTTCACGGCCACCTACCGGCTCGTGCCCGAAGGGCTGGAGGTCGAGCTAGAAGTCAGGAACACGGGCTCGGCGCCGCTGCCGTGGTACGCCGGCCATCATTTCTACTTCGCGCTGCCTCACACGCAGCGATCGGCAACCCGCCTGTCCCTGCCGCCCGCAGACCGCGTGCGACAGACCCCGGACGGCGGCCTGACCGGCGCCGAACCGGGCGAGCGCACCTATCGACTGGATGACGCCCGGCTGCAGGACACCTTCCACATCCTGCGCGGGCCGGGCACGTTGCGGCTGCAAATGCCGGCGCGCGAGATCGACTTCGTTCTCAACGTCCCGGGGCGCGCGCCATGGCACGCGATCACGACGTGGTCCGAGCGAGAAGATTCTGACTTTTACTGCGTGGAGCCGTGGCTGGGGTTGCCCAACGCGATCGGGCATGGAGAGGGGCTGCGGTGGCTGGCGCCAGGCAAGGCCGAATCGGCCGTCTGCCGGCTGGTCATCTGAGCCCCCGCGCGGGCTAGCGAACCAGATGCTCGAAATCGAGCCCGCCGATCAAGACCGCCGGATCGGCCTGGGTGCGGGTGTTCAGATCGAGCTGGCGGGCATCCTGCCAGGCATCGAGCTTGGCAGGCAGCGCCTCCAGGTAGGCGGCAAAGCGCGTTTCGCCGCCGATCTCGAACAGCCGCTCCACCTCGTAGCCATCCCATGACAGCGTGATGTCCAGCGGATGCGCATAGCGCCCGCCGCCGGCCCGCGCGGCCCCGGAGACCCGCAGGCAGGCCGGCAGATGCGGGCGATCGGCGGGCCGTACCTCGGTCTGAAGCGTGCCGCGAGACAACGCGTGAATGCGCGCGATGATGCGCGGCAGGAATTCGGCATTGAAGCGCTGGGCGGGGGCGAGGTGCACGGCGGATGCGGAGGGATTGAAGTGGACACTATTGTCCATCGGATTTTCGGCAGGCGGCGTCAATAGCTCTGCGGGCAAATTGGAGTCACAGTGATGAATTCGTCACCCACACTCTTTGGATTACCGATGGTTGAGCTTTGCGGTATCCTCGCCGGTTAGGCTTGAAATTGCGTGCTACCTTCCTCCATAGAAGTGGGACAGCAGGCGTGTCTCTTCTAGACAGCCCGGGGGAAAGTAAAGCCAAGGAACAGTCGCAGCAAAGCGGAGATTTACAGAATGGGCGTCATCGCCATGGCGGGAGCAGTTTTTTATTTTTGGAGATTCGTAAGCCAACGGGCCGCAGTCATGCTAATAGCATTCCTCGCCTTTGGTTTTTTCGCGTACTGGACCAATGACAGTGGCAGGCGCTGCGACGGCAAGACTTGGTTCTGCGACCTAGTGCCAGAGAGTGCCAAGGCGGTGGCGGTACCCCCCCAAGAACCTGAGCCATGCCCTGTAGAAGAGCCCATCACCGCCCGAGTATTCCAGAGCGACGCCGCGAATGCTGAACTCCATCGGCTGATTCAGGATGGCGTTTGTCAGCAGAAGGCAATAGACCGAATTGCGAGAGGCTGGCGGGCGCCATACGACCCAGAGTACGAATCCTTGTTCCGCAAGTGACTTTCCTGGCTGACTTGATGAGCGGAGGCCGGCATCAGATACGTATTAGCTTTGACATATAATCCGGGACTCAAGAAAAACGGAGCTACTGGATGGGATTTTTCCGTCTACTACTCGCTATCGCTGTAGTTGTCGCGCATTCTTCGCCACTTTTCGGGTGGGAATTTACCGGGGGCGCCGTTGCAGTCCAGGCGTTTTATATCGTCTCCGGTTTCTATATTTCGCTTATCCTGAACGAGAAATACGGACCTGGATTGACGGGCACGAAGCTCTTCTATTCAAATCGTTTCTTGAGAATCTATCCGATTTACTGGACAATTCTTGCGGCCTCGATCGCGCTCTCGCTCCTGGAGCAGCCGCACCCCAACGTCCATACGATCGGAACCCTTCGTAATTTCAGCCGATATTTCGATGATCTCGGTTTCGCTAGCAAACTCTATTTGCTGGTCACTAACATCGCGCTGATCGGAATGGATTGGGGTTTCTTCCTCAGGTTCGATGGACCGCAGATTGCGGCGACTACCAGTTTCCTGAGCTTTCACCCGCGAGCCTTCGAACTTGCTTTCGTTCCTCAGGCATGGACGCTTGGCATCGAGATCGCCGTCTACCTGATTGCGCCCTTCATTTTCCGGCGCAAACTTGCGGTCCTCGTTGCAGTCGCAGCGGCGAGTACTGCTGCCAGGGCGTACGCCTTCAACAATGGGCTCGCGGAAGACCCTTGGACCTATCGATTCCTACCCTTTGAGTTGGGCCTCTTTATTCTCGGCTCCATTGCCTACCGCGCGTACAAGGAGGTCAGCTTTCTTAGGCGCAGATTGGTCGGGTGGCTGTGCCTAACTACTGTGCTGGCCTTAACCGTCTACTATCCCAATCTTTCGACTGCGGCCTCAGTTATTCCGGGCTTCTATACCGGTCAACTTCTTTACCTGCTCGCAGTGTTTATCAGCATTCCGGCAATATTCCATTTATCGAAGTCGAGTCGAGTGGACAGATGGATCGGAGAGTTATCTTACCCGGTATATTTGAGCCAGATGATGGTCATACCGTTGTGTAGTGGAGCTTTTGGACCGGGCAACATCTACCCCGTAATTGGCTCTATTGCAATATCGGTGCTGGTCGTTTTGGTCATTGATAGGCCTATCGAGAAATTTCGCCAGGCAAGAGTCAAAAAGGCCGGGATCGCACCCACGGGGACCCAGTTAGGCCCGGGCAGACCTCAGCGGGTTCGCAGTTGACCCCGTCGAAGCAGATGGGGCGCATTCGGCGCCCGTCTGCTTATAGGGCGGGCCACGTAGTGACCATGCAATGGCGCGGTGAAGTGCCGGCCAAAACACTCTCGGTTTTTGCTGCCCGAGTGAGCGCGTGGACACCACCAAAGAACAATCGAAGAGGGTGCTGCGCTGAGAGTCGTGCTAGAATCCGGCCCCTGTAGCCATAGCGGGCGTCGTATAATGGCCATTACCTTAGCTTCCCAAGCTAAAGACGTGGGTTCGATTCCCATCGCCCGCTCCACCCCTGATTGAACAAGCCGCCTCTGGCACCCGGTCGATAGTCCGATCGGCACTCCGCCCGGCGGCTTTTTGTTGCCATGCTCCCCCAAGACGCCAGTACCGAACCGAAGCCGGCCGACGACGCCGAGGCCACGTCAGATGCCCCGCGCCAACCCGGCGATGACGTTGCGCATCCGCGCCGCATCCGCTCGTTCGTGCGGCGCGCCGGGCGCACCTCCACCGGGCAGCAGCGCGCCATCGACGACCTTGGCCCGCGCTTCATCGTGCCCTATGCGCCCACGCCGCTCGACTGGACGGCCACCTTCGGCCGTTCGGGCCCGGCCATCCTCGAGATCGGCTTCGGCATGGGCGAGACCACCGCGCACATCGCCCAACTACGTCCGCAGGACAACTTCCTGGGCTGCGAGGTGCACGAGCCCGGCGTTGGCGCCTTGCTGAAGCTGGCCGGCGAGCGTGGCATTGAGAATGTTCGCATCATGCGACACGATGCGGTCGAGGTCATCGCACACATGCTGACTGAGAATTGTCTCGATGGCGTGCATATCTTCTTCCCCGACCCCTGGCACAAGAAGAAGCACAACAAGCGCCGGCTGGTGCAGCCGCCGCTGGTCAAGCTGCTGGCCAGCCGCCTGAAGCCCGGTGGTTATCTCCACTGCGCCACGGACTGGGAGGAGTATGCCTACCAGATGGTGGAAGTGCTGTCGGGCGAACCGGCCCTAGAAAATACCTCGCAGGCCGAGGGCGGTTTTGCCGAGCGGCCCGATTACCGGCCCGTGACCAAATTCGAGAAGCGCGGCGTCCGGCTCGGACACGGCGTCTGGGACGTGGTGTTCCGCAAGCGTTGATCGCTGGGGCACCAGCAGAAACAAAAAAGGCGTGGCCGATAGAGACCACGCCTTTTTTATTTGCTCCGCTTACCTCAAGCGTGCCAGGACACCACCCCGGTCCACGCCGTGGCCAGCACGATAATCCCGAAGACAATCCGGTACCACGCGAATGGCTTGAAATCGTGCGTGGCGACGAAACGCAACAGCCAGCGCACGCACAGGAACGCCGACAGGAACGCGAAGACAAAGCCGATGCCGAAAATCCCCAGGTCGTCGGCGGAGAGCAGCGCGCGTGCCTTGTACAGCTCGTAGACCGTGGCGCCGAAAATCACCGGAATGGCCAGGAAGAACGAGAACTCGGTCGCCACCTGGCGCGACAGGCCAAACAGCATGCCGCCGATAATCGTAGCGCCGGAGCGGGACGTGCCGGGCACCAGCGCGCAGCACTGCGCCAGGCCGACCTTCAGCGCGTCGCGCCAGTTCAGGTCATCCACCGATTCGATGCGCGGCGCCCCGGCCTTGGCCGCTTCCAGCAGCGCATTGCCCTGCGGATGCGAAACCGTACCCCGGCGTGCGTCGCGCCATTCGGCGAGCAAAATCACCACGCCGCCGACGATAAACGCCATGGCCACGCTCATCGGATTGAACAAATGGGCCTTGATCCACTTGCCGAAGATCAGCGCCAGCACGATGGCCGGCACGCTGGCCACAATGACGTTGATCGCAAACCGCTGGGCTTTCGGATCGGAACCCAGGCCGCTGACCACCGCACCAATCCTGCGCCGGAATTCCCAGCACACCGCCAGAATCGCACCGAACTGAATCACGATTTCGAAGATCTTGCCCTTCTCGTCGTTGAAATCGAGCAACTGGCCGGCAAGAATCAGGTGGCCGGTACTGGAGATGGGGAGAAACTCGGTCAGTCCTTCGACGATGCCGAGGATCACGGCTTTCAGGGCAAGTGCGATATCCATGCGGATTCAGGAGAGGTCAGGCGCGGTTCGGTCCGCGCGGGGATGCGCGAACCCTCGGCATTATTATTGGGAAACCGTGTTTACGGACGATTAATCTTGACGTTGATGCCGTCCGGCAGGACCGTGATTGTACCGGGCTCCGCCGGCGCGCCAGCCAGCCGCAACTGCTCCGGCTTGAACGTATACAGCGGGTAGCCCTGCAACAGCTGCTCGGACAGGATCCCGCCCAGCGCATTGAGCTGACGCGAGAACTGTGCCGGCATGCCCTGCACGTCGAACTGGCGCACCTCGGGGTCCTGTAGCACCAGCGAGTGTGACGGCGGGTCGTAGCGCAACGCGCTGTCCAGCGCGAAACGGCCGGTCAGCGGCTGGCGGAAGAACAGCCGGTTGTCGATGGTGGCGTCGAACTGCACGGTCACGCGGTTGCGCGTGGGGTCCAGCGCCAACTGCGGGTTGGCGAGCTGGATATCGAACAACTCCATATAGCGCTTGTTGAACGGAAACTTGCGTTCAAGCGCCGACTGAAGCTGGCTTTGCGAGAACGTGTATTCGTTCATGAACCCACTGCAGGCCGCCAGCCAGGCGGTGGCGGCAGTTGCCGTGGCGATGCCTGCGGCCGCCAGCCAGCGCCGGCGTGTCATCGCGATCATCGTAGAACCTCCAAAAGACGGGCTGCGGCCTGATGCCAGTCAGGCGGCAACGGTGGATGGCGCGGTCAGCGCCTCGAGCCGGGTCAGCCAGTGCAGCGCCGCCTCGCGGGAGTTGCCACACATCTCGGCCGACGGGCGCAACCCGCCGCAGAACGCGGGCCGTTCGGGCTGGCCGAACACCGCGCAGCGCATGTCGGGCAGCAACTGGGCACAGGGCTGCCCCGCCGGCTTGCCGTGCGGCATGCCCGGTAACGGCGACGTGATGGACGGCGCGATGCAGCAGGCGCCGCAACCATCGCGGCAGGAAAAGTCAGACTGGCAGGCCATGCTCAAGGTTCAGGCGCAGATGTCGTCATGCAAGACATCGGGAAAGGTACGCGAAAGGCGTCATTCTGCCTGAGCCGTCCCGTCCAACCTGCAACAAAGCGCAACCTGCGCCGGATGCGTCACAATGCGGGATGGTGCTGGCTTGACCGCTCAAGACCGCTCCTCTACATTACTGACCCACAAGTTATTTAATTTCGATGCGGCGCCGCCACGCGGACGTGCGCCGCCGTCTCGCGTATCCCTGCCCTGTGACCGCACTCTCGCCCAAGAAAGATCCCGACGCGCGCCGGTGGCACCGGCGCAAGGCCGCGCGCCCGCAGGAGCTGGTGGCGGCCGCGCTGGAATTGTTCGTGGAGCGCGGCTACGCCGCGACCCGGCTCGAGGACGTTGCCGCCGCCGCAGGTGTCTCGAAAGGCACTGTTTACCTGTACTTCGCGAACAAGGAAGAGCTGTTCAAGACCGTCGTGCGCGAGAACATGGTGCCGGCGCTGGCCCGGGGAATCGATCTGGTCGAGACCTACGAAGGGTCCACGCCCGAACTGTTGCGCGAGCTGCTGCTGGGCTGGTGGGGCCTGATCGGCGCCACGCGCGCCGCCGGGCTGACCAAGCTGATCATGGCCGAATCGGGCAATTTCCCGGACATCGCCCAGTTTTACCAGGACGAAGTGATGGGCCCCGGCGACGAGTTGTTCGCCCGTGTACTGGCCCGGGGCGCGGCGCGCGGGGAGTTCCGTGAGACCCCGGCAAACCCCGCCACCACGCTGATCTGCGCCCCGCTGGTCTTCCTGATGCTGTGGCAGCGCGCGTTCAGCCAGGTGGCGGTGCAGGAGATCGATCCGGCGGCGTTCGTGGACCAGTTGATCCAGATGCTGCTGTTCGGCCTGACCACGGGCGCGGCCCGGGACACGCCGCTGCCGGCGAAGTCCGGCCCCTGGGTCTGGGAACAGATCCGGGATGAAATGTTGGCCGCCCAGGCGGCCGAGCGGGCTGGCGGCGAGGACAGCTGAGCGCCGGCCCTGTGCCAACGCGCAACAACTGGCCCCGCGCAAGTCGTTGCCAATAATCTGTAAACATCCTGCGGCAGTCCGCAGGGGTAAAATGGCGGGCTCTCCGCAAGCACTGGAATTGGAAGGAAAAGGCAAGATGGATCTCGAAAAAGCCCGCTTCAACATGATCGAACAGCAAATTCGTCCGTGGGACGTGCTGGACCAGGAAATCCTGGACCTGCTGGCCGTGGTCAAGCGCGAGCAGTTCGTGCCGCAGGCATACGCCGCGCTGGCTTTCGTCGACATGGAGATCCCGCTGCCGGCCGGCCAGAACATGCTGGCCCCGCGCGTGGAAGCCCGTCTGCTGCAGGACCTGAACGTGCGCAAGCATGAGAATGTTCTGGAAATCGGCGCCGGCTCCGGCTACATGGCCGCCCTGCTGGCCAACCGCGCCCGCCACGTGCTGACCGTGGAAATCGTGCCCGAGCTGGCCGAACTGGCCCGGCAGAACCTGGCCGCCGCCGGCGTGAGCAACGCCGAAGTGGCCGAAGGCAATGGCGCCGAGGGCTGGGCTGCCGCCGCGCCGTACGATGTGATCTGCGTGTCGGGCTCGGTGCCCGAGATTCCGCAGGCGCTGCTGTCGCAGGTCAAGGTGGGCGGCCGCATCGCGGTCATCGTCGGTGACGCGCCGGTGATGGAAGCGCGCATCATCACGCGCACCTCGGAATCCGGCTACCAGTCGGTGAACCTGTTCGAGACGCTGGTCAAGCCGCTGCAAGGCGCTGCCCAGCCGTCGCGGTTCCAGTTCTGAGCCGCCGGGAGCCGCCATGCAGGTCATTACTGCCCCCGAACTCGCGCAATGGCTGGCTGACGCCGGCCGCGCCAAGCCGGTGCTGCTCGATGTGCGCGAGGATCTCGAGATCCGCACCGCCGCGATGCCCGGCATCACCCACATCCCGATGGGCCAGATCCCGGCCCGCCTCGGCGAACTCGACGATGAAGCGCAGATCGTCTGCATCTGCCACCACGGTGCGCGCAGCATGCAGGTGGCCAGCTTCCTGGAGCGCCAGGGCTACGCCAACGTCTACAACCTGACTGGCGGCATCCACGCGTGGTCCACGCAGGTGGACCCGTCCGTTCCGCAGTATTGAGGGAGGCGGCCCGGGCGATGTCCGGGCCCCGCCGTCACGCTGAATCCCGAAGTCCCGAAGTCGCTCGCCTCAGCAGTATCACCCGTAGACCAACAAGAACGATGGCCGCGCGCGCGCTGGCCGAGCTGGAGATGTCATGAGTTTCGCGCTTCTCGCCGTGCCCGGTGCAGCCAGGAAACCCCTGGCGCTCGCCGTGTCCCTGCTGGCCCTGCTGCATGTTCCGGCCGCTGCGGGGGCGGACCTGCTCCAGGTCTACCGCGATGCGCAAGCCAATGACGCCCAGTTCGCGAGCGCCCGCTCACAACTGCTGGCCACGCGCGAGCGCCTGCCCCAGGCACGCGCCGGCCTGCTGCCGCAGGTGCTTGGCACGGCGGGCGTGCAGCGCACCATGGCCGACTACAGCTCGCCCGTGGACGTCACGCGCTACTTCAACGCCAACACCTGGGCGCTGCAACTGACGCAGCCGCTGTTCCGCTGGGATCGCTGGGAAACGTACAAGCAGGGCGAACTGGCCACGCTGGCCGGCGAAGTCACGTTCCAGCAGGCGCAGCTCGACCTGATCACGCGGGCCTCCCAGGCCTATTTCGACGTGCTGGCCGCGCAGGACAACCTGTACCTGGCCGGCGCCCAGAAGAAGGCCATCGGCGAGCAACTCGAGCAGGCCAAGCGCAATTTCGAGGTGGGCACGGCCACCATTACCGATGCCAACGACGCCCAGGCGCGGTACGACCTGGCCACGGCCACCGAGATTTCGGCCCGAAGCGCGCTCGAAGTGGCACGCGCGTCGTTGCAGCAGATCACTGGCAAGCCGGTCGACGAATTGATGGGGCTGCGCGCCGAGGCCGCCATTCCGGGCCCGATGCCCGCCGACGTGAACGCCTGGGCCGCGCAGGCGGAGCAGACCAATCTTCAGGTCGGCGTTGCCGGCTACAACCTCGAGACCGCCCAGCGGGAATCGAACAAGGCCCGGGCCGGCCACCTGCCGTCCGTCGACCTCGTCGCGTCGTATGGCTATACCAATGCGCAGGGCACGGCGACCCAGCTCAGCAATGTCGGCAGCCGCTACAACTCGGGCGTGGTCGGCGTGCAACTGAGCATTCCGATCTACGCCGGCGGACAGATCCAGTCGCGCGTGCGGGAGACGCTGGCGCTGGCCGACAAGGCCGCCAGCGACCTCGAATTCGCGCGCCGCACGGCTGCGCAGACTGCGCGGCAGACGTACTCGGGGGTGTCCAACGGGCTAGCGCAGGTCAAGGCGCTCGAAGCGGCCGAACGCTCGGCACAGAGCGCGGTGGAATCGAACCAGTTGGGCTACGAGGTGGGTGTGCGCATCAATATCGATGTGCTGAATGCCGAGGCGCAGCTGTTCTCGACCCGCCGCGACCTGGCCAAGGCCCGCTACGACACGATCATGAACGGGCTACGCCTGAAGGCGTCGACGGCGGTGCTCAGCGAGGAAGACGTCGTGCAGATCAATACGCTGCTGACGTCGGTGCCGGGCACGATGTACAAGCTGCCGGAGAAGGCGCGGGTGGGGTCGGCGCCGCTGCCATCTCCATTGCGCCGCGGTAGCCGGAACCCCTCCTGAAAATCAAAGACGCTCAGACACTGCTGGCACTCATCCGACGCGCGCCCGCCGATGGTAGCGTCGCCGGCGCGCTTTTGGCCGGAAGGGTGCGAGTGGCGTAGGCCTCACGTCCCGCCAACCCCAACAACAGGCCGATCAGACCAGCGTAGAAGACCACGTTGGCCTGGTGTGCCATCGTCACTTGGGTCAGCCCCGAGATCAGCGACGCCATCACTACGCCAAGGCAGGCGCACGCCAGACTCACGCCACGGTCGCTCTGGTTGGCACGGCAGCGTCGCAGCGTCGAGACTGCAATACCCGCCGGAACCAGAAAGAGTCCGAGGAACGTCACCAGCCCTGGCACGCCCGTGGTCGACGCCGCTTCGACCATATCATTATGTGCATGTTCGAGCACACAAACCATGGAGGGCTTGGTGCGGCCATCACAGTAGGGCGACGCACGCAGGACGCGCGCAAACTGGCCTATGCCGATACCCGTCCACGGATGGTCCTCGAAATAGGCTAGGCCGATTTCCCACATCTTGAGCCGTGCCCCGACCGACGACTCGGCGTTACCCTGCTCGAACTTGTGGATTTCGACGAACGCTTGGTCCACTCGCTTCGCCACGGGGCTATGCGGCACCAAGTATGAACCGGCCACCAGCCCCCCGATCGCCAACGTGGCGACGAGGAACATTCGCGCGCTGAAGCGCTGGTAGCGCACCAGCAGCAGCGGAAACAGGGTCACGAGCATCGCGATCATTGCCCCGCGCGTGCCGTTCATCATGAGGATGGACACCGCGCAGAAGACATTGAACCAGGCGGCGGCATGGTCTCGCCGGCTGTCTCCGGGCCGGGCAAACCCGACGAGCGCCAGCGCAGCCACCATGTTGGCGAACGCGATCGGCTGTACCCACGCCGAGGGGCGGGAGTCGGCCAGCCAGAAGTACTGGTACGCAATGATGAGCAGGGCCAGGAATAGCGCCACAGTAATGCCCTGCCAGAGCCGCTCCGGATTCGGCGCCACGCGGACGATGACCCAGCAGGTCAGCACCACGAGCAGCGCGCGCGATGGATTGTCGATCACGTTCCACGGCGTGTCGTGATAAATCTTCGAGGCGACGCATACTGCCATGAATGCCAGCACGGCAATTGCCAGCGGCCGCAGCACGGAAACATGGTCGCGCCAGGCACGGCCCATCTCCCGCCATCCAGCAAGGGCCAGCAGGCAGACGCCCCCCAGAAATACCCCGGCCCCGTGTGAAACGCACAGGATCAGGATAGGAAAGGCGAAGAGTAGGACGTCGGCGAGCGTGGACAGCCGATTCTTGCGATCAAGCATAAAAACCCTGCAATACGAGTCACCCGAGGTGGCTTGCGGGTCAGTCGCCCCCAAGCTTGGTCCGGCATTCTAATCGATCCGTATGGATCACCCCCCGCGCTTGCGCTCCTCCACGCTCAACAGCTGCCAGCGGATGGCCGACGCGTCGGCTGGCGGATTCGGCACCTGGTACTCGCGCACGCGCAGCTTGTAGCTCACGCCGGATTCGAAATCCAGGCCCTCGATCGGCCCGTGCCAGAGCTGCCACGGGGCATCGGGCGATTCGCGCCAGCGGTAGCACTGCATGCGGCCCACGCCCGAGCACTCCACGCGCTGGGAGTCGATATAGACGATTTTCTCGTGCCCCGCGGCGGCGTCCGCCTTGGCGCCGCGCCGGCCCACGCCTTCCCGTTCGACGAATTGCAACAGATCGCCGTCAGCCGTCTTCCAGATGATCTGGCGCCCCGTGGCGCCGGCGGACGGCTGCGTGCCGACCGTCGTAAAGGGCGACTGCATGGCCTTCAGCAGCGCGCTCTCCACCTCCATCCGCACGCCCGGGCAGGCCATACGCGTGCCGGCGATGCGGTCAAAGCGGATGCCGGCGCTGGTCTTGCCATAGCCGCCGGTGAAGCGGTTACAGCCGCTGGTGCCGCTCACGGTGCCTTGGGAGGCATCAATGCCATCATTGAATTCGAAGATGACCGGCTGGCCGTTGTCGCCATGCGGAATGTCACGGACTGTGCCATCGGCGTTCTGCCAGCGGATCAGTTCCCAGCGGCTCGGGCCGCCGGAGCGGGTCTCGTTAAGGCTGGCGCTGGCCGATGGCTGGTCGGGCGCCGGGCCGGTGGCGCAGCCCGCCACCGCCGCCACGGCAGCCAGCATCAATGTGGCGAAACCACCACGCATGGAGAAGGGATGTTGCATCGATCGAGCTCCTGGTTGCGCATGCCGCGCTAAAGCGGCGGATGTCGCACTTTTCCTCACTATGCAACCAGTGTAGACGCCCGCGTGGCGCCTGTATGTCAGCGCAACACTGGCGCGACGGATGCCAAAGTGCGCTGCGTGGCACCCCGATGCAAGCCGGCGAACGTCAGCGCATGGGCACGCATGTCGGCCAGACGCGCTTCGTCGGCCAGCACGGCCGAGGCGGCGGCCATCAGGGCGTCGGCGTCGGCCACGCGCAGGCAGGCGCCGGCGGCGATGGCATCCTCGGTGGCCTGGGCGAAGTTGAACGTGTGCAGGCCCATCAGCACCGGCGTGCCGACGGCGCAGGACTCGATCAGATTCTGTCCGCCGAGCGGGATCAGGCTGCCGCCGATATAGGCGATATCCGAGGCGGCGTAGTACATCGCCATCTCGCCCATCGAGTCACCGAGCACGATGTCGGCGGTGATCGGCGTGTCCAGGGTTTCCACGTCCAACTGGCTGCGGCGCTGCACGCTGAAGCCGGCGCGTGTGGCCAGCGCCGCCACCTCGTCGAACCGTTGCGGATGGCGCGGTACCAGCAGCAGCGCGGGACGCGCCGCGCCGGGCCAGCGCGCGAAGGCCTCCAGGATCAGCGGCTCCTCCCCTTCACGCGTGCTCGCGGCGGCCAGCACGTGGCGGGCGCCGAACGCCCGGCGCAGGGTCTGGCCACGCGTGACGCCGGCCTCCGGCGGCTGCATGTCGAACTTGAGATTGCCGGTCACCTGCACGGCTTTCACGCCGAGCGCGCGATAGCGCTCGGCATCGCCAGCCGTTTGGGCCAGCACCGCCGTGAAATCGTTATATAGCGAGGCCGCGGCGCCGCCGAAGCGCGCCGTCCGTCGATAGCTGCGCGGCGACAGCCGGGCATTGACCAGGAACAGCGGCACACCTACCTGGCGCGTGACGTGGACCAGGTTCGGCCAAACCTCGGTCTCCATGATCAGGCCCGCCTCGGGCCGGAAGTACGCCAGGAAGCGGCGCACCAGCGCGGGCACGTCGTACGGCAGGTAGCACTGCTGCACGCGTGGGTTGTCGCCATAGAGCTGCTGGCCAGTCTGGCGGCCGGTCGGCGTCATATGGGTCAGCAAAATACGATGGCGGGGATACGCGGCCAGCAAGGCGTCGAGCAGCGGCTGCGCGGCGCGCGTCTCGCCGACCGACACCGCATGGACCCAGAGCCACGGCCCGTTGGCCGACAGCCCAGCATATCGGCCAAGCCGCTCCCCGATGTGGCGGCGATAGCCAGGTTCCTTGCGCGACCGCCAGACCAGACGCAGCAGCGCCAGTGGGAGGATCACCCCCCACAGCAACGTGTAAACCAGACGAAGCATCAGGCAGGCACTCCGCGTACCCGCGCGGCGGCGGCGTAGACCTCGTCGACGGACGGCACGATGCCGTCGTCGCCCACATTGGCGATGCGGTCGGACCAGTAGCCCTCGGTCTTCCAGCGCCAGGTGGCGGTGTAGATCTCGACAGTGGGCCGGCACAGCGCAGCGGCGATATGCACCAGGCCGGTGTCCACACCGATGACCACTTCGGCCCGATTGATCAGGCCAAAGCCCTGCATGACCGAGAAGCGCGGCAGCACCTGCGCGCCGGGCATGCCGGCGGCGAGCGCCTCGGCATCGCGGCGTTCGGATTCGCTGCCCCAGGGCAGCAGCACGGTCAGGCCCTCGGCATGCAACTTCTGACCGAGGGCATGCCAGTTCGCCACGGGCCAGCGCTTCTTCGCGCCGGCCGTGGCATGGAAACAGACCGCGTACCGAGGCGGCAGCCCAGCCCAGAGCGGATCATCGACATGCAGCGAGGTCACCGCAGGACCGAAGAAGCGCGGCGGCTCCGGCGGCGTGCCGCCCGTGAGCGCGGCACCAAGCAGACGCGAGCGCCGCACCGAATGGGTCTGGCGCGGCACCTTGACTGGCGCGGTATAGAACAGGCGCGATGCCGGCTCGTAGCCGGAGCCCTGCGTGGCATTGCCAAGCCCGATCACGGGCGCGCCAGCCGTGCGCGCGGCGGTGCGCGCCACGATCGCGGTCTTCAGCAGGCCTTGGGTCTCGAGCACCGCGTCATAGGGCCGCGCCCGGATCGCGTCGCGCAGCGCGCCGACTTCGGCCCAGGTGCCGCCCTGCCAGAACCGCTTGCGCCAGCGGCGCAGCGCGAACGGGATCACGCGGTGGACGTCCGGCAGCAGCCGCACCAGGTCGACATAGCCCTCTTCCACCACCCAGTCGATCTCGGCATCGGGCCAACGCGCGCGCAAATCGTGGATGAGGGGCATGTTGTGCACCACATCGCCCAGCGACGACACCTTGACGACCAGGATGCGCGGCCGGGCCGGCAAGGCGAACGGCGATGTCACGACCAGCGGCGCGGCCGGGTTCGACGTGGCGGCGCCGGCCGGCTGCCCCACCTCAGAACGGGAGCTTTGCATCCGGCTTCTCGGCCAGGATCACGCGTTTGAACTCGGCCTGGATGCGCGCCAGCGCGGCATCGTTATCGGCTTCGAAACGCATGACGACCACTGGCGTGGTATTGGACGGACGCGCCAGGCCGAAGCCATCGGGGTACTCCACGCGCACGCCGTCGATCGTGATGACTTCGCGCGCGCCCTCGAACTTCGCATTGGCGCGGATCTTGTCGAGCAGCGTGAACGCCTCGCCTTCGGCACACTTCAGTTGCAATTCGGGCGTGCAGTTGGAGTTCGGCAGCGCGTTCAGCACGGCGCTCGGGTCGGCGTGGCGCGACAGGATTTCCAGCAGGCGCGCGCCCGTGTAGAGGCCATCGTCGAAACCGTACCAGCGGTCCTTGAAGAACACGTGGCCGCTCATCTCCCCGGCGATCGGCGCGCCGGTTTCCTTGAGCTTGGCCTTGACCAGCGAATGGCCGGTCTTCCACATCAGCGGCTCGCCGCCGTGGTCGCGAATCCATGGCGCCAGCTTGCCGGTGCACTTGACGTCGTAGATGACCTGCGCGCCCGGGTTGCGCGAGAGGATTTCCTCGGCGAACAGCATCAGCTGGCGGTCCGGGAAGATGACCTCGCCATCCTTGGTGACCACGCCGAGGCGATCGCCGTCGCCGTCGAAGGCCAGGCCCAGCTCGCAGTCGGTGTCGCGCAGGCACTGCATCAGATCCTGCAGGTTCTCGACGTGGGCCGGGTCCGGATGATGGTTCGGGAAATGGCCGTCGACATCGCAAAACAGCTCGACGACCTCGCAGCCGAGCGCCCGGAACAGGTCGCCGACGAAGGCGCCAGCCACGCCGTTACCGGCGTCCAGGGCGATTTTCATCGGGCGGGCCAGCTTGACGTCGCTGACGATACGGTCGAGGTACTGTTGTCGGATATCGACTAGTTTGTATCCGCCACTGCCCTGCGTGTACTTGGCGGCCTCGATGCGCTGGTGCAGCGCCTGGATCTGGTCGCCGTAGATGGCCTTGCCACCGAGCACCATCTTGAAACCGTTGTAGTCGGGCGGATTGTGGCTGCCGGTGACCATGATGCCGGACCCGGCGCGGCGGCCGTCCAGCTCGATATTGGTGCCGAAGTAGACCATCGGGGTGGCGACCATGCCGAGGTCGATCACATCGACACCGGCAGCGCGCAGCCCTTCCACGAGTCCGCCGAGCAGATCCGGGCCGGACAAGCGCCCGTCACGGCCCACGACGACGGTTTTCTCGCCAAGTTCGACGGCGGCGGAGCCAAAGGACAGGCCGATCTGGCGGGCGACCTCGGGCGTCAACGTCTTGCCGACGATGCCGCGGATGTCATAGGCCTTGAAGATTGAGGGGTCAGTTTGCATGAGCGTTTCGATGGTTGAATGGGGAATTCTCTACGCGTCTCGGGATCGCTGACACGATGTCAAGGCAACATTGTGCCGGATTGCGGCGGCGCGGCAACTGGCCTCCAGAAACTTTGGGAGAGCCAAAACGCAATACCAATGTACGGCAGACCACACTGGCGATGCATTTTGATGCACTCCGGGCGGCATCGTGCATCGTCCCAGTTATAATCGTGCGCCTCCCTTGAGGAATCCGACGGTGTGCGCTTGCGCGCGCTACGCAAGCGTCGCGCAACCGCCACCCACTTGTGTACGTTCGTCCACTCGACAGCGCATCATAACGCGTTGCCGCAGCGCGCTTCCGGCATCGAAATGCATCGCTGCCGGGGCAAGCCGAGGCATTCCGATAGTTAACGCAGAATGCCATGCGAGCGGACGTATGGCCAAAAAGACGAATGACGAAAATCAACAGCGTATCCCGCTCCAACGAAGTTGTGCGCGCCCGAGGATCCGAAACCATGCGGCGCGCCAGTCGTATGATGGGCTGGGCGCTCTTGGGCCTTTTTCTGCTCGGGCTCGCCATCCTGGCCGTGGAGTCGCTACGGCAGACCGGAGTGGTCACCGTATTGTTTACTCGCACGCTGGCATGGTCGGGCGTGGCGTACCTGTGCGCGTTCGCCCTGATGCTGCGTTCGTTGCATCTGCCGGCAGTCGAGGGGAACAGCCTGGTCGGCCTGTCCGTGACCCTTGCCTTCGTGATCCTCCTGGCCGGTTTTGCCGTACTGCGGGTGGAATACTCGCGCGTGGCGCTCGTGATCAGCTACTTCGCCACCCTGGTCTGGACGTGGAGCGGCTACCGACTGTTCGTCAGGAACTACGTGCCAGTCTTCGGCTATTCCGACGAGGGGACGCTCGCCCAGTTGGAGAAGATCCTGAACATGCCTGGTGCGGCACCGCCTAGCGCAAACCGGTTCGAGCACATCCGCTCCCTGTTCGAGGCCACGCGCTGCGATGCCCTGATGGTGGACCGCAATGCCACGGCCGACCCGGAACGGACCCGCCTGCTGTCCCAACTCAAGCTTTCCCACGTCCGAATGTACTCGGTGGAACGCATTGGCGAGATGCTGACGGGGCGCGTCGGGCTGGCACATATCGATGAGAATTTCCTTGACGACTATGCGAAGCACTACTTCTATGGCTTCTTCAAGCGGCTGCTCGACATCGTCGCCGTGATTGTGCTTTCGCCGCTGGCCCTGCCGCTTAGCGTGCTGGTGGGCCTGGCGGTACGGCTCGAATCGAAAGGCCCGGCGATATTCCGTCAGACCCGCGTCGGCGTGTTCGGCCGCGCGTTCGTGATGCTGAAGTTCCGCAGCATGACCACCGACGACGATGCGCCTGCCCAGTTCGCCAAGCGGCAGGACCCGCGCGTGACGCGCGTGGGCCGGGTCATCCGGAAGTACCGGCTCGACGAAATTCCCCAGCTCTGGAACGTGCTGAAGGGCGACATGAGCCTGATCGGCCCGCGGCCCGAACAGGTACCGATGGTAGACCAGTTCTCGCAGAGTATTCCGTACTACCCCTATCGCCATCTGGTGCGCCCAGGGCTGTCCGGTTGGGCACAGGTACAGCAGGGTTACGTCGGCACACACGAGGAAACGGTAACCAAGCTCAGCTATGACCTTTACTACGTCAAGCACTGCTCGTTCGCACTGGATTTCCTGATCGCACTCAAGACCTTGCGGACGCTGCTAACCGGCTACGGTGCACGTTGAGTTCGAAGCTCCCGCTCCAGCCCTTCCGTCTCGGGCCATGCGCATCCTGCTGATCACTACCGGCCTGCGGATGGGTGGCGCTGAACAGCAGGTTGCAGCGCTGGCTCGGGAATTCCTCGCCCGGGGGCATCAGGTGGGGCTGATCAGCCTGACGCCCGACTGCGAGGTGCCGATGCCCGATGCAGTAGAACGGCTGATGCTCGACGTCCACAAGAACCCGCTCTCGATGGTCCAGGCCCTGCGCACTGCGCAACGCTTTGCCTTGCAATGGCGGCCGGACGTCATCAGCGCGCACATGTTCCACGCCAATATGTTTGCGCGTCTCCTGTCGCGGTTCGCCCGAATACCGCCGCTGGTCTGCGCGGCGCACAGCTTTTCCGAGGGCGGACGGCTGCGCATGTGGCTCTATCGGCTGACCAGCCGGTGGTGCACGCTGACCACCCAGGTCAGCGAAGCCAGCCGCGCAGAAATGATCCGCTTAGGCGCGGTCCGCGCCGACCGTGTACGTGTGATGTACAACGGCATCGACACCGACAAGTTCCGGCCCGACCCCGCTCTGCGTGCCAGCACGCGCGCCCGGCTCGGGCTCGACGCGCAGACGCGGCTGATCCTGACGATCGGACGCCTGGCCGCCGAGAAGGCGCAGGTCATGCTGATCGACGCCTTCGCGCGCATGGACCGCACCACGCCAGCACGGCTGCTGATCGCCGGCGACGGCCCGCAGCGGCAAGCGCTAGCGGCCCGCATCACCAGACACGGTCTAGGCGACACCGCCGCGCTGCTGGGCACGCGCCGTGACATCCCCGCCCTGCTCAATGCGGCCGATCTGTTCGTGCTGTCGTCGCGCGTGGAAGGCATGCCGCTCGTCATTGGCGAGGCCATGGCGTGCGGGCGACCTGTCGTCGCCACCGCCGCGCCGGGCGTGGCGGAACTGATGGGCGACATCGACACCGTCGTGCCAATTGACGATACGGATGCGCTGGCTGCCGCCATGCGCGCCGCGCTTGACCAGGACGGCAGTAGTGATGCCGCCACCACTCGCCGCGAACGCATCATCACGCATTTCGGCATCGAGGCCGCCACCGACCGTTGGCTGGCCCTCTTCGAGCAGCTGTGTCCGCCGGCCGGCGCCCGCCCTGGGCCGGTTCGCCCATGCGCCGACGCATAGCGAGCAACGTCAGCCTGATGCTGCTCGACCGCGGCGCGCAGGTCCTGGTCGGGCTGGGCGTCGTAGCAATCCTCGCGCGCGCGCTCGGCACGGAGAACTTCGCCGCGTTCCAGTATGCGCAGTCGATCGTCTTCATCGGGGCATCCGTGGCGCTGATCTGCGGTGGCGAGGTCGTGGTGCCGCGGCTCGTGGCGCTGGGGGACGCGGCGGCCCAGCACCGGCTGCTCGCCCATGTATTCCGACTGCGCTGGCTGGCGGCTTGCGGCGGCTACCTGTTGGTCGGCGCGTTCCTGGCGGCCTCGCCGCATGCGGGGCCGAGCTGGGGCCCCGCGCTGATCCTCGGGCTTGGCATCCTGCTGCGCGAGCCGTCGGGCGCCGTCATCGCCTGGATGCAGGCCCACACGCACAACCGCCCCGGGGTATACGTCAACCTGGCCTCGCTGACGCTCAAGGCCGCCGCCGTGGGGGCGCTGGCGTGGGCCGGCATCCACGCGGCCAACGCCTACGCGCTGGCGGTGGTGGCCGAACCGGTACTGGCGGCGCTGCTGCTGGCGTTGTATTACCGCCGGCGCATGCCATACGGGCGAGTGCAGCATGACCCCGCGCTGACGCGCCAGCTGTTTCACGATGGCTCGCTGTTCTGGATCAGCTTTATGCTGATGATGGGGGCGCGGCGCGTGGACCAGTTGCTGCTCCGCCCCCATGTGCCCACGACCGAATTCGCGGCCTATGCAGCCACGGTGCAGATCGTGGACAACTTCACCACCGTGGCCACAATTCTGGCCAGCGGCATTGCCCCCCTCTATATCTATGCGCGCGGCGAGTGCGGCGCCGCCATCCGCAACATCCTGAAACTGGCGCTGCTCCTGACAGCCCTGGGCGTCCTCGGCGCTGGCGCGCTGATCGGGCTGGCGCCGTGGATCGTGCACTGGCTCTATGGCGCGGCGTTCGCCGAGGCGGCGTCGCTACTGCGGCTGGCGCTGATGGTATCGCCGCTGGTCTTTGCCGATGTCGGCTTGACGGTGCTCGCCGTCTATCTGCGCCGGCCACGCTGGATCGCCATCAAATGGGGCATCGCCTGTGCCGCCACAATCGCGGTGGACTGGATCGCCATTCCGCACTACGGCGCCGAAGGTGCCATCCTCGGTTACGCCGTTGCCAGCGCGATCACCACGCTGTTCGGGCTGGGCATGTGGTGCCACGCATGGCGGACGGTTCGATGACGTGCCGCCCGGTGGTCTGCTTCCTTACCGGCACGCTCAACGCACTGGCCGGGGCGGAACGCGTGACGGCGAGCATCGCGAGCGCGCTGGCAGCACGCGGATATCGAATCCACGTGCTGAGCCTGTGGGATGAGACCAGTGCCTTTCCGCTGCATCCGGCCGTCATCCACAGCACCCTCTTCCCAGCGCGCCCGTCGTTCAAACGCCAATATGTGGCTACAGTATGGCGCATTAGGCGCTTTATGACCGAGCATGATGTCGACGTGCTGGTGGAGGTGGACCCGATGCTCACGCTGTTCACCCTGCCAGCATTGCTTGGCAGCCGCACCCGCCGCGTGGCTTGGGAGCATTGCCACTTCGACGAAGATCTCGGCAAGCCAGCGCGGCGTATTGCCCGGCGGCTGGCGGCCCGGACGGCTGCGGTGGTGGTGGTACTGACTGACCTCGACCGCCTGCGTTGGCGCGCAGCCATTCGCCATCGGTTCCAGATTGCCGTGATCGCCAATCCGCTGCCGTTCGACCTTCCGCCGGCGATGGAAGCCCTAACGCAGGCGCAAACAGTGCTGGCGGTCGGCCGGTTGGTGGAAGCCAAGGGCTTCGACATTTTGCTGGAGGCGTGGGCGATAGTGGCCAGGGAGGCGCCGGACTGGCGGCTGGAAATCGTCGGCGAGGGGCCGGCGCGGCCGACGCTCGAGGCGCTTGTCGTGCAGTACGGCATCGCCGGGACGGTGTCGATGCCCGGGGCGCGCACCGACATCACCTCAGCCTACCAGCAGGCGGGCGTGTTCTGCCTGAGTTCACGCTATGAGGGTTTCGGTCTGGTCCTGCTCGAGGCGATGGCGTTCGGCCTGCCAGTGGTGGCAAGTGCCTGCGAAACGGGGCCGAAGGCGCTGCTCGTGGAGGGGGGAAATGCGGTGATGGTGCCACCGGAGGACGGGCCGGCGCTGGCACGGGCGCTGCTGCGGGTGATCGGTGACCCCAATCTCCGGTGGCAGCTCGCCAAAGGTGGCAGGCTGACCGCAGAGGCCCATACGATCAACCGGATCGTCGACCAAAAATGGGAAGCGCTGCTCCGGGGAGTGGTTACCGGGAACGGAGACGCCTCACCCAGCGAATGACAACCCACGCCCGCTGCATTATTAGAAGGTGGATGCCAGTGAACACGAGAAACGCGGCGAAGATGATGGAATCCGGTACGCCCTGCTTCCAGGCGACCACGCCAAGCAGGCCCAGCAGAAAATTGCCTATCAGCAGAAACCAGACCGCCAGTTTGCTGCTCAGCCCCATTCTCAGAAGCAGGTGATGCAAGTGTGTTCTGTCCGCCGCCAGCGGGTTTTTGCCCTGGATGGCGCGGCGCAGGACCACGGCCAATAGGTCCACCAGAATCAGTCCGACCACCCATAGCATGACCGCAGGGGGTACGTGGCGGCCGGCATTGTATTCCTTCTGAGACAACTCCACCGCAAACCAACTGATACCATAGCCGAGCAACAGGCTGCCGGCATCGCCAAGGAAGACCAATCGCTGCCGCAATGGACTCGGCATGTTAAACAGTAGGAAGCCGGCAATGGCGCCGCAGATCAGCAGGCAAATACGGTACGCGCCGGGGTTACCAATATCATGGGCAAGCCATGCGAACCAGCCGAACACGATCAGCGATAAGCCACCGGCCAGCCCATCCATGCCATCGGTCATATTAATGGCGTTAACCACCGCGAGGATCGCCAGCAGAGTCAGGGGAATGCCCCAAGCATAGAGAATGACGTCGCGCTTGTTGAGGAGGTCGCCGAGCGAGTGTAGGTACACCTCGCCCCAGGACGTCATCAGGATGGCAGCCGTGAACTGGAAGGCCAGCTTGCTCAGCGGCGGGATACCGTTCAGGTCGTCGAACAGCCCGACCAGCGCCAGCAGAGTCAGGCCGACAAAGAGCGCGTTGTAATGATCATAGCCGCGCACGAACATCGCGGTGCCCACCCAGATCGCGATCAGGATGGCGATGCCGCCCACGAGCGGCGTCGATCCCTCATGCCGCTTGCGGCCACCAGGGTGGTCCAGCAGGCCGCCGCGCGTAGCAAGGGGGCGAAGAATCAGCACAGCACCTGCACTCAGCATTGCCGAAATCGCAGGAAGCCAGAAAAGTTCGAACATGGAAACTCAAAAATTGATCGGGGCGAAGGATAGCGCAGTGGTTCGCGTAGAATGTGCCGCGCCGCAGCGCAGACCGGGCCATCTTGTGATCACGCTGCTTCGCATTCCAGCCGTTGCCGGGCACGCGTACTCCTGTCCGGCGGCAAGCCGTTATTAGACTTCACGTAATGACGCTCCGATAGTGGGGCCAGCCCTTGGCGTTGTGCAAACCACAATGGCACGACACCGGTACCGTTCATGCTCTTGCCTATCTATCTCGTATCGCGTAATGGAGTCCAAAACACCGGCGGCGTGGAACGCGTCGTGTCCCTGCTCCTGAATGACCTGACCCAGCACGGGGCCGACGTTACGCTCGTCGACGAAACTCAGGTTTTACCACAATTCCTGCGCACCAAACGCCTGGCACAGTTTACCTTTCCGATCGCCGCGTCGCTTTGGTTATGGATAAAACGATTATGCGGTAACCGTTTTCTTACAATTTCAAATTCATCCTATACGCCATTTTTTCCCGCTGACGTGGTCATCGTACACGGTTCGGCGGCCGGTTATATCCAGGCGCTCGCGGCATCGGGAAACCGGTTCCTGGGCATGCGGGTGCTCGCTCGACTCGAGGCTCTGACCATGCGGCGTGCGCACCGGGTGGCGTGTGTGTCGGAAGCGGTGCGCGACCTGTGTGTGGATCTGCAGGGAATTCCGGCTGAAAAGTGCATCATAATTCATAATGGCATCGACGCCTCGGTGTTCCACGCCCAGCCCAAGTTCACCGACAGGGTAGTCCGCCTCGGCTTTGCCGGCCGGCTCGAATACGGCAAGGGGCTACCCTACCTGATCGACGTCGCCCGCTGGGTCGGCGGCCAATCCGACGTGCGGCTCGTCATCGCGACGATGAGCGACATTCCAGCCGAATTGCGGGATTTGCAGAATGTCACGATCGTCCCCGGCCTGCCGCCGGAGAGGATGTCGGCGTTCTACGACGATATCGACGTGTTTGTCTTTCCGTCACTGTTCGAAGGCTTCGAACTGGTCACGCTCGAGGCGCTGGCGTCGGGCGTCAGCGTGCTGGGCACCCGTGTTGGCGCCTGCGATGTATTCCTGCGCCGGAACGTGCCTTGGGTCGGCGAACTGCCGACAGACAGTGCCGCATTCTTCAGGCAAGCTTCTGCGATTTTTACCCGGCTGCGCGCGCAGAACGATCCGCCCGCCATGCACGCGTTCATCGCCAATTCCTTTTCCACCCAGCGCTTCTGCGACCAGATACGCGCGCTGCTCAACGCCACACACTTGTGAAAGTCTTGCTGATATCGCCCAACGGATTGCAGGAGCTTTCCGGCGGCGGACTCTATTTGCGCTCGCTTGCGGGAGCGGTCTGCGCCGTAAGCGGCGTGACCGAGGTCACCATCGTTAGCAAGGATATGGGGCCCGAGATGGCCTTCGTGCCGCCCGCCCACTGCCGCACGGTCTATCTCCGGAAGAACAAGGTGCGTGACATCCTGGCGCGCACCCGGCTATATCCGACTTATCTGATCACCTACCTTTCCCGACTGGTCCGGCATGCCCGCGAGGCGGACATCGTGCTGTTCCACAATTCACGCTGCGGGCTGCTGATGGACATCATCCGGCGTCGCGTGCCGGGAAAGACCTATGCGATCCTGAGTGATAACGTGGAGGCCGAACTGCAGCGCCAGCACCTTGCCGGGAATGTGTTACGGCAAGTAAGTCAAGCGGTGGATTTGTGGCTCATTCATCGCGCCGAGGCGCCGTGTCGTTCGGCCGACTTCATGACATTCATTACCGAAGCGGACCGCGCGCTGTTCGGCAGCCACTTCGGCCACCCGGCGCGTACCGGCGTGCTGCCGATTTCGCTCTCTCCAGGCGACACGTCCGCACGGGGTGCATCGAGCGACGTGCCGCAAATCCTGTTCACGGCCCACTTCGGCTTCGCGCCGAACCAGACGGCGCTGCGTCATTTTGCCGACGTCGCGGCGCGCTACCGCGAGATCGGCGCTCGGCCGGCCACGTTCGTGGCCGCCGGGGCCCGCGCCGCCGAAATGGCTGCGCCCTATCCACAGTTAGAAGTGGTGGACACCCCCGCGCCAAATACCATGGCGGCCACTTTTGCCCGGGCGACCCTCTACGCCGCACCGGTTAGCTGGGGCAGCGGCATGAAGACCAAGGTTGCGGAAGCACTGTCGTTCGGCATCCCAGTCGTGTGCATGCCGAACGCGGCCGTCGGCTATGAAACCGCGTTGTCCGACGAAAGATATCGCGAGGCCATTAGCGTCGTCGAAACCGAACAAGAGATGGCGCAGACGCTTCACAGAATTTTACAAACCCAGGATCTTGCGTCACTTCGCAATATCGCTTTGGCCGCATTCAATGCCTTATACTCGCAGGCATCGCAGACTCGGCGGCTTGAATTGCTACTTTTCGCACAATGATTACATCGAGCGCGAGACCCCTGGTCAGTATCATTACGCCAGTACATAACGACGGGAGATATATTGGCGCCACTGCCAATTCGATCCTGCAACAAAGCCTCGGCGATTATGAGTGGATTTTGATCGACGATGGCTCGAATGGCGAGACCGCTGAGGTACTCGCCCGCCTTGCCGCGTCCGATGCACGCATTCGGATAATCACAAATCCCGTTGCATATGGTCCCGCCAAGGCCCGAAATATCGGCATCGCTGCAGCTCGGGGGGATTACGTGGCATTTCTCGATGCCGACGACATCTGGGATGCCACCAAGCTGGAGCAGCAGGTTGGATTCATGCGCGACCATGCGCTCGATTTCAGCTATCACGACTATATTCCGTTCGAGGACGGCAGCGGCCGCCCTCTCTCCAAGATTTGCGGGCCGGACCGGTTGACCCTGTTTACCCATAATGCCCGGCGCGGCGTGGGCTGCCTGGCGGTAATGCTCAAGCGCAGTATCGCTGGCGACGGCGTGTTCCCGGCAATGCCGCCCGGCCTCGTGGCCGAGGATTTCGCGGCGTGGGCAATTCTGATCAAGGGCGGGCTGCGCGGCGAACGGCTGCCAAAGGCGCTCGCCTGGTATCGTGTGCGCAAGCGTTCGTTCTCGTCGAACAAGGTGCGTTCGGCGAAGTCGGTATGGTTCATCATGCGGACGATGGAAGGCTTCGGCAAACTCACATCGACGTTCTTCCTGGCGAGCTTTCTCTGCACCGCTATGGCGTCGCGCCTCGCTGCCCGCGTTTTCGGACCGAACCAGACGCTGACGTCGCCTCCATGGCATTGAACGCGCTGATTTCAGGTCTGGGCGTTCTCCTTAAGCTGATTTGCGGGCTGGCTGCCAACAAGATCCTGTCCACACAACTGGGCCCGGCAGCCTTTGGCACGTGGGGCAACGTGTTCAGCCTGGCCACGCTTTACACCACGTTTTCGAACGGCGGAATCAGCCAGGGCCTGATCGCCCGGCTGTCCTCGCCGGGCCGGACAGACCGCGCCCGCGCGACCTGGTTGTCAGGCGGCATGCTGTTCGTGCTCGGCATGCCGTTGCTGATCGCCGTCTGGCATGCCGGTTTCCGTGAATTGAACATCGTCAGCGGCGCGGCGTGGCTGACGCCGCTGGCCGCGCTGGTGCTGGCGGTAGTCGCCGGCTTGGCGCTGCACATCCAGGCAGCTTTGCTGTCCCAGGGCCGCTCCCGTCTGAATGCGATGGTGGTGGCGCTGTCGGGTCTGCTGGCGTTGGCGAGCTATTGGACTTTCGTCCAGACCGACTCGGTGCAGAGCGCCGTGCATGGGCTGCTCGCAGGCTTTGGCGCCACCCTGGCGGTGTGGCTACTTGTGGCTGCAGCAACCGGTACACGTTGGCTGGGCGGCGTGCGTCCGAGCCGGGAGGCCCTCGCGGCCGCCTGCTCGCTGGCACCCTACGTGGCTATCGCGCTGGCGCCGGCAGTGGTTGGCACCGCCGCGGTCATCGCCGTTCGGGAAACCATCGCCATGCGACTCGGCTTGGACGCGGCCGGTTTATGGCAAGGCATGTTTCGGATATCCGATGCAGTGATGGCCATGGCACAGGCAGTGGTGGGCTTTGTCCTCCTTCCGGAGGTGTTTCGTAGCGAATCGCCACACCGTACACTCAGGGGCCGATTGCGTGGCTATGTCTTGCTGGTCGCAGCTGGCGGCGCGTTAGGGCTGTTGATTCTAGCGTTTGGTGCCGACCGGATTGTAAGGCTGCTGTATTCCGATCAGTTCGCTAGTATCGCGCCGCTACTGTGGATCGAACTGCTTGGCGATGCCATCAAATGCCTGGCTATGCCATTTGTCGCGTTTTTTATTTATCAGCGAAATTTGCGTTATTCGTGGATTCTTGAACTGATGTTCTCGATCTGCTTTGTATTGGCCACCTATGTGCTCACCGGTATCGCAGGTCTGGCTGGCGCCCCGATCGCTTATGTACTCGCCAACCTGAGCCTGCTGCTTACCGCTTTTGTTATGTTCTGGAGGACACGGGATGCCTGATATGCTTTTGATTGCCACGCTGGCGATGGCCATGGCCAATCTGGTCAGCGGCGCCTTCGGCAGCCTGGACGTACAGGCGCCGATTACCGCACTGTCGCTTCTCGTCTGTATTGCACGGGCTAGTCAGGCCTCATCGAGCCGGATCAACCCAACTAGCCTGCTTTGCCTCACGACGGCCCTGTTTCTGCTGAGCCGGTTCGTGATTACCTATTTCTTCGGCTGGGCCGATTATCGATATGGCGACTGGTTCCTGATGGGCCCAATGGACGACGCCATGTTGGCCCAGGCATTGGCCGCGATCTCCCTCTTCCTATGCGGCATTGTGCTGACGGCAGGCAAACTGGGAGAATTTCAGTTGAGGCACGATGCGGCGCTGGGCCGCTTTGCACTCGGTGCTGGGCTGCTGTTGCTGCCCTTCGCCACGTACCGGCTGTATGTCAATCTCAACACCTGGAAGAGCGGCGACTACCTGTCCATGTACAAGTATGGCGGCCCGGGGGGCCTGCTGTACGCGCTGGGCGGCTGGATGATCCTCTGCGCGTTCGCCTACCTTGCGTCGCGGCCGACGCGGCGCCAAGCGCTCGTCGCCTACGGCCTCGGCCTGCTCCTGTGTGTGATGGAAATGTTCAAGGGTGCTCGCGGGATTCCCATGGCGCAGATCCTTTGCCTGACCTGGCTCCTGATTTCCACGCAGGGTATCCGCGTCTCAGGTTGGAAAACGGTGGCCGCCGGCGTCGGCCTCGCCGTGCTCGCCGACATAGTAGGCCGCGTCCGCATAGGCATGCCGATCGGAACAGTCTTCTCCGCTGACCCCTTCGAAACGCTCTTTGGCTTCTTCTACGGCCAGGGCGTGTCGCTAATCTTCGTTGTTTCCACAATCAAGCACCTTGGGCAGTTCACGCCAGTGCTCGACGGCCTGAATTCGACCTTTGCCCTGTTCATTGATGGCTACCATCGCTTTTTCGGCGACATGGCCGTGGTCCAGACCATCGACTTCGCCCATCACACCACGAGTCTCGCACACCGTATCTCGTTCATCGTCGATGCTGAGATGTACCTGAACGGCAAGGGCATGGGCGGTTCCGCCGTCGCTGAGTCCATGCTTTACTCGGAACTGTTTGGCCCACTGATTGCCGGTCTCTTCACCGGCGGCTGCCTGCGATTCCTCTACCAGGCAGCGAAAGCTTCTCCTCGTGGATTGTTCGTTTTTGCCGCCACGCTCCCCTTTTTCCTACTGTTACCGCGCGAGAACCAATTCTTCTTCTTGGTCCCGCTGTTGAAGGCCATGCTGTTTGCCGGACTCGTATTCATCATTGCAAAGGTCCATGCCAGAGAACCAGCCTAAAGTCACTGTTGTCATTCCGACCTACAAGCGCTCGCATTTGCTAGCTGAGACAATCCCGACGTATCTGCAGGCCGAAGTGGCGCAACTGGTGCTCGTGGATGATTGTTCGCCCGACGATACACCGGAAGTGGCGCGTCAACTCATGCGGCGCTACCCGCGGATCACGTATCTTCGTAACGAGGTGAATAGCAAGCAGACGACTTCAAAGAATCGTGGCAAGGCGCTGGCAACTACCGAGTTCGTCTACTTTGGCGACGATGACTCTTGCCTGAGTCCCGGTGCACTTGACATTCTTCTGAGCACGGCAAGAGAGACGTCAAGCGATATCGTCGGCGCCTCTGCACTGTATCTGCGTGATGACCAGGATAGCGAAAGCGCGGTCATCGCACGCCGAACGGTAGCGACCGAAGTAGACGATGTGGTGAATCTCAGCCGACTTCAGTTCGACTTTGCCGCAAACGCCGCGCGTCCGCTGAAAGTGCCTGTGTGCCACGCATCGTTCTTGATCCGCGCTGATGCAGCCAAGGCCCTGGACTTCGATACGGGCTATATCGGCAACTGCTATCGCGAAGAGACAGACTTCTTGGTGCGCTGCCGTGCGCGCGGGTTGACCATCACCTATGAACCTCGCGCCCTACAAATTAACTTGCCCCCATCCCAAGCGACAGGCGGCGCACGCGGACGGGGCCGGTTGTCGTATGAGGCCTATGCGCTCTATAACACCGCGCGGTTTCTGTGGAAGAATCGGAAAGTACTGAAACACGCAGATGCTCGATGCAACGCGCTGCTGATGCTGTGCTGGTATGTCGGCGGGCGCACAACTGCGGCATTTGCACGATTGTATGGTGCGGTATTCCGGAAGCTGCACAGGCATGCCTGAGTACAGGCGCTGACTGTAAAGCCTATCGCTTGCCGCCGGGCGTCGCGCACCGCTCCAGACTGCTGCGAAGCGTGGCAACCACTTCCAATGGCGCGTGTTCCGACATGCGCATGAAGTAAAGACGGCCGGCAAACGGCAACGCAGCCAGCAAATCTACCGCAACACGCGCGCCAGTCAGTGCCAGCGCGCCTGCTGCATACGAGATCTGCCGTTGCCCCATGAAGTACTTCAGTTGCGCCCCCAGCAACGACCGACGGGCCAACAACGTCTTGCGTAAATTGAAATAGCCTTGCCTGTAGCCAAGTAATACGTCCTCGAGACACGCAAAGCGGCTTTCGCGATGACTGCGCAGTAGCAACTCCTGGTCCTCTGCGCGCATGACCTCCGGCAAGCCGTAGCGAAAGCGCGTAAACCACTCGCGACGACCCATCCAGCCGGGATGCGGCAAGGGAATACCTCGCCACGGCCGCACGCACATTGCCTCGTGCGTGCCCGCGAACGGCAGAAGGCCAAGCACCTCCCCGTCTGTACGGAACGCCACTGCCCGACATCCCACTAGGTCGATGTGGGGATGTGCTTCAAGGAAAGCCACCTGGCGCGCCAGCCGCTCCGGGAAACTCACGTCATCGGCGTCCATCCGCGCGATATAACGGCCTTGCGCCAATTCAATCCCCATGTTCAAGCGACGCGCCAAGCCCAATCTGCGCCTGTCTCGAATAACACGCACTCGCGGATCGGAGAAGGACTGCGCAATATCAACCGTATCGTCGTCCGAGCCGTCATCGAGCACCAGGATCTCGAAATCCGAAAACGTTTGCCCGCACAGCGAGCGCAAAGCCAAGCCCAGCGTCTGCCCGGCATTGAAGGCTGGAAGAAGGATGGATATCGTTGGTCCCATGGCTCAGCTCCACTCCCTCATTGCCGCCGCGCCACGTCGCTGGAAATGGCGTCCCACATTGCCGACAGGCCTTGCTGGAAGTCAACGTCCGGCACCCACCCTGTGCACGCCTGCAGCTTGCTGCTATCCAGCACATTTGCCGATACATCGAACTGCCGCGCCGGCTCGTGGCGAATCCGCATCGGCAAGTTGCTGGCCGCAGCCAACGGCTCGATCCCTCGCATTACTTCAAGGTTGTTTCTACCCACACCCGAGCCCAGGTTGTAAATTTCCCCTACAGCTCCGCTGTCGAGGACGGCCATGATGCCGCGTGCGACATCGGCGACATGGATATAGTCGCGAATCGTGCCGCAATCGCCAAATATAGTGACATCCTGCTGACTCAAAATCGCGCCCATTGCCGTCGCAATGAACCCCTGTCCCGTGAATGGCTGCTGCCCCACCCCGTAAGCGTTCGCGGGTCGCACAATGCTGATTGGAGCGCCATGCAGCCGATGGAACATAAGCGAATACTTTTCCTGCGTGAGCTTCGTGATGCCGTAAGGCGAGACCGGGTTGGTCAGGCTGGATTCCACGATAGGCAGTGTGGACGCGTGGCCATAGACTGTGCCGCCCGAAGATACCATGACCATCTTGCGCAACGGCAACTGGCATGCGGCTTCCAGCAAGCCGACTGTAGGGGGAAGATTGGCGAGGATGTCGAAGACAGGATCCGCATAACTCGTTTTCGGCACGGTCGCGTACGCAAGGTCGATAACTTCGTGCGCGTCCGCGAGTTGGGCACTCCAGTCCACCTCTCCTTGGCCAACCGACACATAGCGAGCCGCCTCGGGCAAGTGAACAGGCCGCGTCGGCCGTCGGCCGAGCACGCTCACCTCACGCCCAGACGCCAAGAGTTCGCGGACGAGCCAAGTGCCGATAAAGCCGGCGCCACCAATCACACAACAACGCATCATCGATTCACCTTCATTACTTTCACGCTCACAACCGCGTTCCTTACGTCACAGACCGCTCAGCGGTGCTATCCAGGCGATGCTCCGCTTCAGATCCACGCAGAATAGACTCGTACCGCTCCGCGATGCGGGCCCATGTGAACTGCTTCATCCATTGTTCGCGCGCCACGCGGCCAACTTCCGACAACGCCTCCGGCTCGTCCATCAATCGCTTCATCTCCGCCGCGAACTGCTGCGGATCGGCGCGCGTATATCCCCGCTCGTCCTTCGGCGCGGGGCAGATGAAACCGCCGCCCGTCCATCGCGCAATCTCTTCCGCATTCCCCACCGGCACTGAGAGAAAGGGGGTGCCGCCTGCGGTGGCTTCAAATAGCACCAGCGGTGAGTACTCGATATTCGAGGCGAACACGAACAGATCTGCATTCATGTACGCCTGGACCAGTTCCTGGCGTCCAAGGTCAACCTTGAGCACGTACTTGTTTGCCTGCCCGCCGGCACGCTCCGTCCAGTAGCCAATAGGGTCCGCAGATTTGCGCCAGTTTCGCGGTACCCACTGCAAACGTCCAATATCTTCCAGTTGCGCCACAGCCAATGCGGAGATGCGTGACCTTACGCCAGGCAAACCTTCCCGCCGCAACACACTGATCGACCGCCAAGCCAAGCCCGCCACCCGCCGAATTCGGCGACCGATGAAGGCGAGTACTCGCTTGGTGCCGCTGCTCTCAACGAACTGGGCTCCGGCACGAGGCCCTTCCGTGATCATCACGGCGGGAGCAGGTGGCGGATTGCCGTTCAGGATTAGTGTGACATGTCTGCGATCGCTGCGAAGTCGGGCAAACGCTTCAGCAATTTCTTTGTGCCCTTTCACGCCCGTCATGCTGCCAACCGTGAGAAAAACAAAACTTTCCTCAGGAATGCCATGGCGCCGGCGGAAATCCGGATCCTTTGGCACAAGAAACTCGATCTCACTTGCCCCATTTGGCAGGATGGTGCACGGCGCGAGACGATGTTCACGCGCGAAATCGATGTCGCGATATCGCTCCGCGTAGAAGATCAGATGGTCGAACTGCCTGAGTACGTCGGGCAGCGCCTTGAAGTATTCGGTATAGGATGGCTCATAGAGGCCCGAAAAACCGCAGGGTATAAATACTTTGCGCACACGGATCTGGTCCAGTACTGGCCAGAGCGCGTCAAAAGTCCACTGCTGGGCGGCCTTGATCATGATCGCATCACCGTCGAAGGCGGTCACGAACTCGAGATAGCGTTCCACCTCCCCGTGAATGCCACGCACCGTGTTGCCCGTAATGCCGAACTCCACGATCTTCACGCCCTTGTGAGCCGAAAAGTTCCGCTCCGCCAACCGCGTAGTGGCGACCGTGACGTCATGCCCCTGCATGACGAGTCGCTCAGCAATCTGGCGCATGACCTCTTGCACCCCGCCTACGCTCGGAAAATAGAATTCGCAGCAGAACAGTAATCGCATTCCTCGCCCCCCGCTCAGCGTGGCAAAACGCCGAGTTGCCGACCGATTGCGCGCAACTTGCGCGCAATCGGTCGAGCCCAATGCATGTTGTGCTTGTGCATCAAGTATTGGTGGCGCAAGCTCTCAATGCGCGATGCCAGGCGGCGGGGTACATCGGAATGGGGCGACTCGCTCGCCAGTCTTTCCCCGGCGGCATGCACCGCTTGGCACATACGTTCGATATCGGGATGCGGGGACAATCGATGCAGGGCGGAATGCGTGAGGGCAGCCACGTCCAGAACTTCCACTGGGGGCTCCTTGTAACCCAGCACCGCAGCAAGATTCTCCGCGCAGATCAGCACCAGACGCTCTAGAAAAGGATTTGGTCCCGTGCGCGACATGCTAGCGGCTACTTCGCGATATACCAGCAACCGCTCCGGCAGATTGGCCACGCGTGTGTGCCGCGCCATGCGCGACCAAAGCTCATAATCTTCCGGCGGCTGTCGGGCAGGATCGGTGGTATATCCTCCTACCGCCTCGATCGCCGACTTGCGCACCATTACCGAACTATGCACGAACGGATTGTTGAACAGGAGTTCAAAGCTCAAGGCGCCATGGTCAATCGGATGATCGTGCGTGCGATTAGTGGGCGCGTCACCGACCCAGATCTCGGCCGCGGAACCGAGCAGGCCATGTTCTGGATGGCGCTCGAGAAATTCCACCTGTCGGGCAAAGCGCTCGGGATGCGAAAGATCATCCTGATCCTGCCTCGCGATATAACGACCACGCGCTAGCCCGATGCCCCGATTCAATGTGCCGGCCAGTCCTATGTTGCCCTGATGAAACAGGCGAATCCGCGGATCTCGCATAGATTCAAGCACGTCAGCCGAGTTGTCCTTCGAGCCATCATTGATCAGGATAAGCTCAAAGTCGTCGCACGTTTGCGTCAGGATACTGCCGACGGCTCTTTCAACATCCGCCGCCCCGTTATAGACGGGCAAGACCACGCTGATGAGAGGTGTCGTCATAGTCGACTCCAAGAAGCCGGAATCAGATCGCTCGTATCGTGCGACGCCCCGCTGAACCAGCGTTCGGGTGCCACGACGATTTTATTCGCATGGGGATTGAGCCACGCACCCCACCAACTGAATGAGCTGTTGGCAATGATGTGGTGACGGCACGCTTTCATCAGCGCCATATCCCAGGCACCGTGGTCGGCATCATTCACATCGACAAGCGTCGCGGCATGGTCGAGCCGGAAGTTCTGACTGACCCATGCATGGTCGTCGGAAAAAACAAAGAAATGCGGTACATCGATGCGTTCTGCCACGTGATCGACCGCTGCCCGGTAATAGTCGAGCGAGCAGACGCCATGATACTGGGCAGTTTGTGCGTTGCTGACATAATCGCCGCGACGGATATGCAAGGACACCGCATTGCTGCCTGCTGCACCGATTTGCCGCGCCAGCGCCGCATTGACATCATTCACGGGAGCCTTCAACGAGAACTCCTGTCGCAGCAGATCCGCGATGCCGCTGAAGTAGCGCTCGCTCTGCCAATAGCCATCCAGATACGCTGGCGCGCCCGCATACTCCAGACGTTCGTCATAGGCATACGTGGCTTCTCGTATTACGTTGGCTGGGCGCCGCACACCGAGGAATTTCATCGCCCGGTCAGCCAGCGAATGTGGCCGCGATGTAACGCCCGCTTGCGCGAGTTCTTCCTCGGAGGCGACGGTGGCCCAGATGGCCAGCTCGCCGAGCTCATAGCGTCGCAGATCATAGTGCTCGAACCCCGATGCATCGAGCGAAAGCGGCACGTCCAGTCGATGGGCGAGTGCGCGCCCCGTAGCATACTGGAACATCTGATTGCCGAGGCCACCTATCAGTTTGGTAATGATTTTCGACATGACGATGAACTGTAATCCGACTAAGCGATGGGAAGCTTTCGCGCTTCGACCATATAACCAACTGTAAACTGCTCGATTAGGCAGTCATTCTCTGCTTGGCTCAGTAGCCTTGGCAGCCAGTCCATCAGCACATAGGACTGCGCCGGCGTCACCCCGTTTTGCAGTTCGGTCAGTGTCCGCCCGGCACGATGTACCTCCTGGGCCACGTGGCGCAGCAATCCGCCCAGCGGCTTAATTTCAACGATCTCGCAACCAAAGTCGGCGAGGTAACGCTCGTAGAAATATGGCGAAAATCCGCCATAGAAATGATAGGGCTCCTGATGGATGCCACTGCCCAGCGGTGCTGTCAATAGCAGGCGCCCGCCGGAGGTCGTGACCCGGACAAGTTCACGCAATGCACTAATGGGATCAGGTACATGCTCCAGTACCTCCGTACAGAGCACCACATCGAACACCCCTGTATCAACCGGGATATTCGTGATGTCGCAGACGTAATCGATGGCGCCGTAGTCCCAAGTTTCCCGCAGCGGTCCGTCCACGCTACCTTGGTACTGTGCGAAATCTTGCGCCTTGTAAGCCGTATGCGCGAATAACGGTTTGTAGCGGCACTGGCCTGCCCCGGCGTCCAGCACGCGCGCGCCCGTCGGCATCTCTGCGGCTTTCCTCGCGACCCAATCATCGCGCCAGTACGCCGAAAAATTGATGAGTTGGTCCATGTCCTCCCGCGCGGCCGCGCGATTACCGGGATCGCCAAGCACGCCTTGCAACAGCGCTTGCGCCTGCCCGGCGTCATCGGAAGCGAGTTGCTGGCCCACCGAAGCAGCAAGGCCCGGTTGAGCCTTCACCAAAGTCGCCAAGAGCGGTACAACATCTTCCGGCTGCATCCGGACACCGCGTTCCGCGGAATACGTGACTGCCTTCAACAGCAATCGCTGCACGGATGCAGCCATTTTGGACATCATTTTCTTCATCTTCCTTCATCCCGACGCCAACGCATTGAATAACGACGGCAGTCAATTGCCCTTCCACCGCGCCCGATCGACGAACAGCGTGTTGATATAGGTATCTGCGTAGGCGAAATAGCCCTGCGCGGCAAGATAGTCGCCAATTTCCGGGATCTTCTCTTCCTCGCGGGTTTCACTGAATGTCAATGTTTCCACGCAAATCACGGCTGGCCTGAACCGCTTTAGGTCAAGGCTCTTGACAATCTCAATGTCCAGACCTTCCACGTCGACAGACACAAAATCAGGCGATGACGCACCGAAATGGGTCTCGATGACCGTGTTGATGCTGACGACCGGCACCTCGATAATCTTCTCGACACGATGTAAGCCCGTGCCCTCGTACCTGGCCGCTTCCGCACTTGAAAACGTGTTCAAGGTTCGCGTAGACATTACATGAAACGGCAACGCCGACACGCTCCCCTCACCAATCCCGACATTGAGGTTAACGTCTTCAGGACGCTCCACAAGGAACGCGTCGAACAGATCCGGATCCGGCTCGACATTTACGCCACGGCAACCCTGGGTGTAAAAGAAATGTGTATTGCTGAGCCGAGTGGGATGGTGAGCACCGATATCGAGATAGCTTGGCATGTCGATGCCAATGGCCCGAAAGACGAAGTCGACAATCATGTCCTCGCCGGCTTGCGCGAAGGAGCGGCGTCCTTCGCTGATATGGTCGCGTACTTCGCCCGCAAGCGCAGGGTTCGTATTTGACTCTCTACCGCGAAGTGTTCCCAGGATTTTTCTAAACATGCGTACGGCGCCCTCAGAGCTTGTGACAATCCCATTTCAAACGCGGCCGGGAAACACCCGGGAGTCCGCCGGTCCAGCCATGGCGGCGCGGATCGATCAACCCCGGCTCGTAGACCTCGAAACGCAACGCGTTCTCCAACGCAAAATGCAGCGGATTCTCAAGCTCGTAGCTGCTTAGGGCGGGCATGAGATTAAAGCGGCCCGTATTGAACTGAAAGGGATCGATATGACAGACCACTTCATACTCACCAGCCATATTTGGCGGCGTGGCTTCTGGGAATGCAATGAACACGCGCCCTCCAGACTCATCGTAGAAGTGGAAGTTGGGAACAACCCTATACGGCACATCCTTGTTGACGCGATATCGCAATGCAATGCTGAACGGCTTGTCGATGTCGAGGTGGGCGGTTTCCTTGCCGTCGTGATCCCGAATGCCGCCCCCCAGACACGTCACGTAGTCCGCGCAATCGATCTGCACATTGATATCGGGGTCCGGAAACTGGAATTGTGCCTTATGCCAAGCCCCTGTCTCCGTTTCATCAGCGAGGGTGCGAACGTACGCTGTGGCGGCATCCTCGACAGGCGAAAACGAAACAACCTCGCCCTTCTTCAAATACAACGCCTTCTCGCACATCGACTTCACCGCGGCCATGCTATGACTGACGAACAGCACAGTGCGGCCAGATCCGGTCAGTTCGCGCATCCTATCCATGCACCGCTTCTGGAAAGCCTGATCGCCCACGGACAGGACCTCGTCAACGATCAAGATATCCGGATCCAGCCACGCGGATACTGAAAACGCGAGCCGGACATACATGCCGCTCGAATAGTACTTCACTGGCGTATCGATAAATTTCTCGACGCCCGAGAAACCCACAATCTGGTCGAACTTACGCAGGATCTCGGCCCGCGGCATCCCGAGGATGGCGCCATTCAGAAAGATATTCTCCCTGCCGGTCAATTCCGGGTGGAACCCTGTACCGACCTCGAGCAGGCTGGAAACCTTACCGCGAATGGTGACCTGTCCTCGAGTCGGTTCGGTGATGCGGCTCAGGATCTTCAGCAGCGTGGATTTTCCCGCCCCATTCCCGCCGATCACGGCAATGCGCTCGCCTTCCTTGATTTCGAAGGAGACGTCACGCAGCGCCCAGAATTCTTCTGTGGTTGTCGATTCGCCTTCATCCATCACGGCATTGCGCGCATGTCCGGCGCCAAATGGAAGCACTCTTGCAAGCTTACGGCCCAAGGCCTCTCGAATCGAGCGAGGCTGATTGCCAACCAGATGGTTAATCAGATACTTCTTTGAAAGGTCTTCTACCTTGATTGCAGCTGTCATGGTTCAGATCACATCCGCAAAACTGGCTTCGGCTTTTCGAAAATAGCGAATCCCGGTGAAAGTCAGCAACACTCCCGCGAACGCGGCTATTACAACGCTCGGCCAGTAAAGCTGTGTATCCCCGCCAAGAATACTCCAACGGAAACCGGCAATGATTCCCACCATCGGGTTGAGCGAATACAACAGACGCCACTTCTCGGGAATCAGCTCCGCGGAGTAGCCGACCGGTGAAACATAGATGCCTAGTTGCAGGAAAAACGGAATGAGGTGACGGAAATCCCGATACCGCACGTTCAGGGCTGCGGCCCAAAGTCCTAGTCCCATCGAGAATGTGGCCGCCAGAACAACGAAGAACGGAAGGAATAGCATATGCCAGTCGGGCCAGTGCCCGAACCAGAGCATAAGGCCGACCAGCAGAACCCCGGAAATCGTGAAGTCGACCAGACTGACCAGCATCGTGCTGAACGGCACGATCAGGCGTGGAAAATAAACTTTCGATAGTAGCTGGGCATTAGTTACCAGACTATTACTACAATCTGTCAGGGAACTCGAAAAGAAATACCATGGCAGCATGCCCGCGAACACCACAAGCGAGTATGGAATCGGCCCCGACGACAAACCCGCGATCTTGCCAAAGACCACGGTAAAGACCAGCATTGTCAGCAACGGGCGAATCAAGACCCAACCCGCGCCGATGAGCGTCTGCTTGTAGCGGACCAGAATGTCGCGCCACGCGAGGAAGTAAAGCAACTCGCGATGCATGAAGAAATCCGTCCAATAGTCTTTTGCAGACCGGCCATTGGCCAGGACGGTTATGTTGTCGCTCGCACTCATCCAATTTCCCACAAACTGCAGTCCATCCCTTCGGCGCAGGGTCATGAAACATTTTTCCCTGAGCCAAAAGGCTATTTGTTGTAGTGATCCAGGAACCACTGATAGGTGGCTGCTACCCCGTCTTTTAGTTCAATGCGCGCACGCCAGCCCAACGAGCTGAGGCGATCTGTATTCATCAGCTTACGTGGCGTGCCATCTGGCTTGCCAAGGTCCTGAACAATACGTCCTTGGTATCCCGTCACGTTCCGGATGATTTCGCCCAGCTCGCGAATTGTCACATCAGCCCCAACCCCAACGTTGACGATGCCCTCGTCCGAGTATTGCTGCATTAAAAATGTCAGTGCATCGCCCAGGTCGTCGGCGTGCATGAACTCGCGGCGAGGCGTGCCCGTCCCCCACATCACCACCTCTTCGTCTCCGGCCGCCTTCGCTTCGTGGAACTTACGCAGCAGCGCAGGAAGCACGTGAGAGTTTTGCAGATCAAAGTTGTCGCCGGGCCCGTAAAGATTCGTCGGCATTGCCGAGATTGCATCGAACCCATACTGGCGCCGATAGGCTTGGCACATCTTGATGCCGGCGATCTTGGCCACTGCGTACCACTCGTTCGTGGGCTCCAGCTCGCCGGTCAGCAGACAGCTCTCCGGCATCGGCTGCGGCGCGAACTTCGGGTAGATGCAAGACGAGCCGAGAAACAGCAGCTTGGTGGCGCCGTGCTGCCAAGCCGAATGGATGACGTTGGTCTGGATAGCGAGGTTGTCGCGGATGAACTCGGCCGGATAGGCGTTGTTGGCATGAATACCTCCAACCTTGGCCGCGGCCAGGAACACATACTCTGGACGTTCCGCAGCGAAGAAAGCATCGACGGCAGCCTGGTCGGTCAAGTCGAGTTCCGCGTGAGTACGGAACAGCAGGTTGTCGTAGCCGGAGGCGCGCAGCCGCCGCACGATCGCCGAGCCCGCCAAGCCGCGATGGCCGGCAACATAGATCTTGTCGTGAGCTTGCATGGCCGTCTTCACTCGTGATAATTGAATGCCTTGAAGCCGGCTTCCTTGACGAGGCTGTCGCGCCGCGCCAGATCGAAATCGGCGGCCACCATTTCGCTGACCAGTTCGGCGAAGGTGGTGCGCGGCGTCCAGCCGAGCTTTTGGCGCGCCTTGGTGGGGTCACCGAGCAGCGTTTCAACTTCCGACGGACGGAAGTAGCGCGGATCCACGCGCACGACGGTCTCTCCCGCAGCGACCCTGATCCCGGCGGCGGTTGCCTTTTGCGCGTCCACGCTGTCCACAATACCCACTTCGTCTACGCCCTCGCCTTCGAAGCGCATGACGATGCCAAGCTCAGCGGCGGCCACGCGCACGAAGTCACGCACCGAGTACTGCACACCGGTGGCGATGACGAAGTCTTCGGGATTTTCCTGCTGCAGCATCATCCACTGCATTTCTACATAGTCGCGCGCGTGGCCCCAGTCGCGCAGGCTGTTCAGGTTGCCAAGGTAGAGGCAGTCCTGCAGCCCCAGCGCGATACGGCTGATGGCGCGCGTGATCTTGCGGGTGACGAACGTCTCGCCGCGCAGCGGCGACTCATGGTTGAATAGGATGCCGTTGCACGCGTACATGCCGTACGACTCGCGGTAATTCACCGTGATCCAGTAGCCATAGAGCTTGGCCACGGCATAGGGCGAGCGCGGGTAAAACGGCGTGGTTTCCTTCTGCGGTATCTCCTGCACCAGACCGTAGAGTTCCGATGTGGATGCCTGGTAGAAACGCGTCTTCTTCTCGAGGCCCAGAATACGGATCGCTTCCAGCAGGCGCAGGGTCCCAAGCGCATCGCTGTTGGCGGTGTACTCCGGGCTATCGAACGATACGGCCACGTGCGACTGCGCGCCAAGATTGTACAGTTCGTCCGGCTGTACTTGCTGGATGATGCGGATCAGGTTCGTGGAATCCGTCAGATCGCCGTAATGGAGGATGAAATTCCGCTGATCGATGTGCGGGTCCTGATACAGATGATCGATGCGGTCGGTATTGAACAGCGAGGCGCGGCGCTTAATGCCATGCACCTCGTAGCCTTTCTCGAGCAGCAGTTCTGCGAGGTAGGCGCCGTCCTGACCGGTGATGCCTGTAATAAGGGCGACCTTCTTCATTGCGTATCCTGTATTGTCTTTAAGCGCGGCCGTAAGAATCCTCGAAGCGGACGATGTCGTCCTCCTCCAGGTAGTCCCCGCACTGAACTTCAATCATGACGAGCGGCAGTTTGCCGGGATTCTCGAGCCGATGACGGTTGCCGGCCGGAATATAGGTGGATTCGTTGGTGTTGACCAGCAATTCCCGTTCACCGTTGATCACCTTGGCCATGCCGCTCACGACGATCCAATGCTCGCTGCGGTGATAGTGCATCTGTAGCGACAGCGAAGCACCGGGCTTCACCTCGATCCGCTTGATCTTGAAGCGGGAACCGCCCTCAAGCACGGTATACGTGCCCCATGGGCGGTGCACCTTACGGTGGATGCGGCTGGCGGCATGGCCTTGGGAATTAAGTTGCCGGACGATTTCCTTGACGTCCTGCGCACGCGTCTTGTCCACGATCAGCAAGGCGTCGGCAGTGTCCACGACGATGAGGTCGGTGGCACCCACGAGGCTGACCAGACGGTCCTCGCTGCGCACATAGCAATTCGACGAATCGTGCAGCAGCGCCTCCCCCTCCACGCGGTTGCCGCAGTCGTCTGCGCTGGACAGGTCGCTGATGGCGCTCCAAGAGCCCACGTCGCTCCAGCCGATCTCGCAGGGCACGACTGCCACGGACGAAGATTTCTCCATCAGCGCGTAGTCGATCGAAATGTTCGGCACCTGTTCGAACGCCACGGCGTCCAACGTTCGCTGGATCAGGTGTTCGCCGCGTAGCTGCTTCGACCGGTTCATGCATTCGCGCACCGCGTGCAGGACGTCCGGGGCATGGGCTTCCAATTCCTTCAGCGCGGTCCCGACGGTAAAGCAGAAGATGCCGGCGTTCCAGTAATAGTGACCGCTGGCGCAATATTCCACGGCCTTTTCGTGAGATGGCTTTTCTACAAAGCGGCGCACGGCGGACCCATCGGCCTCGATATAGCCATAGCCGGTTTCAGGCCCGTCGGGATGGATGCCGAGCGTGACTAGTGCACCTTTCGCGGCCAGCGCGCGCGCGCTGGCAATCGCAACGCCGAACGCTTCCTGGTCGCGAATGACATGGTCGGCGGCCAGGATCAGCAGGATTGCATCGTCGCCATGGCGCTCCGCCACGTCGAGCGCGGCGGCAGCGATCGCCGCCGCTGTGTTGCGTCCGAACGGCTCAAGAATGTAGGACGTCGCCACGCCCTGCGCGTTAACCTCGCGGTACTCGTCCTCCGTCTTGAAAAACAGGTCGCGGTTCGTCACCGTGAGAACCTCGGCGACATCCGGCAACGCGGTGGCCCGCAGAAATGTCTTCTGCAGCAGGCTCTGCGCGTCCGAAAGCCGAATGAACGGCTTGGGGTGCAGCTCGCGCGATACCGGCCAGAGTCGCGTACCGGCTCCGCCCGAAAGAATCACAGGAACAAATGTCATAGCAATCGCCGACTTCGGCTTCCCGATAACATGAAACTTTAACATAAAGGCCGTGCAGATAAATTCACTTCATGCATGAAGCGAATTTATCTGCACTCGTCGTGCCCGTTGTGCCGCCCGTGCCGCTAGACTAGGGCGCGAATGACCTTCCGATAGTGCGCGATGACATAACGCTCGTCGAAGCTCGATGCCATCTTGGCCCGCCCGGCGTTGCCCATGCGGCGCCAGGCATCAAGGTCCCGTTGCTGCATCTCTTCCATCTTGGCCTCCAAATCCGCGGCATCGCGTGCGCGGCAGAGCAGGCCTGTCTCGCCATGATCCACGACATCCTTGCAACCAGGCACCGCCGTGGCAATCACTGGGCGGCCCATTGCGGCCGCCTCGAGCAGGGCCCGGGGAATCCCCTCCCGGTACGACGGCAACACCACGCAGTGCGCTGCGCCGATCACGGGTCGGATATCGCGCGCGACGCCAAGATACTCGATCACCCCCTCCGCTACCCAGGCATCGACCTGCCGCTGGGCGATCGCGCTCGGGTTCTCTCCCCCGGGCGGACCCACCAGCAGGAAGCGCATGTGCGCATGGCGCGCCCTCAATGCACGCGCCGCCTCCACGTACTCGCCGATGCCCTTGTCCCATAGCATCCGGGCGATCAACAGAAATCGAAACTGGTCCGGCGCCGGCTCGTCCGGCTGCGCCGGCGGCGCGAAAAAGTCCAGGTCGATGCCCTCGCCCGGTAAAACCGTGCACTTCCTGCCGTCCACCAGCCCAGCGGACTCGAACGCCATGCGGTCTTCCTGGTTCAGGAACCACACCTGCCCCGAAAACCGAAGTGCAAGGCGGTAAAGCAGCTTGCTCAACACGGAAACGATCCCGCGGTTGATGAACACATAGCCCAGCCCGGTAGTTACCGCGATTGAACGGATGCCGGCCAGCCGCGCCGCCATAGAGCCGTAGATGTTCGGCTTGATGGTGTAATGAAAAATCAACGCCGGTCGCACCCGCCGATACAGCGCCAGCAGTGCCCCTACGAGGCGGAGGTCCTGGATCGGGTTGCGTCCCTGGGCCGACATCGCCATCGGATGGAACCGGCAGCCCATGGCGAGCAGCGCAGGGACCTCGCTATCTTCCGGCGCCACCACATGCACTTCGTAGCCGTCACGGATCAGGTCTTCCAGCAGACCGTGCCGGAAGCGGACCATCGACCACGCCGTGTTGGCGCAGAAGAGAAGGACGCGGCGGCCCGACAGCGCATGGCTCTCGTCCCTCACGAGTGCGTCATGGCAATCACCATGCTGTCGCAGGCACTCTTCTGTCACGGTTTCCCTCAGAACGGATTCTCGGCATCCCGCAGCGGCGGCGCGGCCGCATCGCGGGCATGCAGGATCGGGGCTTCCGTGGCCGGCCAGTCGATGCCAACGTCGGCATCGTTCCAGGCAATCGCGACCTCGAACTGAGGATCGTAGTAATCCGTCATCTTGTAATGCACGTCGGCATAATCCGACATCACCATGAAACCATGTGCGAAGCCCTCGGGCACCCAGAGTTGGAGGAAATTGTCCGCGGACAGGATCACTCCCACCCACTGCCGGAACGTAGGCGATTCGCGGCGCAGGTCCACGGCCACGTCGAACACCTCCCCGGCAGTCACCCGTACCAGCTTGCCCTGCGGCCTGCGCGTCTGATAGTGCAGGCCCCGCAATACGTGCCTGAAGGAGCGCGTCACGTTGTCCTGCACGAACTCTCGCCGGATGCCTGTCACCTGCTCGAACACCTTCGCGTTGAAACTTTCCATGAAATGTCCGCGCGCGTCTCGGCGCACCCGCGGCGCCACGATCAGGACATCCGGAATCGAGGTTGGCGTGGCCAGGAGGGCCGGTTGCTCACTCATCGGGATTTTTCCGAGATCAGGCCGTGGAGATATGCGCCGTAAGAGTTCTTCGACAGGGCATTTGCCATCTGCTCGACGGCCTCGGCGCCAATCCACTTGTTGCGGAACGCGATCTCCTCCGGACACGCAACCATGAGCCCCTGCCGCTTCTGCACCGTGGCGATGAAGCTGGCGGCCTCGAGCAGCGAATCATACGTGCCGGTATCGAGCCACGCGTAGCCCCGGCCTAGCACTTCAACTTCGAGCTGCGACAACTCCAGATATCGCTTGTTGATATCGGTGATTTCCAGTTCACCGCGGGGCGACGGACGGATTTCGGCGGCAATATCGCAGACTTGGTTGTCATAGAAGTACAACCCGGTCACGGCATAATTTGAGCGCGGGCGGACAGGCTTCTCTTCCAGCGACAACGCGCGAAACTGGTCATCGAACTCGACCACGCCGTAGCGCTCCGGATCGTGGACGTGATAGGCGAACACGGTCGCACCGCGCTCCCGAGCGGTCACGTCCTTGAGTTGCCGGATCAGCGCGTGGCCGTGGAAAATGTTGTCGCCGAGAATCAGCGTCGAAGGATTATTGCCAACGAAGTCACGGCCGATCAGGAACGCTTGCGCAAGCCCATCCGGCGACGATTGCACCGCATACTGCAGGCTCAGGCCCCATTTGCTGCCATCGCCCAACATCTCTGCAAAGCGCGGCGTATCTTCGGGCGTCGAGATTATCAGGATGTCCCGGATCCCCGCCAGCATCAGCGTGGAAAGCGGGTAGTAGATCATCGGCTTGTCGAAGACGGGCAGCAACTGCTTCGACACCGACAACGTAATCGGGTAGAGCCGCGTGCCGGAGCCGCCGGCCAGAATTATGCCTTTGCGCATGGTCCAGTTCAGGAAAGTATCTGATCGATCAGGTAGTGCACGCCGTGCCGCCACTCCGGAAGATGAATGTCAAACGTCTCACACAACTTATCGGTGTTTAACCGGCTGTTGGCCGGGCGCCGCGCCCGCTGCGGCCAGGCCGAGGTTGGAATTGCGGCAATGTCTTCGGGCTTCAGCCGCAACGCCGCGCCCCGCGCCAGCGCATAGCGGACCACTTCTCTGGCATAGCCGTGCCACGACGTCTCGCCGGCGGCCGCCAGGTGCCACACGCCACCGTGCGCGGCCTCAGCCCCGCGCTGCCCCCAAAGCCTCGCCACGACATGCGCGGTCGCATCCGCCACGAGCGCTGCCGTGGTCGGTGCGCCGAAACAGTCGGCAATGACTTCCATCCGATCCCGCTCGGCTGCCGCTTTCAAGATGCTCCGGGCGAAATTTTTGCCATGCGCACCCGCCACCCACGAGGTCCGCAGCACGATAGCTCTTGCGCCGGACTCGGCGACGGCCTGTTCGCCGGCTAGCTTGCTGCGGCCATAGACGGACAAGGGATTCGGCGCATCCGATTCGACATAGGGCCGGTCGGCGGCGCCATCGAAGACGTAGTCGGTAGAGTAATGCACGAACAGGCTGCCGAGCGCCTTCGCTTGTATCGCCAGTACGCCCGGGGCCGCGGCGTTCACGGCGAAGGCTCGCGTCTCGTCCGTCTCGGCATCGTCGACCGCCGTATAGGCTGCGGCGTTCACGATCACGTCCGGACGCACCGTGCGGACAAGCGCCTGCAGCGCATCGGCATCGGCCAGATCGCAGGCGGCACGATCCACCGCTATCACATGGCCAAGTACCGCCATACTTCGGCGCAACTCGAAACCGACCTGCCCGTTGCTTCCCGTTACAAGAACCACGCGAGCACGATGTGCCTTACGTGGCATATTGCATCGCCACCCACGATCGGTACTCGCCCGACATCACGTCCTGCGCCCAGTCCTGATTGTCGAGATACCACTGTACGGTCTTTCGCAATCCGCTTTCGAAGGTCTCCGCAGGTTTCCAGCCGAGCTCCCGCTCCAGTTTGCGCGCGTCGATCGCATAACGTCGGTCATGGCCTGGCCGGTCTTTCACGAACGCAATCTGATCGCGATAGGAACCGCTCGCTCGCGGCTTCAGTTCGTCGAGCAAGTCGCAAATCGTATGGACGACTTGGAGATTGGTTTTTTCGTTCCAGCCGCCGACGTTATAAGTGTCGCCAAGTCGGCCCCGCGTCAGCACCTCGCGGATTGCGGAGCAATGGTCGCGCACGTAGAGCCAGTCGCGGACATTCTGACCATCGCCATATACTGGGAGAACCTTCCCCGCCAGTGCATTGGCGATAATCAGCGGAATCAGCTTCTCCGGAAAATGGTAAGGGCCGTAATTATTCGAACAATTGGTGGTCAACACCGGCAGGCCGTACGTATGGTGATACGCGCGCACCAGATGGTCCGACGCGGCCTTGGAGGCCGAATAAGGACTATTCGGCGCATAGGCTGTGGATTCGGAGAACTGGGGATCACCGGGGCCGAGCGAGCCGAAGACTTCGTCCGTGGAGACATGCAGGAAGCGGAACCCCGCCCGCGCCTCTACATCGAGCCGGGACCAGTAAGTCCGCACCGCTTCGAGCAGGGTAAATGTGCCGACGATATTCGTCTGGACAAAATCGGCCGGCCCGTGAATGGAGCGATCCACATGGCTTTCCGCAGCAAAATGCAAGACCGCGCGCGGACGATACTCGGCCAGCAGCGCATCGAGTGCTGCCCGGTCGCAGATGTCCGTGCGGGAAAAAATATGGCGGGAATCGTCTGCCAGCACAGCGAGGGACTTAAGATTGCCGGCGTAGGTCAGCTTATCGACGTTGACAACACTGTCTGCGGCAGGCTCACTGAGCCAATCGAGGACAAAATTGGCGCCGATAAACCCTGCTCCGCCCGTAATCATTATGTGCGACAAAACCTTGCTCCTGCCTATCGATATGTTGCGAGTGTCCGGCAACAGCCGGGGCACCGCCTCATCCCTTTCAGGATGGCGGATTGCTTAGTCCTTGTGGAGGTGACGGTATTCTATCTGAGCAACTCCTGCCGCTCTGGCCCAATCCTCAACTTTTTGTAGCCTCTTGTAACCTTCGGCGAAAACGATTACGCGGAAATGCGAGCACTTCTTAATTTCCGGACAACCTGCAAAGATGCCCAAACTCCCCAACCCAACGCCGGTCCCGTTCGCCATTGGCGATCCGCAGGGCTGTGCTCAGTCCCTAGCGCCGCTTCTCGCTCAACTTCCGGGGGAGGCCCCCCTTCGCTTCGCCGGCGACCTCGTCAATCGCGGCCCGGCTTCGCTACAAACCCTTCGCATGGTCAAGGACATGGCGCCGCGTGCTCGGACCGTGCTGGGCAACCACGACATCCATCTGCTTGCCGTCGCTGCCGGGGTGCGCAAGAAGAGCAAATCGGACACCTTGGACGACATCCTCGCCGCCCCCGATTGTGATGACTTACTCACATGGCTGCGCCATCAGCCGCTAGCGATCCTGGAGAATGACTTCCTGATCGTCCACGCCGGCGTGCTGCCGCAATGGACCGCGACGCAGGTCGTCGATCTCGCGCGCGAAGTGGAAGCGGAATTGCAAGGCCCCAACTGGGAAGACTTCCTTGGCAACGTCTTCGGCAACGCCGCGGACCGCTGGCAAGACGACCTGACCGGCATCCACCGCCACCGCGTGGTCGTGAACGCCCTCACCCGCCTCCGCTTCTGTTCCGCGGACGGGGTCATGGATCTCAAAACCAAGGAAGGTCCGGGCGGCGCGCCAAACGGCGTCATGCCCTGGTTCGATGTGCCCGGCCGCCGTACCGCCGATGTCACCGTGGTCTGCGGACACTGGTCCACGCTCGGACTGATGACGCGGCCCAACCTCATGGCGCTCGATACCGGTTGTGTCTGGGGTGGCAAGCTGACGGCCGCCCGACTCGCATCCGATCCGGCGGACCGGACCATCGTCCAGGTCGATTGCCCGCAGTATTCTGATCCGCTCGCCTGAGTCCGTCAGCCCCGCGCCAGCGGGGAAGCCGTGAACCTCAGTTCATGGCAGCGGACACCGGCGCCAGTGCCGGCGCGGGCTGGTGAAGCCGGTCGGCCACGGCGATGGCAGCCTCCGGCGTCCCCTGTGCGAGGTGAACAACCACTTCCCGCGCCGACTCCGCCAATTCCCGCCGACTCGCCGACTGCGCCATCAGCTGCGGCCCAAGCGTCAGCCGCGCCTTGATCGGCGGCGACCGCAATATCATGTCGAGCGAGTCCAGCAGCGACAAATCGCCGATATAGGCCGGCGCCGCCGTCGGTTCGCCGGTGGCTGCGTCCAGATACCGCAGCCCCACCGGTTGCACCGGCAGCCCGCCCGCCACTGGGGCCTGCATCAGATTGGCATGGAACGGCAGCACCTCCGTCCCATCCGTCGTCGTCCCCTCCGGGAACACGCACACCAAGTCACCGTCGCGCATCACCTCGGTGATGTGATGGAGCACCCGGTGCGCGTCCCTTTTGCGTCCACGCTCGATGAAGATCGTGCCGGTCTTCTCGCATAGCCAGCCGACGAGTGGCCAGCTACGGATCTCGGACTTCGCCACGAAGCGTGCGGGATGCCAGCTATGGATCACATAGATGTCGAGCCAGGAGATGTGATTCGCAACCATCATCGCGCCACGCGGCGCGGGCTGGCCGGGCGCCAAACCCTGCACCTCCACTTCCACGCCACACAGCTTCAGCAGCTTGCGCGACCAGTTGCGGATCAGCCGCTCGCGCATCGCCACACTCGCCCACGGGAACACCGTGGCGCAGATCAGCATGCCGCGCAGCATCAGCAGGATGAGGCGCGTCTTGCGTAACCAGATCATCGTAAGGGCTCTCGGATGATATTGATCGACTAAGATCCGTGCTGATCAGCGCGCTTCGTGCACGATCTGGCCACCGACCAGCGTCATGCGCACGCGCCCTTCCATCTCGTAGCCGAGCCACGGCGAGTTCTTGCCCTGGCTCTTCAGCGCGCTACGCTCCACCTTCCACACCTGTTTCGGGTCGAACACGCAGACGTCTGCCGCGCTGCCGGTGGCCAGCGTGCCGGCACCGAGGCCAATCACGCGGGCCGGCTCACTGGTGATGCGCGCCAGCGCCTTCACCAGCGGCACCTTGTGCTCGTTGGCCCAGCGCAGCGTCAGCGGCAGCAGCAGTTCCAGGCCGGTGGCGCCGGGTGAGGCCTCGTCGAACGGCAGCAGCTTCTCGTCATCGTCCACTGGGGTATGGTCCGAGCACAGCGCGTCGATGGTGCCATCGGCCAGCGCGGCGATGATGGCATCCCGGTCCCGCGCACTGCGCAGCGGCGGCGAGAAGCGCATCTGGCTATTGAAGAAGCCGATGTCCACGTCCGTCAGCGCCACATGGTGCATGTTCACGTCGCACGACACCCTCAGCCCTTCCTTGCGCGCCTGCCGCACCAGTTCCAGGCCGGCAGCCGACGACAGCCGGCACAGGTGCACGCGCGCGCCCGTGGTGCGCATCAGTTCGAAGATCGTATGCAGGCGCACGGTCTCGGCGATCACCGACACGCCCGAGAGGCCCAGCCGCGACGCCACCGCGCCACTCGCCGCCACCCCGCCGCCGAGGAACGGGTCCTCGGGACGCAGCCACACCGTGTAGCCGAAGGTCTGCGCGTACTGCATCGCGCGCAGCAGCACCTGGGTATTGCGGATCGGCATCTCGGCCTGGCTGAAGCCAACGCAGCCGGCCTCGGTCAACTGGCCCATCTCGGTCAGGATCTCGCCCTTGAGGCCCAGCGTCAGCGCGCCCAGCGGGTAGACGTGGGTCTGGTTGAGCGTGCGGGCGCGGAACTTCAGCATTTCTACGAGGCCCGGCTCGTCCAGCACCGGATCGGTGTCGGGCGGGCAGACCAGGCTGGTCACGCCGCCGGCGGTGGCGGCGGCCACTTCGGATTCCAGCGTCGCCTTGTACTCGTAGCCCGGTTCACGCAGCCGCGCGGAGAGGTCCACCAGCCCCGGGCAGACGATCAGCCCGCGGGCGTCGATGGTCTTGTTGGCGTTGAAATCGGCCGGTGCGCGGCCCACGCCGACGACCTTGCCGGCGGCGATAAACAGGTCTTGCTCGGCGTCGAGGTTCGCGGCCGGGTCGATCAGGCGGCCACCCTGGATGTGAATCTTCATGTTCTGTCGCTTGGCGTTCGGTTGTTCTGGGAGGCGCGTCTTAGTCGTTGTTACCGGCGACGATGCCCATGACGGCCATGCGCACGGCGATGCCGAAGGTCACCTGGTTCAGGATCACCGATTGGGAGCCATCGGCCACGGCGGAGTCGATCTCCACGCCGCGGTTCATCGGTCCCGGGTGCATGACGATGGCATCGGGCTTGGCCAGCGCCAGCCGCTCCGGCGTCATCCCGTACGCCTTGAAGTACTCCTGCGCGGACGGCAGCAGCGCGCCGCTCATCCGCTCGTTCTGCAGACGCAGCATGATCACCACGTCCACGCCCTTCAGGCCCTCTTCCATGTTGTGGAAGACGCGCACGCCCATCTGCTCCAGCCCGGACGGCAGCAGCGTGCGCGGCCCGATCGCGCGCACTTCCGGCACGCCGAGCGTGGTCAGCGCGTGGATGTCCGAGCGCGCCACCCGCGAATGCAGGATGTCGCCGATGATCGCCACCGTCAGGTTGGTGAAATCCTTCTTGAAGTGACGAATTGTGTACATATCCAGCAAACCCTGCGTCGGGTGTGCATGGCGGCCGTCGCCGGCGTTGATCACGTGGACGTGCGGCGCCACGTGCTCGGCGATCAGGTACGGCGCGCCCGAGCTGGCGTGGCGCACGACGAACATGTCGGCGGACATCGCCGAGAGGTTGTTGATCGTGTCCAGCAGCGATTCGCCCTTGCTGGTGGAAGACGCGTTGATGTTCAGGTTCAGCACGTCGGCGGAGAGCCGCTTGGCGGCAATCTCGAACGTGGTGCGCGTGCGTGTGGAGTTCTCGAAGAACAGGTTGAACACGCTCTTGCCGCGCAGCAGCGGCACCTTCTTCACGTCGCGGTCCGAGTCGGAGAGCGAGACGAACTGGCTGGCGGTGTCGAGGATGTGCGTGATCATGTCACGCGACAGCCCCTCGATCGACAACAGGTGCTTCAGCTCGCCATTCTTGGTCAGCTGCGGGTTGCGGAACATCTTGGTCATGGCAGGTCGGGCGCGGGCAGGGTCGGTCTGGGTGGCTTGCGGAGTTAAGGGTCGGGGGCGGCGGTCAGGCACGGGCTTCGGTGGCGAAGGCGAAGCGCGTGGCGGCACCCTCGCCCTGGCGGGACAGCACCAGGGTCTTGTCTTGGGGCAGTTCGATGGTGGCCGCGGCAAAGTCGGCGGCAATCGGCAGGTTGCGCCCGCCGCGGTCGGCCAGCACCACCAGCGCCACACGCCCCGGGCGGCCGTAGTCGAACAATTCGTTCACGGCGGCCCGAATCGTGCGGCCGGTGGCCAGCACGTCGTCAATCAGCAGGATGTTGCGGTCCTGCACGTCGAACGGCAGCGTGGTCGGCTCGGCCTGGCTGTGCAGGCCCTTCTTGGCGTAGTCGTCGCGGTGGAAGGCCACGTTGATCACGCCATGGCTGTCGAGCTTCAGGTCCGCTGCCAGGCGCTCGGCAATCCAGGCGCCGCCGGAGTAGATGCCGGCCACGGACCAGTTGGCGCGCTCGGCCGCCGGCATCAGCGCCTGGGCCTGGTCGCGCAGCGCGTGGTAGAGCGCCTCGGCGTCGGGAGTGGAGGTCTGGGTCATAGCGGAAGCTCGTCGAAATACTGTTGCAGGATGATGCGGGCGGCCTCGGCGTCCAGCGCGCCGCGCTTCGCCCCAGCCATGGCGGCGGCGCGGGAGCTGTAGCGCTCGTCCACGAAGGCCACTGGCAGGTCGAAGCGGCCGTTCAACTGGTTGCCAAAGCGGCGCGCAAGTCGCATGGAGGCTTGTTCGGCATCGTCGGGGCCGGCTTCGGGGTTGACCGGCATGCCCACCACGAACTGCACCGGCGTCCAGTCGCGCACCAGCGCGCTCACGGCCTCGAAGCGGCCTTCCACGGTCACATTGGGAAGAATGGTCAGCGCGCGGGCCTGCCGGGTGATGAAATTACCGAGCGCCACGCCGATTTTTTTCTCGCCATAGTCGAAGGCGAGGACGGTGCCGTCCGGGGGCGTCGCGCGCCCCGCCTGATCAGGCATGCCCCGCCTCGCCCGAGAGCATCGTGAAATCTATGCCCAGCAGGCGCACTGCGGCGGCGAACCGCTCTTCGGGCGGCACGCTGAAAATGATCTCGGGATCGGCCTGGACGGTCAGCCAGCCATTGCGACTCAATTCTTCCTCCAACTGCCCGGCGCCCCAGCCGGCATAGCCCAGCGTGAGCAGGAACCGGTGCGGCCCGCTCCCGTTGGCCACGGCTTCGAGCACGTCCTTGGAGGTGGTCATCTCGAGCCCGCCCGGCACCGCCAGCGACGACACATAGACACCGACCGGATCGTGCAGCACGAAGCCGCGCTCGGTCTGCACCGGGCCGCCGAAGTAGACAGGCTGATGGGCCACAGGCTGGATTTCGAGCTTGAGATCGATCTTGTCGAACAGCGTGGCCATGTCGATGTCGATCGGCCGGTTGATGACCAGGCCGAGCGCGCCGCGTTCGTTGTGCTCGCAAAGGTAGACCACGGAACCCGAAAAAGTCGGGTCGGCCATGCCGGGCATGGCAATCAGGAACTGATTCGTGAGATTGATTGGAGCTTCGGGCGTCGCCATGGCTGCATTTTATCAAATCGCTGCCGGTCGGCCCGAAACTTTCTGCCGGCCTGCGCAGCATCCGTCACCGGAGGGTTCGTCGATGCGGCCCGTCAGTCGGCCGGCTTCAGCGCGGCCAGGTCGTCCGCCGTGAGCCAGCGCCATTCGCCCGGCGCCAGGACCGGGTCGAGCTGCAGGCGGCCGATGGCACTCCGATGCAGCCCGCTCACATGGTTGCCGGCGGCTGCCACCATGCGTTTCACCTGGTGATACTTGCCCTGGATCAGCGTCAGCCGCAGGCTGTGTTCGCCGGTGATCTCGCAGCCTTCGGCGGCGATCGGGGCCGGTTCGTCGTCGAGTTTCACGCCGGTGCGGAGTGCCTCGGCCTGCGCCTCGGTCACGGGCTCGGCCGTGGTTACCTCGTAGAACTTCGGCACCTTGCGCTTGGGCGAGGTCTGGGCGTGGATGAACTGGCCGTCGTCCGTCAGCAACAGCAGGCCCGTGGTGTCGTGGTCGAGCCGGCCCACGGCCTGCACTTCGCGCTGACGCAGCGGCACCGGCAGCAGGTTGTAGACGCTCTCGTGGTGTCGCGGCCGCTGCGAACACTCATAGCCGGCGGGCTTGTGGAGCATCAGGTAGGCCTTGGTGCAGGCCAGCCACGCCTCGCCATCCACGGTCAGTTGCAGGCCATCCACCTCGAAGCGTGCGCCGGGGTCTTCGCATAGCTCGCCGTTGACCTCGACGAGCCCGGCGGCCAAGAGGTCGCCACAATAACGGCGCGTGCCGAAGCCTTGGGATTGCAGAATTCGATCGAGTGTCATGGCCATGGGAATGCTCTGAAATGCGGATGTGATGCCGGGGTATCCATATGTTAGGGTACGACGATGCCAAGATCGTCCCAGCCCCAATCGATGGATGCCGCCGGCCGCGCGCCGTATCGTATCGAACAACGGTTCGAACGCGGCCTGGTCTGGTTCCGGCGCGACTTGCGCGCCGACGACCACGCGGCGCTGCATTATGCCCTTAAGCACTGCCGGCAGGTATGGTGCGTGTTCGTCTTCGACCGCGAGATCCTCGATCCCCTGCTGGAACGAGGGCTCCAGGCCGACCGGCGCGTCGACTTCATCCTGCGCTCGCTGGCTCCGCTGCACGCGGCCCTGAGCCAGTGGGGCGGCGGCCTGATCGTGCGCGATGCCAAGGCCCGCGAGGCGATCCCGCAACTCGCAGCCGCCCTCGAGGCCGAGGCAGTCTTCGCCAACCACGACTACGAACCGTCCGCCAACGCCCTGGATGCCGCCGTGCGCGATGCGCTGGCCGCCGATTCCCGCCTGCTGTTCACCTTCAAGGACCAGGTCATCTTCGAGGCCGACGAGGTCCTGAACGGCCAGGGCGCCCCGTTCGCCGTGTTCACGCCCTACAAGAACGCGTGGCTGCGCACGGTGCAGCCATTCGACCTGAGCCCCTACCCTGTGGATAAGTACCGCCACGCACTGGCGCCGGTACCGGCCCCCTATCGCCGGGACCTGCCCACGCTGGCCGACCTGGGGTTCGCGCCGAGCAACCTGCCCGAGATCGCCATGCCCACCGGCTCGGACGGCGCCCACGCGCTGTTCGACGAATTCCTGGACCGGATCGGCGACTACGGCCACCGCCGCGACTTCCCGGCACTGCGCGGGCCGAGCTACCTGTCCGTGCACCTGCGCTTCGGCACGATCTCGATCCGCACCCTCGCCCGCGCCGCCCACGAGACCGTGCTGCGCGGCGGCGCCGCCAGCGCCGGGGCGGCGGTATGGCTCTCGGAACTGATCTGGCGCGACTTCTACTTCATGATCCTGCATCACCACCCGCGCGTGGCCGAAAGCAAGTCGTTCCACCCCGAGTACGACGGCCTGCGCTGGGTCGCCCCGCAGACCGGCGAGCGCTATTTCCAGGCATGGTGCGAGGCGTCCACCGGCTATCCGCTGGTGGATGCGGCGATGCGCCAGATCCGCCAGAGCGGCTATATGCACAACCGGCTGCGGATGGTGACGGCGAGCTTCCTGGTCAAGGATCTGGGCGTGGACTGGCGGCGCGGCGAGCAGTATTTCGCCGATCAGCTCAACGATTTCGACTTCGCGGCCAACAACGGCGGCTGGCAATGGGCGGCGTCCACAGGCTGCGATGCGCAGCCCTACTTCCGCATCTTCAACCCGGTCACGCAATCGGAAAAGTTCGACCCGAACGGGCAGTTCATCCGCAAGTACCTGCCGGAACTGACGCACTTGCCGGACAAGTACCTCCACGCGCCATGGACCGCGCCAGACGATGTGCTGGCGGCGGCGGGCGTGAAGCTGGGTGAGAATTATCCGAGGCCGATCGTGCAGCACGACGTAGCCCGGCAGGAGACGCTGGCCCGCTATGCGGTGGTGAAGACGCCGAAGGCGAAGGCCGCCGCCCGGGCGAAACTGGCCGAAGACGAGGACTGAGGCGAGCCGTCGGCTCAGGCCGCCAACATCGCACTCTCCCGATAATGCCGTTGGGCATCCTCGGGCCGCTCGGTTTCCTCGAACAGCCGGGCCAGCGCCAGATGCGTGCGCACGCGGAGCCGGCCTTGCGTTTCCGGGTTGGCATACTTCAGCGCGCGCTCGAAGTTCGATTGGGCCTTGCCCCAGAGCTGCTCGCCCAGGCACAGCACGCCCAGCGTGTAGTACAAATCCGCATCGGCCGGATGTTCGGCCAGCCATTTCTCGGCCTGCTGGATCTGCGGCAGGGCCTTCCCCGGCTCGGCGCATTCGGCGTAGCGCTGCACGAGCCGGCTGTCCCAGTTGACCCGGAGCGCTTCCTCGACGATGCGTCGCGCCTCGTTCTGGCGGCCCAGCGCCGAGAAGTAGCGCGCTGCCGGCTCGGCAATCCGCACCGCGTGCCGCTCATCGGGCGACAGCGAGCGCCAGAAGTGGTACAGCCCTTCCGCGTCATGGCGACGCTCGTCGAGCATCGCCTCCACCGCCAGCTGCTTGAGCCGCAGCGCCAGCACCGGGTGCAGCGCGTTGCGCTTCTCCAGCGAGCGCGCCAGCCGCAGCACCTCCGTCCAGTTCTTCAGATGCTGGTGCGCACGCAGCGCAATCCGTTGCACGTGGATCTGCCGCCCGCCCTGCGACTGCAATTGGGCGATGGTTTCCAGCGCGCCCTCGGCGTCACGGGCATCGACTAGCAGTTCGGCCATGGAAACCAACCGCGCCTGAGCGCGCTCGGGGTCCGTGACCTGCGCCATCCAGGCATCGCGGCGGTCCGATTCCTGCATCCGGTGCGCGGCCCGGGCGCCCACGAGGGCGGCGGTCTGCGCCTGTTCCGGCCACGCCTGGGCATCGCGCGCGGCGCGCTCGGCGCGGGCGAAACGTCCGGCAAACAGGTTTTCGATCGACTCGCGTAGCGCGGCCTGCGCCTTGCTCATGCGGCTGCGTTCGCGGTAAGCGGCTGCGCGGCGCGGCATCTCGGAGAGGTGCCGGAACGTGGTCAGGATCGTCCACACCCCGAAGAACAGCAGCAATAGCAGCGCCAGCGTGAGATTCAGGGACATTTCCACCCGGTACGGCGGGTAGAACAGCACCACGTTGCTGTGGTTGAACTGCGTGAACAGCGCCAGCCCGACGGCGCCGGCGAACAGGACCGCTACCCAGAACAGAAGTCGCATGGCTACTCCTTCTTCAGGGCACGCAGCGCGCCAAGGCTCTCGGCCATGGTCGGCAGCGAGACGGAGACCGCGCTGGCCTGCGCCTGCTTGAGCAGGGTCAGCACGCCCTGCACGCGGCGCGAGCGGGTATCGAAATATCGTGAAATCAGCGCCTGGGCGGCGGCGAGGTCATTGCGGAACACCGGCTCGTTGCGCGACAGCAGCGCCAGCCGCGCGTTGAGCAGGCGCAGCTTCACGTTCTCGCGCAGGAACCAGCCCTGGTCGCCGGAGAGCAGCAGCGCGTTGGCGTCGTCCACCTTGCGGATGCGAATCACCTGCCCCATTTCGGCCAGCACGTAGTGCCAGAGCCGCACGAAGGCGTTGCCGGATTCGGGCGTCGGCTGGGTATTTTGTGATGCTTGCGCCGCGCTGGCGGGCTTGCCGTTCTCGCCGGGCGTGCGGTCGAGCATGCGTTCGCCAGACAGCAGCGGCAGCACGTCGATCTGGTTGATCGACTCATCGAGCTTGATCGCGGCGCCGGTCAGGTCCGTATCCGGCACGGCTTTCATGCGGGCGATGTCGCGCGCCAAGGCCCGGCGCAGCTGGTTGTACTGCGGCTTGTCGGCCCGCGCGAGCCGCGCGTCGGCGCTTTGCAGCGCGGCCAGCGCCACCTGCACGTTGCCGCTGAGCTGGAGCTGCTGGCCGGCGTTGGTCAGCAACTGCTGGATCTCGGCAATTTCCCAGTCGTCACGGTTGCGCATCAGGTCCTGGTAGACCTGCTCGAGCGCCACCTGCTTGTCGCGGGTCTCGACCACCTGGCCGTCCAGCGCGCCGACCTTGGCCTGGAGTTCCTTGACCGTCTCCTGCGCGTTGCGGGACAGCACCCGGGTCTCCTGGACCAGAGCGTCGTTGTTCTGCTGGCGCCGCGCCAGTTCCTGCGTCAGATGTTCCACGCGCAGTTGCAGCCACCAGAAGCCGGCCGCGGTGGCCAGCACGATGACGGCGGCGACGATCCACCACGGGTTCATGCGGCGCGGTGCGAACGCAGCGGTGGGGGCACTGGCGGCAGGAGCCGCAGGCGGCGCGACATGCGGCGGCGGGGCCGATGCCGCAGCGGCTGCGGAGGCTGAAGAAGAGGAGGACGTAGTGTCTGGCGTCACGCGATCAACCTTCGTTGACGGGGAATCTGGAACCGGCGCGCGCGGGGTTGGCGTCGGAGCGACGGCCACCACCGGGGTGTCGGATGAATCTGCGCGGACCAGCGCCTCCGCCGGCCCCGCGTGGGCATCGGCCCACTGCGTGCAGGCGGCCAGCAGGCCGGCGTCGCCGGGCGCGGCGGGCAGCACATGGGCGAAGCCCAGCGCGTTCGCCTGCGCGGCAATTCTCGCATGCGGCGCAATGCACTGCATCTGCTTCAGACGCTCGTGTTCCTGCGGCGACAGGTGCAACCGGGCCAGCGCGTCGAGGTTGCGCACAGCTTCGGAACTGGTCAGCAGCCACGCGCAGGGCGGCGCGCCCGGCTTCAGGTTATCGCGCACGGCCTGCCATTGCATGGACGTGGGCTCCGGCAGCGTGCGGCTGTATGCCTCCACCGCGTCGACGGTGGCGCCGGCATCGCGCAGGCGATCGCCGAGCCAGTCGCGCCCGCCGTTCCCCCGTACGATCAGCACGCGCTGGTTCGAGAACGCGCCGGGCGAGGTGTCGAGTTCGGACCAGAGCGCCTCGGAATCGAAGCGCGCCGGTTCATTGTGGATTTCCGCGTTGCCATGCGCCCCGGCCGGGGCCACCACGCGATAGGCAGGCGCGGCAATGCCGCGTTCGGCCAGCGCCGCCACGCTCGACGGCCCGACCACCGCCACCGGCACCTGGGCCGGCCATTGCGGCAGCGCCGGCGCGTTCTGCACGTTCGCCAGCGCATCGAGCGCGAACGAGACCGCATTGGGGCTGACGAAGACCACCAGCGCATAGTCGGCGAGCCGGGCCAGCGCTGCGCGCAGCGCGGCGTCGTCGGCGGGCGGGCCAATGGCGAGCAATGGGAAGCCGAGCACGTCCAGTCCAGCGGACTGGAGCGCCTCGGTCAGTTGCCGGGACTGCCCGGCAGGTCGCGTAACTACGACGGTCGGGCGGGGCATCGCGCGCGCCTCAGGTCGGACCCGCCGCGGCAAGCGCCGCCAGCACGTCATCGGCACCGCGCGCCAGCAGGTCGCCGGCCACCGATGCGCCGAGCTGCTCGGCCGCCTCCAGCGTGTCCACCGCCCGGGCCGCATGCGCACGTATGTCGCGGCTGCCGTCTGGCAGGGCCACGAAGGCGTCGAGTTGCAGGGCATCGCCACGCCAGCGGGCATGGGCGCCCAGCGGCACCTGGCAGCTACCGCCCAGCCGGCGCGACACGGCGCGCTCGGCCGACACCGCCAGCAGCGTCGGCGTATGGTTCAGCGGCGCCAGCCATGCGGCGAGTTCGGGTCGATCGGAACGGATCTCGATACCCAGTGCGCCCTGCCCGGCCGCCGGCAGCGAGGCCTCTGGCTCGATCAGCGCGCGGATGCGCTCGCCCAGGCCCAGCCGCTTCAACCCGGCCGCAGCCAGGATGATCGCGCCGAATTCACCGGCGTCCAGCTTGCGCAGACGGGTGTCGAGGTTGCCGCGCAGCGGCTTGATGACCAGATGGGGATAGCGGGTGCGTAGCGCGGCTTCGCGGCGCAGGCTAGACGTGCCGACCACGGTGCCGGGCGGCATCTCGTCCAGCGACGCGAAGTGCGACGAGACCAGCGCATCGCGCGGGTCTTCGCGTTCCATCACGGCGGTGAGCGTGAAGCCGGCGGGCAGTTCCATCGGCACATCCTTGAGCGAATGCACGGCCAGGTCGGCGCGGCCCTCGGCCATCGCCACCTCCAGCTCTTTCACGAAAAGCCCTTTGCCGCCTACCTTGGACAAGGACTTGTCGAGAATTTGATCACCCCTTGTCGTCATGCCGAGAATGGACACATCGCACGAGGGATAGTATTGTTGCAACGCAGCACGTACATGTTCAGCCTGCCACATCGCCAGCCGGCTTTCGCGCGAGGCGATCACGAGCTTGTGCGGCATGCTGCGGGATACGGCAGCGGACGAAGAAGACGGAGACGCAGGTGCTTGCATGCGCGCATGTTAGCACGCACCCCGGCGGCCTCAGGCCCCGGAATGCGCCCGAAATCGCTTCGCCGCGTATCGGACATGACCAGGGCGCCTTCAAGGCGACCGGCACCTTATAAAAGACAGAGGAGATGACTGCATGACCCAGCCCGTCGCGCGCCCATCGGGCCGCACCCGTACCACCCCTGCCCGCAAGTCCGCCAAGACCACCGCTGCGCCACGTGAAGCGGAAGGCACTTCCGCCGCCCCCGCGAAGCAGCGCGCCGCCCGTGCCAAGCTGGCCGTGGTGGCCACCAATGGCGCGACGGTCGCCGATGCAGCCATCGCCGCGACCTCCCCCGCGCGCCGTACCGCCGACAAGGACCTGCCGCTGCGCGAGGACATCCGCTTCCTGGGCCGCCTGCTGGGCGACTGCGTGCGCGAGCAGGAAGGCGAGGCGGCGTTCGATCTGGTTGAGACGATTCGCCAGACCGCCGTGCGTTTCCGCCGCGAGAACGACCGCGCCGCCGGCGCCGAGCTGGACCGCCTGCTCAAGCGGCTGTCGCGCGACCAGACCAATCAGGTGGTGCGCGCCTTCAGCTATTTCTCGCACCTGGCCAATATCGCCGAGGACCAGCACCACAACCGCCGCCGCCGCGTGCATGCGCTGGCCGGCTCGCCGCCGCAGCCGGGCAGCCTGGCCCGCGCGCTGGAAGCCATCGACGCCGCCGGCGTTACCGGCAAGCAGCTGCGCAAGTTCCTCGACGAAGCGCTGATCGTGCCGGTGCTGACCGCCCACCCGACCGAGGTGCAGCGCAAGAGCATTCTCGACGCCGAGCGCGAAATCGCCCGCCTGCTGGCCGAGCGCGACCTGCCGATGACCGCCCGCGAGCGCGACCACAACACGGCGCAACTGCGCGCCCGCGTGACCACGCTGTGGCAGACCCGCATGCTGCGCAACAACCGGCTGATGGTGGTGGACGAGATCGAGAACGCCCTCTCCTATTACCGAACCACCTTCTTGCACGGCATTCCGCGCCTGATGGCCGAGATGGAGGAAGACATCGCCGCCGTCTTCCCGACCAGCAAGAAGGGCAAGGCCGGCACCGCGCCGGCACCGCTCGCTCCGTTCCTGCAGATGGGGTCGTGGATTGGCGGCGACCGCGACGGCAATCCGAATGTGACCGCCGAGACACTCCAACACGCCGCGCGCGAGCAATCGCAACTGATCATGGCGTGGTATCTCGACGAACTGCACGCGCTGGGCGCGGAGTTGTCGATGTCGTCGCTGATGGTGGATGTCAGCCCCGAACTGATCGCGCTGGCCGATGCTTCGCCGGACCATTCCGACCACCGTTCCGACGAACCGTACCGCCGGGCGCTGATCGGCATGTACGCGCGACTGGCCGCCACCTCGCAGAAGCTGACCGGCCACGAGGCCCAGCGCCACCCGGTGGCCGACGTGGCCCCGTACGACAATGCCGAGGCGTTTGCGGCCGATGTCCAGGTCGTGATGGATTCCCTGCGCACCCACCATGGCGTGGCGCTGGCCCAGGCGCGCATCGACGCGCTCCAGCGCGCCATCGCCATCTTCGGCTTCCACCTGGCCTCGGTGGATATGCGTCAGGTGTCCGACGTCCACGAGGCCGTGATCGCCGAACTGTTCGCCGCCGCCGGCGTGGAGCGCGACTACGCCGCGCTGCCCGAGGCCCGCAAGCGCGAACTGCTGCTGGCCGAACTGCGCCAGCCGCGGCTGCTGACCATGCCGTGGCACGAATATTCCGAGCAGACGCGCAGCGAGCTGGCGATCTTCGCCATGGCGCGTGACCTGCGCGCCCGCTACGGCAAGCGCGTGGCCCGCAACTACATCATTTCGCATACCGAAACGCTGTCGGATCTGATCGAGGTCATGCTGCTCCAGAAGGAGTCCGGTATGCTGCGCGGCACGCTCGGCAGCAAGACCGATCCGGCGCGCATGGAGCTGATGGTCATCCCGCTGTTCGAAACCATCGAGGACTTGCGCAACGCGGCCGGCATCATGCAGTCGCTGCTGGACCTGCCCGGCTTCGACTCGGTCATCGCCCATCACGGCGTGGAGCAGGAGGTGATGCTCGGCTATTCGGATTCGAACAAGGACGGCGGTTTCCTGACGTCGAACTGGGAGCTGTACAAGGCCGAGCTGGCGCTGGTGAAGCTGTTCGAGGCGCGCCGCGTGAAGCTGCGGCTGTTCCATGGCCGGGGCGGCACCGTGGGGCGCGGGGGCGGCCCGACCTATCAGGCCATCCTGTCGCAGCCCCCGGGCACCGTGAACGGCCAGATCCGGCTGACCGAGCAGGGCGAGATCATCAACAGCAAGTTCGCCAATGCCGAAATCGGCCGGCGCAACCTGGAAACCGTGGTGGCGGCCACGCTCGAGGCCTCGCTGCTGCCCACGCAGAATGCGCCGAAGGACCTGGAGTCGTTCGAGGGCGTGATGCAGCAGCTGTCCGACCGCGCCTTCACCGCCTATCGCGACCTGGTCTACGAGACCCCGGGCTTCAAGGACTACTTCTTCGCCACCACGCCGATCACCGAGATCGCCGACCTGAACCTGGGTTCGCGGCCGGCGTCGCGCAAGCTGATGGACAAGAAGAACCGCAAGATCGAGGATCTCCGCGCGATTCCCTGGGGCTTCTCCTGGGGCCAGTGCCGGCTGCTGCTGCCGGGCTGGTTCGGCTTCGGCAGCGCGGTCAAGGCGCTGGTCGATGAGGCGCCGGACGAGAAATCGCGCAAGGCCACGGTGGCCACGCTGCGCCGCATGGTGAAGAGCTGGCCGTTCTTCTCGACGCTGCTCTCGAACATGGACATGGTGCTGGCCAAGACCGACCTCGCCGTGGCGTCGCGCTACGCCCAACTGTGCGAGGACGCCGCGCTGCGCAAGAGCGTGTTCGCGCGCATCAGCGCCGAGTGGCACCTGACCAGCGACATGCTCGCGTTGATCACCGGCCGCCAGGAGCGGCTGGCCGACAACCCGCTGCTGGCACGCTCGATCAAGAACCGCTTTGCCTACCTGGACCCGCTGAACCACTTGCAGGTCGAACTGCTCAAGCGCTACCGGGCAGGCAAGGACGGCGACGACGTGCGCGTGCGGCGCGGCATCCACCTGACCATCAACGGCGTGGCGGCCGGGCTGCGCAACAGCGGCTGATCGACATCGGCATCTAGCCGACGAAGGCCCCGGGCACGGGGTCTTCGCCGAGCGCCGACAGCAGCACGGCCCAGTGCATCGCCTCATCCCCGAGGATGCTGCCGGCGGCCCGGGTCAGTTCCCGGTTGTGAAAATTCGGCAGTACGCCGAGGTAGGCCGCCGTGGCGCCCTTCTCCAGCCCGGCCGCGAAGCGCAGCACATCGGCCTGCGTCTTGAGTTGTTCGGCGGGAAAGTTGTAGTCCCCCGGCTTCTTCGCCGTCATCGGCGTGCCGCCCAGCTTGCTGACGGTACCCGCCAGCACCTGCGCGTGGGCCTTGTGATGGCCCTGGAACTTCACGGCGGTGTCCAGCACCGGCTTCTGCAGCAAGCCGCTTTCCGCGCCCACCTGATAGGCCGCAATGGCCTGATATTCGAGCCCGAGCGCGACATTGAGGATGTTGATGTCATCGCGGGTGCTGCCCGACTGGGTCTGCGCCCAGGCCGGCATCGATTCGCCCAGCGAAAACACCGCGAGCGAGCCGAGCGCAAACAGCCCGGGGGCCTTCAGCAGGCCGCGCCGGCGGGCATCCGGCAGGGTGACGATGCGCGATGCGGCGGCGGGACGTTCTTCCAGAGTGGCCATGACGGTCTCCTGTTCCTTTTGGGGGGAGGCGCGCCACGGGTTGGCGCACCTGTCCGCATATACGCGGCAGCGCGCCAGACGGATGCAGCCGATGCGGTCCATCGGCTTTCCGTCCTTTCCAGCCTTTCCAGCCCATTCTTCCTATACTCAGGCGGAGCCCCTAGCCCCGCCCCCGTGCCTGCTTCCCTGCCCTCCTCCGCGGATGCCCACGCAAACCCTGCTCCTCCCGAAGCGGCGGCGCAGCCGGACCCTGCCGCGCGGCTGGCGGGCCTGCTGCAGGACATCGCCCTGGGCGACCGCCCGGCGCTGCGCGCGCTCTACGACCTCACCGTGACGAAACTGTTTGGCCTGGCGCTGCGTATTACTAATAGGCGGGATTGGGCGGAGGACGTCGTGCAGGAGAGTTTTGTCAGCATCTGGCATCACGCCGGCGACTATCGCCCCCACGTGGCGGCCCCCATGACCTGGATGGCCGCCATCGTGCGCAACCGGGCGCTGGACTGCCTGCGCCGGCAGGCCGCCGCGCGGGGTGGCCAGCCGGCACAGCCCGATGACGACCTGGAAGCCTGGTTGCCCGACGACCGCGCTGGCCCCGCAGATGCCGCGCTGGCGAGCGAACGCGCGGCGGCACTGGCCCGCTGCCTGCAACGGCTGGAACCGTCGCAGCGGCAGGCCATCGCCCTCGCCTATCTGCGCGACGTGAGCCACACCGAACTGGCGGCCCAGCTACAGGTGCCGCTCGGCACCATCAAGTCGTGGATCCGGCGGGGGCTGGAGCGGCTGCGCACCTGTCTGGAGGGGCTGGCATGAGGCTCACCGGCCATCCTGACCTGCTCGACCGTCTGGCCGCCCAATATGCACTGGGGGTGCTGCGCGGCGGCGCGCGGCGCCGGCTGGAGCGGCTGGCGCACGAGGAGACCGCCGTGCGCGCCGCCATCGAACGCTGGCAGGCACGCCTGACCGGGCTGGCGGAGTTGCAGCCGGCGGCCCAGCCAGTCGACAAGGTCTGGTGCGGCATCGAACAACGGCTGGGCTGGCAGGCCGCCCCGCTCAAGCTGAAGCCGCCGCCCCCGCGCCACTGGTGGCAGGCCTTCCAGGACGCCCCGGTGCTGCTGCGCATGGCCTCGGCGGCGCTGGCCTTGCTGGCGCTGATGGCCGTGGGGGTGTCGCAATGGCTGGTGAACCAGCGCGAGCAGGCGCCGACGATGTCCGCCGTGGCGATCCTGAACGATGATCAGGCTCGGCCCGCCGTGGTTGTGCTCTGGGATGCCCCCGCCAGCACGGTCACCGTGCGCCGCCTGGATCACCTGAAGCTGGCCGACCAGCAGGTGCTCCAGCTCTGGGCCCTGCCGGAAGGCGGCAAGCCGCAGTCGCTGGGGGTGATCGGCCGGCGCCACGAGGTGCGGCTGGAAGTGAAGCGCGCGCCGCACAGCGTGCCGGCGCTCGCCATCAGCATCGAGCCGCCGGGCGGCTCGCCCAGCCCGGACGGGCCGTCTGGGCCGGTGGTGTTCCAGGGCCGGGTGGTCGCCCAGCCGGCTTGAGGCCAGGTAACGCCCATCGGGCGCGGAATCCGTCCCCGGGGGCGATATAATCGCGGTTTCCCGAATTTCGCCAGCGCCCGCCGCCGTTCGCGGCGCGCGCAACAACTGTCCCCTCGCCCATGACCTCCCAACTTGCCAAGAAAGGCGAAGCCTGGTCCGCCCGCTTCTCCGAACCGATGTCCGACCTGGTGAAGCGCTACACCGCATCGGTCTTCTTCGACAAGCGCCTGGCGCTGTTCGACATCGCCGGGTCGCTGGCCCATGCGGCCATGCTGGCCAAGCAAGGCATCATCGCCGAGGCGGACCGCGCCGAGATCGAGCGTGGCATGACGCAGATCCGTGGCGAGATCGAGTCCGGCGCGTTCGAGTGGAAGCTCGACCTCGAGGACGTCCACCTGAATATCGAGGCCCGCCTGACCGCGCTGGTCGGCGACGCCGGCAAGCGCCTGCACACGGGCCGCTCGCGCAATGACCAGGTGGCCACCGACATCCGCCTGTGGCTGCGCAGCGAGATCGACAACATCATCGGCCTGCTGGGCGCCCTGCGCGCCGCGCTGCTGGACCTGGCCGAGCAGAACGCCGACACCATCCTGCCCGGCTTCACCCACCTCCAGGTGGCCCAGCCGGTCACCTTCGGCCACCATCTGCTGGCCTATGTGGAGATGTTCACGCGCGACGCCGAGCGCATGGCCGATTGCCGAAAACGCGTCAACCGCCTGCCGCTGGGCGCCGCCGCGCTGGCCGGCACGAGCTACCCGATCGACCGTGAGTTCGTGGCGTCCCAGCTTGGTTTCGACGGCGTTTGCCGCAATTCGCTCGACGCCGTCTCCGACCGCGACTTCGCGATCGAATTCTGTGCCGCCGCCGCGCTGGTGATGACGCACGTCTCGCGTTTTTCCGAAGAACTGGTGCTGTGGATGAGCCCGCGCGTCGGCTTCATCGACATCGCCGACCGCTTCTGCACGGGCAGCTCGATCATGCCGCAGAAGAAGAACCCGGACGTGCCCGAACTCGCCCGCGGCAAGACCGGCCGCGTGAACGGCCACCTGATCGGCCTGCTGACGCTGATGAAGGGCCAGCCGCTCGCGTACAACAAGGACAACCAGGAAGACAAGGAACCGCTGTTCGACACGGTGGACACCGTGGTGGACACGCTGCGCATCTTTGCCGACATGGTGCCGGGCATCACCGTGAAGCCGGAGGCCATGCGCGCCGCCGCGCTGCAGGGCTACGCCACGGCCACCGACCTGGCCGACTATCTGGTCAAGCGCGGCCTGCCGTTCCGTGACGCCCACGAGGCCGTGGCCCACGCCGTGCGCGCCTGCGACGACCGCCGCTGCGACCTGGCCGACCTCACCGTGGCCGAGCTGCGCGAGGTCTCCGGCCTGGGCGACAAGTCGAGCCTGATCGGTGACGACGTGCACGCCGTCCTGACGCTGGAAGGCTCCGTGGCCGCCCGCGATCACATCGGCGGCACCGCGCCCGCCCAGGTGCGCGCCGCCATCCAGGCCGCCCGCGCCGCGCTCTGAAAACGCACGTGAAGCAGTAAGCTTTCCGTAAGGTTCGGAGAGCCCCGAAACCGCCGTGGCGCAAGCCCCGGCGGTTTTTCTTTGGCGCCCGTGATGTGCACGCGACGCCGGTAGGTACATCCCCCTAGCGCCGATAGAATTTGTTACAGATACACTAATCGCCGCAAAAACCGGGGGAGACAACCCATGTATTACTTGCTTGGTCTGTCACGACAGATCGACAGGTTGAACCAGCACACAGGCAGAGTTGCAAACATCATGATCCTGCTGTCGTGCCTGGTCAGCGCGGGGAACGCCCTGCTGCGCTATGGCTTCAACCTCAGTGACAACTGGCCACTCGAACTGCAGTGGTATATGTTCGCCATCGCCGTGATGTTCGGCACGTCGTACACGTTCCAGCGCAATGAGCACGTGCGCGTGGACCTGATCTACGGCAACGTGTCCGAGCGCGCGCAGCACTGGATCGACATCTTCGGCATCGTCGTGTTCCTGCTGCCCTCCACGATCCTGTTCACGTGGCTCTCGTGGGAATCGCTGTTCCTGCCCTCGTGGCGCATCCTCGAGCAATCGGGCAACTCCGGCGGGCTGCCGCGGTACCCGATCAAGCTGGTGGTGCCCATCGGCTTTGCCCTGCTCACGCTGCAGGGCATTTCCGAGCTGATCAAGCGCTTCGCGGCCCTGAAGGGGCTGGTGCGCATCGAATCGAAATACGAGAGGCCGGTGCAATGATCCCGTTGGAATATATGCCGCCGCTGATGTTCGGCGGCCTGGTGGTATTCATGCTGATCGGGTTCCCGGTCGCATTCTCGCTGTCCGCCGTGGGTCTGGCGTTCGGCTTCCTGGCCATCGAGTGGGGCTACTTCCCCGTCCAGTTCCTGCAGGCGGTGCCGAGCCGGGTGTTCGGCAGCGTGCTGGCCAACGAGTTGCTGCTGGCCATTCCGTTCTTCACCTTCATGGGGGCGATCCTCGAGAAGTGCGGGCTGGCGGAGGACATGCTGGACTCCATGGGCCAGCTCTTCGGCCCCGTGCGCGGCGGGCTGGGCTACTCGGTGATCATCGTCGGCTTCATCCTGGGGGCGATCACCGGCACGGTGGCGGCGCAGGTCATCGCCATGGCCATGATCTCGCTGCCGGTGATGATGCGCTACCGCTACAACATGAAGTACGCCACGGGCGTGCTGGCGGCCTCGGGCACCATCACGCAGCTGGTGCCGCCGTCGCTGGTGCTCGTGGTGCTGGCCGACCAGCTCAAGACCCCGATGGGCAGCGCCGACGTCGGCAGCATGTACCTGGGCGCCTGGGGCCCCTCGGTGGTCCAGATCGCGCTGTTCGCGCTCTACACCTTCGTGATCACCCGCATCAAGCCGGACTGGCTGCCGCCGGTGCCCCCGGAGGCGCGCACGCTGACCGGCTGGGCCCTGTGGCGCAAGTGCCTGCGCGGCATCATCCCGTGCGCGGTGCTGATCTTCCTGGTGCTGGGCACGATCATGCTGGGCATTGCCACACCGACCGAGTCGGGCGCCATGGGCGCGGTGGGTGCGCTGGTGCTGGCCGTGATCCGTGACAAGGGCTTCAACCGGATCGACCGCACGATCTACCGCGTGGGCCTCGCCGCCACGCTGGTCGCGGCTGGGGTCGGCTTCTACGCGTTCGGCTCCCACGCGTTCCGGATACCGCTGGCGCTGGCCTATCTGGTCCTGCTGTGGCTGCTGGTCCGCGCGGGGCAGTTGACCGACCTGCGGCTGCTGATCGTCGATGCCTACCAGTCCACGGCACGCCTGACCGCGATGGTGGTGTTCATCCTGATCGGCTCGACCTGCTTCTCGGTGGTGTTCCAGGGCGTGGACGGCGGCGCCTGGGTGGAGCACCTGTTCACCTCGCTGCCGGGCGGCTGGATCGGCTTCCTGATCGTGGTGAACCTGTTCATCTTCTTCCTGGCGTTCTTCCTCGACTTCTTCGAGATCGCCTTCATCGTGGTGCCGATGCTGGCACCCGTGGCGGTGAAGGTGCTGACGCCGGTGGTGCTCGAATCGATGGGCGGCAACCCCGAAGCGGCCGCCACGGCGGCCCTGGTGTGGTTCGGCGTGATGCTGTGCGTGAACATGCAGACCTCGTTCATGCATCCGCCGTTCGGCTTCGCGCTGTTCTACCTGCGCGGCATCGCCCCGAAGGAAGTGAAAAGCTCGGACATCTACTGGGGCGCCCTGCCCTGGGTCGGCCTGCAGATGGTGATGGTGCTGCTGGTGATGTTCTGGCCGGGCATGGTGACGGGCCTGCTGGACAAGGGCTCGCTCAAGCACAGCAACTCGGCGGAGGTAAGCATCCCGCTTGGCGGAGAGGATGCCAAGCCGGCGGCGCCACCGGGCGGCGCATCGAGCCCGGGCACGCTGGAATTGCCGGCCGCCGAGCCCGCCGAACCAGCCGCACCGCAGTTCGAGTTCGAGAAGAAGAAGTAATACGGCCGAATCGGACTGCACAAGAGCCCCGCGCGATGCGGGGCTTTTTTTCGTCCGTCGTTTGCGCCAAGGGCCGAGTGCCTCCAGATTTTTGGACGTAGTGCTAAAGACGGCAGCGAGTCATTACGGTATTGAACGCATTGGTACCTTGCCACGTCAGGGCCATGACTTCCATGGCTACCGACCTGCGATGGCAAGACAACCGACGAGATCGTGTTTCTGCCGCAGACACGGTACGACAGCAATACCGGTAAGGCGGCCTGATTTAGGAGAGACCATGCTGTTCATATCGAAGGAAGGACACGTTGACTCAGATCGTATCGTTGTACGGATTTATCCTCGGATCGAACGCGGTCCGATGCACAAGGTGAATGGAATTGTGGTGCATCAGACGGCAGCTCCCACGGCCTCCAGCACCTTCAGTTCATATCAGGTCAATGGCGCCAATGGCGCACACTTCCTGATTGATAGGGATGGGACTATCTATCAGACCGCATCGCTGAGAAAAAGAACGAACCACGTCGGCAATATCAAGTCGCGTTGCCTGGAAACCAGGAAATGCTCGCCGGCAGAGTTCAATGCCGCCTACCCATTGAAATGGCGACCTACGCCACTATCGCGGCATGAGCACAGGAAACCCTTCCCCGAACGATATCCCGGCAACACGGATTCGGTTGGCATTGAACTGGTAGGGGCATACATTGAGAAAAACGAAGTGTACGAGTCCGTGACCCCGTCACAGAATGACGCTGTTCGATGGCTCGTAGCAGAACTTTCAGCCACCCTGAAAGTGGCCATGGGCGATGTCTACAGACACCCTCAACTCTCTCGGAAAACCGAGTCCGAAGCGAGCTCCGCAAAATGGTGAGAAACCTGTTGCTCGCGCTGTGCGCGATGTTGTGGCTTGTCATGTCGCCGGTCGCACATGCCCGTGCTGTAAAGGCGGTGACGATAGATGCCGTAGGACTCAGCAGGCTCGAGGAGATGGCGCAAGAATGCAAGAAATTCCGGCCTTCCGTGAAACTGGTAAAACGCTATTTCTCGCGTGCCTATCCAGTAGATGCCATCTACTACTCCAAAAAGTTCTGGTCCCCTTGTTGGGCGTCGGGAACCATCGAGTACGCAGATGGAAATCGCGGGAAATGGCGGCTGAGTTCCGGTGGGGCGGCCTACCTCGAATGGAGTCATTCAGGCGAGGTGATCTTGTATTTCAAGAATAATGGTTGGCAAGATCCCTTTGGGTCCGGCTACGACGAGTCGGTCTAAACAAGAAAAACCGGCGCCAAGGCGCCGGTTTTTTGTCGATCCGTCATGGCGGAACCTCCGAGAGGAATCCGAAACGGACATCCCTACTGCTTCACGCAGTCCACAAAATAAGCCTTCTGTCCGTCCACCTCATCTTCCACCAGACCGTGGATGTCGGTTTCAAATCCCGGGAACAGCTTGTTGAACTCGCGTGCGAACTTCAGGTACTGGACGATGGTCCGGTTGAAGCGCTCGCCCGGGATCAGCAGTGGAATGCCCGGGGGGTACGGCGTCAGCAGGATGGCGGTGACGCGGCCTTCCAGTTCGTCCACGGGCACGCGCTCGATCTCGCGATGGGCCATCATCGCCCAGGCGTCGGACGGCTTCATGGCCGGCTCCATGTCCGACAGGTACATCTCCGTCGTCACGCGCGCCACATCGTTGGCCTTGTAGACGCTGTGGATCGCGTCGCACAGGTCCCGCAGGCCCATGCGCTCGTACTGCGGGTACTTGCCGACGAACTCCGGCAGCACGCGCCACAGCGGCTGGTTCTGGTCGTAATCGTCCTTGAATTGTTGCAATTCAGTGACGAGCGAGTTCCAGCGGCCCTTGGTGATGCCGATGGTGAACATGATGAAGAACGAGTACAGGCCCGTCTTCTCGATGATGATGCCGTGCTCGGCCAGGTACTTGGTGACGATGGCCGCCGGGATGCCGCGCTCGCTGAACTCGCCGTCCACGTCGAGGCCCGGGGTGATCAGCGTGGCCTTGATCGGGTCGAGCAGGTTGAAGCCGTCGGCCAGGTCGCCAAAGCCGTGCCAGCGCTCGTTGGCCTGCAGTATCCAGGCCTCGCGGTCGCCGATGCCGTCTTCGATCAGCGCGTCCGGGCCCCAGACCTTGAACCACCAGTCGCCGTTGTTGCCGGCCTCGTAGTCGCCCTCCACCTTGCGCATGGCGCGGCGGAAGTCCATCGCTTCCTGGATGCTTTCCTCGACCAGCGCGGTGCCGCCCGGGGCTTCCATCATCGCCGCCGCCACATCGCACGAGGCGATGATCGAGTACTGCGGGCTCGTCGAGGTATGCATCAGGTAGGCCTCGTTGAACCGGTAGCGGTCCAGCTTGCGGGTCTCCGAGTCCTGCACCAGGATCTGGGACGCCTGCGACAGCCCGGCCAGCAGCTTGTGCGTGGACTGCGTGGCGAACACCAGCGCGTCCTTGCTGCGCGGCCGGTCACGGCCGATGGCGTGCATGTTGCGGTAGAAGTCGTGGAAGGCGGCGTGCGGCAGCCAGGCTTCGTCGAAGTGCAGCGTGTCGATCTCGCTCGCCAGCATCTCCTTGATCTGCTCGGCGTTGTACAGCACGCCGTCGTAGGTGCCCTGGGTGATCGTCAGGATGCGCGGCTTCTGGTTCTTGGCCTTGCTGGCAAACGGATGGTTGGCGATCTTGCGGCGGATCGTCTCCGGGTCGAATTCGCTCTTCGGGATCGGGCCGATGATGCCGTAGTGGTTGCGCGTCGGCATCAGGAACACCGGAATCGCGCCGGTCATCATGATCGCGTGCAGGATCGACTTGTGGCAGTTGCGGTCCACCACCACGATGTCCCCCGGGGCCACGTTGGCGTGCCAGACCATCTTGTTCGAGGTCGACGTGCCGTTGGTCACGAAGTACATGTGGTCCGAGTTGAAGATCCGCGCGGCGTTGCGCTCGGATGCCGCCACCGGGCCGGTGTGGTCCAGCAGCTGGCCCAGCTCGTCCACGGCGTTGCAGACGTCGGCGCGCAGCATGTTCTCGCCGAAGAACTGGTGGAATACCTGCCCCACCGGGCTCTTCAGGAACGCCACGCCGCCAGAGTGGCCCGGGCAGTGCCACGAGTACGAGCTGTCCTGCGCGTAGGCAATCAGGGCCTTGAAGAACGGCGGCGCCAGGGTGTCAAGGTAGACGCGGGCTTCGCGGATGATGTGACGCGCCACGAACTCGGGCGTGTCCTCGAACATGTGGATGAAGCCGTGCAGCTCGCGCAGGATGTCGTTGGGAATATGGCGCGAGGTGCGCGTCTCGCCGTACAGGAAGATCGGCAGGTCCGAATTGCGGCGGCGCACTTCGTTCACGAAGGCGCGCAGCTTCTCGATGGCGGCGGCTTCGGGCTGGTCATCGGCGCGCACGAACTCGTCGTCGTCGATCGAGACAATGAACGACGATGCCCGGCTGGACTGCTGGGCGAACGAGGTCAGGTCGCCGTAGCTGGTCAAGCCCATCACTTCCATGCCTTCGCGCTCGATGGCCTCTGCCAGCGCGCGGATGCCCGAGCCGGAAATGTTCTCGGAGCGGAAGTCTTCGTCGATGATGATGACGGGGAAGCGGAATTTCATCGGTCGATCCTTGATGAGAAGGCTTTGGAAAGACTTGAGCCACATGGCCGCCGGAAGGCTCCCCCGGGCGGCGTCATGTGGCTCTTTCGTCAGAATTGGGCGGCCGTCGGTCCGGACGCCGGCATTGTAATGCGGTCAGGTCTTCGGCAGTGTGACACCGTGCTGGCCCTGGTACTTGCCGCCGCGGTCGGCGTACGAGGTCTCGCAGATTTCGTCGCTCTCGAAGAACAACACCTGGGCGCAGCCCTCGCCGGCGTAGATCTTGGCGGGCAGCGGGGTGGTGTTCGAGAACTCCAGCGTCACGTAGCCTTCCCACTCGGGCTCGAACGGGGTCACGTTGACGATGATGCCGCAGCGCGCGTACGTGCTCTTGCCCAGGCAGATGGTCAGCACGCTGCGCGGAATGCGGAAGTACTCCATCGTGCGGGCCAGCGCGAACGAGTTCGGCGGGATGATGCAGACATCGCCCTTGAAGTCCACGAAGGACTTCTCGTCGAAGTTCTTCGGGTCGACGATGGTGCTGTTGATATTGGTGAAGATCTTGAACTCGTCCGCGCAGCGGATATCGTAGCCGTAGCTCGAAGTGCCGTAGGAGACGATCTTGCGGCCGTCCTCCTCCCGTACCTGGCCGGGCGCGAACGGCTCGATCATGGCGTGCTGTTCCGCCATGCGGCGGATCCACTTGTCGGATTTGATGCTCATATTGGCTGGCGGAATGGACGATGGGCGGCGCCCGGCCGAGCCGGTGCCGCTGGAATGGGGCGCATTGTACAACCAATCCGCCTGCGAACCGCCTCCGGCGGCCCCCCGACGCGCCTTCAGGCCGGCGCGGCCGCCTCGGGCTGGCTGTGGCGGAACCGCTCCCGCCCGGTATACAACAGGAAATGCTTGCCGGTGCAGCGCGCGAACAGGCTCAGGTTGACCCGCTGGGCCATCTGGTAGCCCATCTGGGTCACCCCGGAGCGCGACAGCAGGAACGGAATGCCCATCTGCGCGCCCTTGATCACCATCTCGGAGGTCAGCCGGCCCGTGGTGTAGAAAACCTTGTCCTCGCCAGTCATGTCTTCCAGCCACATCCGGCCGGCGATGGCGTCCACGGCGTTGTGCCGGCCCACGTCCTCCACGAACATCAGCAGCTCGCTGCCCCGGAACAGCGCGCAGCCGTGCACCGAGCCGGCCTGCTTGTAGACCGACTGCTGCAGGCGGATGGTGTCGATGATTGCGTAGAGGGTTTCCTGGGTCAGCGTGGCATCCCCGGGCAGGCGGATGTTGTCGACCTCGTCCAGCAGCGAGCCGAACACCGTGCCCTGCCCGCATCCCGTGGTCACCACGCGGCGCGCGGTGCGTTCCTCGATGCGGTCCACGCCGGTGCGGGTGGTCACGGCAGCCGATTCGGTCTCCCAGTCCACCTGGATCGCGGCGATGTCCTCGATGTCGTCCACCAGCCGCTGGTTGCGCAGGTAGCCCAGCACCAGGTGCTCGGGCGCGCCGCCCAGCGTCATCAGGGTCACCAACTCGCGCTTGTCGAGGTAGACCGTCAGCGGCCGCTCGCCCGGCAGCCAGGCCGGGCGCACGCGGCCCTGTTCGTCAACGACCTCCACCTCCTCGATCAGCGGGACGGCGGCATGGGTCAACTCGGGGCGCAGGGGCATGGGGGCGGGGGCGGGAAGGTGCCGGCCCGTGGCGGGGGCGCCATCGGGCCGGTTTCAGGGGCGTTTTGTTACTGCGGAACTACCGTTTATAGCCAAAAACTATCGATACTCAGGATGCGGCGACCACGCCACACGCGATCCGGCCGCCAGCGTTGCCGGTCGGCTGGGTGCGATAGTCGTCCGGGTCCTTGTGGACGATCACGGCCTTGCCGATCACGCTGTTCGGGCCCGGGCCGACGGTGACGTCCGGCATCAGGAACTGTACGCGCGCGTTGCCGCTGGCGTCGGCGGTCAGGTTGTTCATGTCGCCGGCATGGTGCTCGGGCATGGTCATCTGGCCGTGCGGTTTGCCGGCAGGGTTGAAATGGCCGCCGGCGCTCATCGCGTCAGGGGCCGAGCAATCGCCCTTCTCGTGGACGTGGAAGCCATGCGAGGTGCCCGGAGGCAGGCCCGTGACCGCCACCACCACCATCACGCCGGCCGCCTGCTGGTCGAAGGTGACGCGGCCCGCGGTATTGGTGCCGCTCTTGGACTGCAACGGTGCCGCCGCCTTGGCGCCCACGGCGACCCGTGCCGCCGCCGGCGCGGCAGCCGGGGCCGCGCTGGCGCTGGCCGCATCGCTGCTGGTGCCCGAGGTTCCGCAACCCGCCATCACTGCCACGGCGGTGCCCACTGCCAAACCGCAAAGTACACGTTTCATGCCAAACCCTCCTCTAGAGTTGACTGCCGTGGCGATTGTAACGCCGCCCCGGTCGGGTGCATGGTGCGCTGCGGTAAACCCTCACACTTCGCCGGGACGCGGCCGCACGCGCGGCGTGTCGTCACGGGGCGTGGAGCGCTGGGCGGGAATCTTGCCGGACTGGATGTCGTCGTACCAGATCTCGTGGTGCTCCCGGGCCCAGGCCTCGTCCACGTAGCCATCGCGCATGGCGCGGTAGGCGCCCTCCATGCCGATCGTCCCCATATAGATATGGCCGCAGGCCAGCACGATCATCACCACGGCCGAGACCCCATGGATCACGTGGGCGATCTGCATCGTGGCGCGGTAGTAGTCCAGGCCCGGCACGATCATGTCGAGCACCCAGCCGGAGGCCGAGAGGACCAGCCCGAGCAGCACCATCCCGCCCCAGAACCACATCTTCTCGCCGGCGTTGAAGCGCGCGCTGGGCACGTGGGCGCCGGAGGCGAGCCCGCCGAGCTTGCGCACCCAGACCACGTCGCCACGGTTCGGCACGTTGTCACGCACGAACACCACGAAGGTGGCAATGATCGACAGCGTGAACACCGGCCCGGTCAGGTTGTGCAGGTTCTTGAGAATGTAGGTGAGCCAGCCGAACAGCGTGTGGCCCATGATCGGCAGCAGGAAGTGCTTGCCGAACAGGATCACGATGCCCGAGATCGCCAGGATCACGAACGAGATGGCCACGGCCCAGTGCACGAAGCGCTCGGTGGGCGTGAAGCGCTCGATCATGCGGCCCGTGCGCGGGGACTTGAGCGGGATGGTGCGGCGCCAGGCGAAGAAGGCCAGGATGGCCGCCGGCACCAGGATCAGGATCCAGCCGCCCCAGACCGTCAGCACGCCATTGCGGAACAGCCGCCATTTCTGGCCGGTGCGCTGGATCAGCACGCCGGCTTCCTTGGCGGGCAGGCTGCTGTAGTGATGCTGGTCCGAGTTGACCTCGCGCCAGACCGGCGCGTTGTTGCCCGGCTGGGTCACCGAGCGCTCCTGCTGCGAGCGGGCCTCGGCGGCCACGTCGCGCCGGGGCACGTTGAAGATGTTCTCGCTGGCCACGCCCGCGAACGGCTGCACCGGGTGCGTGGCGGGATTGTTGGCGTCCGCCTGGGCCTGCGTCGGGGCCTGCGCCTGCGCCGGAGGCTGCGCGGCAGGCGGCGAGGCCGGCGCCTGGGCCAGCGCCGCGCCCGCCACACCGGCGGCAAGGACCACCCCGGCCAGCAAGGTCTTGAGGGTCTGGATGACGGTCATGGCGCCTCCCCCGCTCATTGGATGCGGTTGTACTCGTTCTGGTACTGGTTGCGCTGATGGATCTGACGCTGCCAGCTGTCCTTGTCGCCCGCCGTCCAGCCCTTGGCCACGAACGGGTCGCCGGGGGCGCCCTGCCAGGCGATGGAATCCGACTTCTTGTGCGTGGCCGAGACGGTCTGCGGCTTCTCGCTGCACGCCGCCAGCAGCGCGACGGTGGCGAGCATCGATACGATCAACGCGGTGCGGGTCATGACGGCTGCCCTCCGCCGGCCGGGGCGCCGGGTGCGGTGCCCTGCGGGGTGCTGGGGGCCGCCGGAGTGCCGTTGGCAGGCGCCTGCGGCTTGCCATAGGCCGTGCCCCAGCCGAACACATCGCCGCCCGTGCCGCGCTTGATCACGCGGTTGCGCAGGATGTCGGCAATCACGTCGCCATCGCCGCCGAGCAGGGCCTTGGTCGAGCACATTTCCGCGCAGAGCGGCAGCTTGCCCTCGGCCAGCCGGTTGCGGCCGTACTTTTCGAATTCTTCCTCGCTGCCGTTCTTCTCCGGGCCGCCGGCGCAGAACGTGCACTTGTCCATCTTGCCGCGCACGCCGAAGGTGCCCTCGCTGGGGAACTGCGGGGCGCCGAACGGGCAGGCGTAGGAGCAGTAGCCGCAGCCGATGCAGACGTCCTTGTCGTGCAGCACCACGCCGTCGTCGGTGCGGTAGAAGCAATCCACCGGGCAGACGGCCATGCAGGGCGCGTCCGAGCAGTGCATGCAGGCCACCGAGATCGACTTCTCGGCGTTGAGAATGCCGTCGTTGATCGTCACCACGCGGCGCCGGTTGACGCCCCAGGGCACCTCGTGCTCGTTCTTGCAGGCAGTGACGCAGCTGTTGCATTCGATGCAGCGCTCGGCGTCACAGATGAATTTCATGCGTGCCATGTGTCTCTCCGCTTCTCAGGCTCAGGCAAACCGCTCGATCTGGCAAACGGTGGTCTTGGTTTCCTGCATCATCGTCACCGAGTCGTAGCCGTAGGTGGTGGCCGTGTTCACGGCCTCCCCCCGGACGATCGGGTACGCGCCATCGGGATAGAACTGCTTGAGATCCTTGCCTTCCCACCAGCCCGAGAAGTGGAACGGGATGAACGCCGTATCCACGCCCACGCGCTCCGTCACCAGCGCGCGCACCTTGAGGCGGGCACCGGTCGGCGTGCGCACCCAGCAATAGTCGCCGTTGCGGATGCCCCGCGCGGACGCTGCCTGCGGGTTGATCTCGACGAAGTTCTCCTGCTGCAGCTCGGCCAGCCACGGGTTGGAGCGGGTTTCCTCGCCGCCACCCTCGTATTCCACCAGCCGGCCCGAAGTCAGGATGATCGGGAATTTCTCGTAGATCTTGTTCTCGATGTTGCGCTGCTGCACCGACTTGTACAGCGTGGGCAGGCGCCAGAAGGCCATCTTGTCGTCGTGGGTCGGGTACTTGGCGACCATGTCCGGCCGCGTGGAGTACAGCGGCTCACGGTGCTGCGGGATCGGGTCGGGGAAGTTCCAGACCACGGCGCGCGCCTTGGCGTTGCCGAACGGATGGCAACCGTGGTTCTTCATCACCACGCGCTGGATCCCGCCCGAGAGGTCGGTCTTCCAGTTCTTGCCCTCGGCGGCCTTCTTCTCGGCGTCGGTCAGGTCGTCCCACCAGCCCAGCTTCTTCAGCAGCACGTGGTCGAACTCGGGGTAGCCGGTGGTGATCTCCGCCCCGGCCGAGCAGGAGCCATCCTCGGCCAGCAGGTTCACCCCGTCGCGCTCCACGCCGAAGTTGGCGCGGAAGTTGCCGCCGCCGTCCATGACGTGCTTCGAGGTGTCATAAAGATTCGGCGATCCCGGGTGCTTGAGTTCGGGCGTGCCGTAGCACGGCCACGGCAGGCCGAAGTAGTCGCCGGTCAGGTCGTAGCCGGTGACCGGGTCCTTGCCGCCCTTGCAGCGCAGCGTCTTCACGTCGAACATCTGCATGTTGCGCATATGCGACTTGAGCCGCTCCGGCGACTGGCCCGTGTAGCCGATGGTCCAGTTGCTGGCGTTGATCTCGCGCAAGATCGATTCGGTCTCGGGCTCCTGCCAGGTACGGCCGGCGCGCTTGACCTCGATCATCTTGTAGTTCTTCGACAGCTCCTTGCCAAAGCCGAGCTTCTCGGCGAAGGCCTGCATGATGGTGTGGTCGGGCATCGACTCGAACAGCGGCTCGATGACCTTCTCGCGCCATTGCAGCGAGCGGTTCGAGGCCGTGCACGACCCCGAGGTCTCGAACTGGGTGGCCGCCGGCAGCAGGTAGACGGCGCGGTTCGGATTGATCTTGTCGCCGTCGGTCGGCGTCATGTTCGCCATGGCGGCCGTGGCGGAGGGGTACGGGTCCACCACCACCAGCAGGTCGAGCTTGTCCAGCGCGCGCTTCATCTCCAGGCCGCGCGTCTGCGAGTTCGGGGCGTGGCCCCAGAAGAACACGCCACGGACGTTGTTGTCCTGGTCGATCAGGTCGCGCTTCTCGGTCACGATGTCGATCCAGCGGGACACCGTGGTGCCGGACTTTTCCATCAGCGTCTGCGAGACGAACTGCTTCTTGATCCATTCGTAATCCACGCCCCACACCGCCGCGTAGTGCTTCCACGCGCCGGTGGCCAGGCCGTAGTAGCCCGGCAGGGAGTCGGGGTTCGGGCCCACGTCGGTGGCACCCTGCACGTTGTCATGGCCACGGAAGATGTTGGCGCCGCCGCCCGACACGCCGATATTGCCCAGCGCCAGCTGCACGATGCAGGAGGCGCGCACGATCGCATTGCCGATGGTGTGCTGGGTCTGGCCCATGCACCAGACCAGCGTGGACGGGCGATTCTTCGCCATGGTCTCGGCCACCAGCTTCACCTGGGCCTCGGGCACGCCGCAGACTTCCTCGACCTTGTCCGGGGTCCACTTGGCCAGGACCTCGGCCTTGACCTTGTCCATGCCGTAGACGCGGTCGTTCAGGTACTTGGGGTCTTCCCAGCCGTTCTGGAAGATGTGATACAGCACGCCGAACAGAAAGGCGATGTCGGTGCCCGAACGGATGCGCACGTAGTGATGCGCCTTGGCCGCCGTGCGGGTGTAGCGCGGGTCCACCACGATCACCTTGCAGCCGTTCTCCTTGGCGTGCAGCAGGTGCAGCATCGACACCGGGTGCGCCTCCGCGGCGTTGGAGCCGATATACAGCGCCGCGCGGGCGTTCTGCATATCGTTGTACGAGTTCGTCATCGCCCCGTAACCCCAGGTGTTCGCCACGCCGGCCACGGTGGTGGAGTGGCAGATGCGCGCCTGGTGGTCGGTATTGTTGGTGCCGAAGAACGACACCCACTTGCGCAGCAGGTACGACTGCTCGTTACTGTGCTTGGAAGAGCCGACGAAGAACATCGAATCGGGGCCGGTCTCCTGGCGGATGGCCTTCATCTTCGCCGTGATCTCGTCCAGCGCCTGGTCCCAGCTGATCTTCTGGTACTTGCCGTTGACCAGCTTCATCGGGTACTTGAGCCGGTACTCGCCATGGCCGTGCTCGCGCAGCGCGGCACCCTTGGCGCAGTGCGCGCCCATGTTGATCGGGGAGTCGAAGACCGGTTCCTGGCGTATCCAGATGCCGTTCTGCACCACGGCATCCACCGCGCAGCCCACCGAGCAGTGGCCGCACACGGTGCGCCGTACCACGATCTCGCCCTTGCCGGCCCCGGCGCCGGTCTTGCCGTCGTCGGCATCGGCCTTGCGGATCAGCGTCAGTTGCGTGGCGGCCAGCCCGGCACCCACGCCGATGCCCGACCGCTTGAGAAAGCTGCGCCGATCCATCGTCGGCATCGCCCCGGCCAGCCCGGCGGCCAGGCGGGACGCCAGGCGCCCGTTGCCATTGCCATTGCCATTGCCATGACTATTGCCATGACTGGAAGGATGGGCCTGCGGAGCAGTTGGGTCGGCGAGCCGGTTCGCAACCCGGTCGGTCTGGCCTTGGTCCGCGCGCTTGCGGGTCAGGATCATGTCTTGCCTCGGCGAAAGAGGGGGGACGAGAGACAAGGCGCGCCAGCCGGCACGCCGTGCGGGCGCCCAGGTCTAGATCAGCGTGGTGCGGTAGTACTTGCGGATATGGGCGGAGACCCGGTAGCCCTGGCTGTCGGGCGCGGGATCGGCCGCATCGGCGGTGGTGGGCGGCGCGAGGGCATCGGCCAGCGCCGATTGCCCGCGCGTGGCCACAGCGGCGGCACCGGCAGCGGCAACCACGCCAGCCCCGGCCAGGAAGGTCCGGCGTGCGACCCGGGATTGCTTGTCTTTCATGGGGGCTCCTGTCGGCTTTGCGTGACCGATGGATGATCTATTTATGCCTTGTCTTGCATATTCTAGATTGAAGCGAAATGAAAGACCACACTGTCAATCGGAAAATCCTCAAACTGCGGATAAACCCGGTGCTTGCGTTGGCCTTTCACACGGCTTTCACACAATCGCCCTGCCTCAATGCATCTCCAGCGCCACCGCCTCCACGCCGGTGAACGCGCGCAGCAGTTCTGCCGCACTGCGGTAGAACTGCGCCTGCGGGTGCTCGGCCAGCGCGTCGCAGAGTCGCTCCATCCACGGCTGCATATGGCGGGCAAAGAAGCGCTGCTGCTCGCCGGCGTTGCAGACCGCCACATCATCCCCCGCCACCAGGAAGCGCATGACCTCGCACAGTGTGGCGATGTGGTCCTCGGTCTCGCTGATGCCCTCGTGCCGCGCCAGCCCGTAGCGGGCCAGGTCGTCGCGCAGCGCCACCAGCGGGCGTTCGTTCAGGAAGCCGGCCAGGTAATAGGAGCCGTACAGGAAGACCTCCTGCTTGCCCACGCCGACGAACAGGCGCGCGTACTCGTCGGCGGCTTCCTCGGCGGTGGTCGTCGATGCTGCGTCGCACAATGCGTTCCAGGCCTGGCCCAGCACCGTGCGGGCGTCCTCGGCATTGGCGCGGTTGGCGGCGATATGGTGGAGCAGCGCGGCATCGGGCGGCCGGAAGAACAGCGTGGCCAGCAGGCCGTAGAGGTCCGCGCGGGCCATGTCCTCGGCGTCGGGCTCGCCGGGGGCCGGCGCGGGCGGGATCAGCTGAATCGGCTGGAAATCAGTCATGTCTTGATAGGTCTGGTCGGCCGCACCCGCACTACTGGAGCGTGGCCCCGCGCGTCGCGCCGGTGTCTTTTTCGATCATGTCCACCACGCGGCAATCGGCACACATCTTCAGCCGGTCCGCGTTGGCGCCCGCGAAGGCCGGGTGGCCGGCCAGTCGCACCAGCATCGACTGCACCATCTGGGCGGTGCCGAACGGCTTGGCGCAGCGGATGCAATGGAACGGCTGCGTCTCGTTCAGCGTCACCGTGCGGCGGGCGCCCTCGCCCGTCAGCAGGCGCGGCACCAGCGCGATGGCGTCCTCCGGGCAGGTGGTCTCGCACAGCCCGCACTGCACGCAGTTGCGTTCGATAAAGGCCAGCACCGGGCGCTCGGCGTTGTCGCGCAGCGCGTTGGACGGACACGCGCCCACGCAGGCCATGCACAGCGTGCAGCGGCCCGTGTCCACGGTAATGGCGCCCAGCGGCGCGCCGGCGGGCAGCGGCACCACTTCGGCCGGCACCGGGGCATGGCGGGCGAGATGGTCGATGGCGAAGTCGAGCGTCTCGCGCTTGGCCAGCGCCGCGCGGAAGCTGGCCGGCGGCGGCGCGGTCACGCGCGACGGGGGACTGGCGAGCGCGGCGAGGCCGGCATCCAGCCCGCCCACGTCGCCCGCTTCCACGAGCGTCAGCCGCAACCCGCGATAGCCCAGCCCTTCGACAATGGCGCGCGCCACATTCATCTGTTCGACCAGCGCGGCGCGGTACTGCGGGGCCTCGTCGCCGGTCAGCAACACGGCCACGCCGCCCGCGCCCCAGCTCAGCGCCGCCAGCCAGAGTTCGATGCCGGTGGCAGCCGGGTGGAACAGCGGCACGGGAATCACGTTGGGCGGCACGCCGCGCGCCTGCCCGGCCCGGGCCGCGCGGCCCAGCGCCAGGATGGCCGGATTTCCATACTCCTCGCCATGCAGTAGCAGCACGGCATCACGGCCGCCGGCGGCATTGTAAGTCGAGACCAGCGTGCGCAGCCGCTCGCCAAGCGCCTCGGGGCCGGGATAGGCGTAGCTGATGGCGCCAGTCGGGCAGACCGTGGTGCAGGCGCCGCAGCCCATGCAGAGATTGGGCGTGACCTCGATGGAACCCTTGCCATCGCGCCACCGCGAGCCAATCGCCTGCGTCGAGCAAATGTCGATACATGCGGTGCAGCCGGTGGTCTGGTTACGGCCGTGGGCGCACAGGCTTTCCTTGTAGCGGAAGAACTTGGGCTTCTCGAACTCACCCACCAGTTGTTGCAGTTGCAGCGCGTGGGCATGCTGGCGCGCCACGTCGGCGCCCGCGTGCAGGTAGCCCTGCGGGGGCTGGTGCATGGCGAAGGCCGGGGCGTCGTTGAGGTCGAACACGAGGTCGAAGCGCGCCTCGGTAGTGGCGGCAGGCCGGTCGAAGTCGATCGCCGCCGCCGCGCCGCAGGCCTTCACGCAGTCGCGATGGTCGCGGCAGCGGTCCAGGTCGATCTGGTAGCTGAAGTCGATCGCCCCTTCCGGGCAGGCATCGACGCAGGCGTTGCAGCGCGTGCAGAGGTCGAGGTCGATCGGGTTGCTCTGGCCGGCGCCGGTCCGCCAGCTGGCCGTGAAGTTGCCGAGCCAGCCGGTCAGGCCGGCCAGCGTGCCGCTGTGGACGGGCCACGCGCGGCTGGCGGGCGGCGTCACATCGCTGATCGATGCGCCGGTCAGCAGCACGGTGACTTCGAGGCCGGCCTCGGTGAGCCGGCCCGCCCAGGGCAGCGCCCGCGCGGCCGGGCCCAGTACCAGGACGGCGCCGTGCGAGCGGTAGTCCACCACCGCCACCGGGTCGGGCTCGGGGAGCGCGGCGGCAGCCAGCAGGGCGGCGATCTTGGCGTTGGCGGTGGCCGGGTCACGGCGCGCGCCCTGCGACCACCCGCCGGTCTCGCGGATATTGACGAAGCGCACCGGCGCGGTGACCACACCGCCCTCGCGCGCAGCGCCAGCCACCTCGGTGAACAACGGGCTTTCCTGGGTGCAGGCCACGATGACGTCTTCCGCGCCATCGAGCGCCCGGCGGAAATCGCCGATTTCACGCCGGCACAGCAGGCGGTGGACCTTCAGGGAACCAGAGGCATCGGACAGTGCCGCCCCGTCAAGCGGCATGGTGTCGTTGCAATTGCAGATCAGCGTCGGCATGGGGCAAGACTGCTTGCCGGCCCGGCGCCCTCTTCGTGGTGGAGGATCGTCCGGTCGGCGGATTTGTAGGGGTGGCCCATTCTAGGCCCACACGCGGCGCAGGGCTACGCGCGTTTATCCGCAGGGAGGGGCGGGATGGCGATGTCGGCGGGGAGGTCAGGCGCGGATTGGGCTTGCGCGACCTCGGTTTCCGGGGATTCCTCGGCTTCCAGCGCCTTGGAATCGGCCGCCATCTCGCCCTCCCCCTCCGTTTCCTTTTTCTCTTTCGCTTCCCCTTCCTTTTCCTCTTCCTCGATCGGGTCGAACAACCCGAGCGTCTCCGACTGGGTCATGCGGCGCAGCACATCGAGCGGAATCGGGTCCGGCTTGCCGTAGTCGTCGATATAGGTGTCCAGCCCGTCCATCACATTGAAGTGCGGATCGGCGAACAGGGTCTTCAGCGCGGCGCGCTTGACCGTCTCGTCCACGCCACGCGCCACGAAGCGGGCGATGTTGTCGCCCGGCTGCAGCAGCGCCACGTCGGCCAGGGTGGGCAGCGGCGCGGCTTCCTGGGTGTCGGCAGGTGGCGCAGCGGGGGATTCCGCTAACGCCGCCGGGGTGGCTTCAGGCACCAGCGCCGGCTCGGCGGGCACCGGCTGGCCCTCGCGCACGGCGGTCTTGCGGCGCGACCAGCGCGAGAGGAAGGAGGAATCGGCGTCGCTCATGGCAGGGTCCGGGGCCGGTCAGTACCGCGCGCGGTCTTCCGGCGCCTTGAAGGACTCCGGACGGCGCCGTTTCTTGGGCTCGGGGCGATAGTTTTCCTGCGTGAACGCTTCGAGCCACTCGCGCTGCGCGGGTTCCAGCGGCACGTTCTCCACGCTTTCGCCGGCATCGAGCCAGCGCCCGGCCTCGTTGTAGGAGAGCGTCACCGTCACCGGCACCGCGCGGGTCTCGCCATCGGCATCGGGCTCCTCGGCCATGCGCCACAGCACGAACCAGCACGGCGTGGTCGAGGTCAGGTTCAGGTAGTAGCCCTCGCCCTCGTCGCGATACAGCGCCACGGGATGGCCCGGATAGAGCCAGCGCGCGCCGTGGCTGTCGGCATCGAGCCGCAGCGGCGCGGCGCCGTACTCGCCCAGGTCCGGCAGCACCGCGTCCAGCTCCCACTTCCAGGGCTGCCAACGGTTGGCCAGTGGCACCTTGCGCATCACCACGGCCATGGTGACCCCAGGCCGGCCAGCCGGCGGGGTCTCGGGCGAGACAGGCGATGCGGGAAGGGTTTCGTCCATGGCGGCGGCCGGCCTCAGGTGTTCTGCACCACGATGCTCGGGAACTTGTTCGTCATGTCACGTGCCTTATCAGCCACTTTGATGGCGACCTTGCGCGCCACTTCGCGGTAGATCCCGGCAATCGGACTATCCGGCTCGGCCACCACGGTGGGGCGGCCCGAATCGGCCTGTTCGCGGATCGACAGGTTCAGCGGCAGGCTGCCGAGCAGGTCCACGCCATACTCGCCGCTCATCTTGTCGCCGCCGCCTTCGCCGAAGATATGCTCGACGTGGCCGCAGTTCGGGCAGCAGTAGACCGCCATGTTCTCGACGATGCCGAGGATCGGAATGCCGACCTTCTCGAACATCTTGAGCCCCTTGCGGGCGTCCAGCAGCGCGATGTCCTGCGGCGTGGTCACGATCACGGCGCCGGTCACCGGCACCTTCTGCGACAGGGTCAACTGGATGTCGCCGGTGCCCGGCGGCATGTCGACGATCAGGTAGTCCAGGTCGTGCCAGTTGGTCTGGCGCAGCAGTTGTTCCAGGGCGGACGTGACCATCGGGCCGCGCCACACCATCGGATTGTCCTGCTCGATCAGGAAGCCGATCGAGTTGGCCTGCAGGCCGTGGCCCTCCAGCGGCTCCATGGTCTGGCCGTCGGCCGACTCGGGGCGGCCGTCGATGCCCAGCATCATCGGCAGGCTCGGGCCGTAGATATCGGCATCGAGCATGCCCACGCGGGCGCCCTCGGCGGCCAGCGCCAGTGCCAGGTTCACGGCCGTGGTGGACTTGCCCACCCCGCCCTTGCCCGAGGCCACCGCAATCACGTTCTTCACGCCCGGCAGCAGCTTCACGCCGCGCTGCACCGCGTGGGCCACGATCTTCATGGTCACGGTCACGCTGACGTTGGTCACGCCGGGCAGGGTGCGCAGCGCGCCAATCACGAGCTTGCGGATCGGTTCGATCTGGCTCTTGCCCGGATAGCCCAGTTCCACTTCCACCGAGACATCGCCGCCGTCCACCCGCACGTTGCGGGCGGAGCGCGTGGACACCAGGTCGCGGGCCGTGTTGGGATCGATCACGGTGCGCAGGGCATCGGTTACCTGTTCAATGGTGAGGCTCAAGGCAGACTCCGCTTCTTTATATAGGTCGGTGGGGATTAGGCGCGTAATGTATCAAAGTATGAAGGAGCAGCCAGGGGCGCGATAGCGCCGGGCGAGATCCCCTCCATCGAGTGTGGAATTACAGACATTTACATCTCTGACACCTTTGCCCTTGTGCGGGTGCTGCCATGTCCCTATTGTAGTGCGCCAGTGCCCGGCCACCCGCCTGGGGCAACGCCGGCAAGGCGCCCGGCCCCCATCGTCCTGCTTGTTTTCAAACGCATGATGAAACTTGTGGGCGCTCGATGCGTCAATCCGGCGGATGCAGTTACCATGCGGTATGCCGTTGGCCGAACATTTGTGAAATATCCCAGCATGTCATCAGAAGGAGAAAGCATGAGATTCAAGCTCGTCACCGTCTCGCTCGCCGTTGCCGCAGCCCTGGCCGGTTGCGCCACGGAGCAGCAGACCCATACCGCGGTCGGCACTGGCGTGGGCGCGGCCGTGGGTGCCGGCCTGGGCAACCTGATCGGCGGCAACACCACTGGCACGCTCGTGGGCGCGGCGGTGGGCGGTGCCGTGGGCGGGGCCACCGGCTACAACTGGAATGCCATCCGCGGCAAGCTGAGCAAGGACACGGCGGGCACGGGCACCCAGATCACCGAGCAGCCGGACGGCTCGCTCAAGGTGAATATCCCGAGCCAGGTGACGTTCGATACGGACAGCGCGAGCATCAAGCCGTCGTTCCGCTCGGTGCTCGACCAGGTGTCGCAGACCCTGGGCCAGCACCAGGACGTGGTCGCCAACGTGGTGGGCCATACGGACAGCACCGGCAACCCGAACTACAACATGCAGCTCTCGCAGCGCCGCGCCCAGAGCGTGGCGTCGTACCTGGGTGACCGCGGCGTCGCCCGGAACCGCCTGAGCGCCGAGGGCCGGGGCCAGACGCAGCCCGTGGCGGACAACGCCACCGAGGCTGGCCGGGCCCAAAATCGACGAGTCGAAATTTTCTTGAAACCAATTCAGGGGTGAGCGGGTCATACCGTTCAGATACCGCTTGCCACCGTTGCTGGCTCGCGATGGGTGGCTGACCTCCCGGGCGGTATCTGATTTCTCCTCCTTTTCCGTTGTGGAAAGCTGCGCCGGTACCAACCGGCGCTTTTTTTTGGTCGAACGGTTTGCAATGCCGATTCCGGACGCGCCGGCGCCCCGCTTGCTAAAATAGCCGCTTTCCGTCCTCGCGCCCGCCCTCCGGCGGCCCGCCGGACCTCATCATCATTCCCCGGCCTCCTTCATGACCGCACGTCGCATCCTCGTCACATCCGCCCTGCCGTACGCCAACGGCCAGATCCACATCGGCCATCTGGTGGAATACATCCAGACCGACATCTGGGTCCGGTTCCAGCGCATGATGGGCAACGAGGTCTATTACGTGGGCGCCGACGACACCCATGGCACGCCGGTCATGCTGCGCGCCGAGAAGGAAGGCATCAGCCCGAAACAGCTGATCGACCGCGTCTGGACCGAGCACAAGCGCGATTTCGACAGCTTCCTGGTCTCTTTCGACAACTACTACAGCACCGACGCCGAGGAAAACCGCCAGCTCTGCGAGAAGATCTACCTGGCCCTGAAGGCCGAGGACCTGATCGCCGAGCGCGAGGTGGAGCAGTTCTACGACCCCGTCAAGAACATGTTCCTGCCGGACCGCTTCATCAAGGGCGAGTGCCCGAAGTGCGGCGCCAAGGACCAATATGGCGATTCATGTGAAGTATGCGGCACAACTTACGTGCCGACCGACCTGAAGAACCCGTATTCGGTAGTCTCCGGTGCCACGCCGGTGCGCAAGACGTCGACGCACTTCTTCTTCAAGCTGTCCGATCCGCGCTGCGAGAGCTTCCTGCGCGAGTGGGTGGCCGACCTGGCTCAGCCGGAAGCCGCCAACAAGATGCAGGAATGGCTGGGCGGCGAAGGCGAGGCCTCCACGCTGAGCGACTGGGACATCTCGCGTGACGCCCCGTACTTCGGCTTCGAGATCCCGGGTGCCCCGGGCAAGTACTTCTACGTCTGGCTGGACGCCCCGATCGGCTACTACGCCAGCTTCAAGAACCTGGCGGAAAAGAAGGGCATCGACTTCGACGCCTGGGTCGGCCCGCACTCCACCGCCGAGCAGTACCACTTCATCGGCAAGGACATCCTGTACTTCCACACGCTGTTCTGGCCGGCCATGCTGCGTTTCTCGGGCTACCGCACGCCGACCAACGTCTTCGCGCACGGCTTCCTGACGGTGGATGGCGCCAAGATGAGCAAGTCGCGCGGCACCTTCATCACCGCGCAGAGCTATATCGACACCGGCATGAACCCGGAATGGCTGCGCTACTACTTCGCGGCGAAGCTCAACGCGAGCATGGAAGACCTGGACCTGAACCTGGACGACTTCGTCGCCCGCGTGAACAGCGACCTGATCGGCAAGTACGTGAACATCGCCAGCCGTGCGGCGGGCTTCCTGGTCAAGCGTTTCGACGGCAAGGTCAACGAGGCCGCGCTCGGCAACCCGCTGCTGGTGCAGCTGCGCCAGGCCGCGCCTCAGCTGGCTGCCTTCTACGAGGGCCGCGAGTACAGCAAGGCACTGCGCCTGGTGATGGAGCTGACCGATGCCGTGAACGGCTTCGTGGACGCCAACAAGCCGTGGGAGCTGGCCAAGGACGAGGCGAAGCGCGATGCGCTGCACGCAGCCTGCTCGGTCTCGCTCGAAGCCTTCCGCCTGCTGACGGTCTACCTGAAGCCCGTGGTGCCGGCCATGGCCGCCGGCGTGGAGCGCTTCCTGAACATCGAGCCGCTGGACTGGCGCGCCATCGACAAGCAACTGTCGGCCGATCGTCCGGTGCAGCCGTACGCCCACCTGATGACCCGCGTCGACACCAAGCAGATCGAGGCGCTGGTGGCTGCCAACCGCGACTCGCTCCAGGCCACCGCCGCCCCGGCTGGCGCTGATGGTGCCCAAGGCGCCCCGGCCGGCATCGAGCCGATCGGCGACACCATCACGATCGATGATTTCGCGAAGATCGACCTGCGCGTGGCGAAGATCGTGGCGTGCGAGAAGGTGGAAGGCTCCAGCAAGCTGCTGCAACTGACGCTGGACGTGGGCGAAGGCAAGACCCGCAACGTGTTCTCGGGCATCCAGTCGGCCTACACGCCGGAGCAGCTGGTGGGCAAGCTGACCGTGATGGTGGCCAACCTGGCGCCGCGCAAGATGAAGTTCGGCATGTCCGAAGGCATGGTGCTGGCAGCCTCGGCGGCTGACGAGAAGGCCAATCCGGGCCTGTACATCCTGGAACCGCACAGCGGCGCGGTACCGGGCATGCGGATCGGCTAAGTTCGCCTACCGTGTGTTCGCTCCCCTCTTCCCAATGGAGAGGGGAGAAAAGACTTCATCCCCCCTGCCGCGACGGGTCGTCGCTGCGTGACGTGGTGGTCACCACGCCCTGGCTGTTGAAGTGGACGTTGAAGAACGCCCGGTCCGCGGGCGACTCCTGCCAGCGATAGCCCCACACCTCCTCCTGCTTCAGCGCGAACGCCTCCACCTTGGTCGGCTTGCCGAGCATGCGCCGGATGCCGTCCTGGCTCATGCCGGGGCGCACGCGCTGGAAGTTCTCGGCCGTCAGCACCTGTTCGATGGTGCGCACGGTGCCGTCCGGCGCGGTGGTCACCATCCACGTGGTCACGCCCTCGGGCCCGCGCGGGTACTCCAGCCGCTTGCCGCCATCGGCCTCCTCCCACACGATCTCGGGCTTGCCGGCCTGGCGGCGCACGTCATCCTCGGTCGATTTGCCGATCTCGATGCCCTTGAATAGCTGGCTGTCCGGCTTCACGCTGTTCCACGTGTCGCGGGCCACGTTGCCGGCCTTTTTCATCGCTTCGTCCACTTTCTGCTGGTCGCAGCCGACCAGCGCAAGCAAGGAGGCAATCAGTCCCATGGTGGCAAGGCGTCTGCGCGACGCGTAAGTGAAGGTCATGGTGGTTATCGCTTGATGGCTTCCACAGGGTCGCCGGCCGGCTCGCTGGCCGACGCGGTGCCAGCGTCGGCAGCCGTGGACCGGCGCGGTGGTTCGGCGGCAAACAGGCTACTCCAGTTATTGAAGCGGCGGTTGAACAGCACCGACAGCCCGTTGATCGACCCGCCCTTGGCAATCAGCGACCAGCGGCGCGAGAACGCCCAGGTCAGCTTCACCACGTTCGACGCCGAGGTCAGGCTCTGCTCGTAGCCGACCGAGATCTGCTCGGTCACGGCCTTGCCGACGCTGACCACCTGCTGGTCGTTCAGGCCCGCCGTGGACGGCCCGATCGAGAATTCGTCGATGCCGAGGTGCGAGACGATGCCCTTCCCCGCCCGGCCGCCGATCATGCCCAGCGCCGCGCCACCGAGCGCGCCGCCGCTCAACTGCCGCTGCTGGCCCGCCCCGGCGCTCTCCGCCCCGTAGCCGAACATCAGCCAAGACAGCTTGTCTTCCTCCGGCACATTCGGCTCCGACACCAGCCGCACGCGCGGAATCCGCACCGTGCCGGTAACCTCCACGCCCGCCTCCACCTCCTGGTTGCGGCGCATGGCGCGGATGTTGATGTTCGGATTGTCGATCGGCCCGTTGAAGTTGATGATGCCGCGCTCGATGTTGAGCTTGCGGCCGAACGCCTCGTACGTGCCATCCACCACGCGCACCGTTCCCGTGGCGCGCATCGGCGCCAGCGGCTCGCTCTTCACGCCGAGCTGGCCCGCGAGCTTGATGTCCGCGCCGGCGCCCCGGAAGCGGAAGTCGTCGCCCAGATCCACGGTGACGTCGATCAGCGGGCTGAAGCGGCTTGCCGGCTGGGACTCGGGCACCACCGGCGTGGCGGCGGTCTTGAGTTCGCGCTGGTCGCTGCGGCGCACCACCACCACGTCGTCGCCGAGCACCGGCGCGCCGGACTTGGGCAGGTCGAACAGGCCACGATCGACGCGGAACTTGCCGCGTATCGCAATCTGTTTGTTCTCGTTGGCGATGCCGGCCTCGCCCGAGACGATCAGCGTGCGCTCGGGGCTGGCAAATAGCTGGAGCTTGTCGGCCACGATCTTGGCGGTGAGGTTCGGGTCGGTCTCGCCCAGCTTGACGTTGCCGGTAGCCACCAGCGTGCCGTCTCCGCCCCGGAATCGCACTTCCTTCATTTCCACCGTGTTCTGGTCGAGCACGATATGGACCACGCCGTCGGTCAGGCGGATACCCTGGTCATACAGCGTCACGGCGATCTCGCTGCCGTCCAGGGTGCCGGTCAGCAGCGGATTGCCGACCGTACCGCCGAGCCGCATCGCGGCGGCCAGCTTGCCCTCGAACGCGTACTGCGGGCCGGTCAGGGATTCCAGCGACTTCAACCGGGGGATGTCCGCCGACACTATGCCGGCCAGCGTCGAAGCCGGCCCCACGGTCAGCAGCCCCTGCTCCTGCACCAGCCCTGCCGACGCATCGACGTCGATCTTGCCGATCCGTGCCGCCGTGGTGCCGCCGCGCAACGTGACCCGGTGGCCAACGAACTCTGCGCGCAGCGCGGTCTCGCCCAGCCCCAGCGTGGTCCAGCCCCGCCCGGCGCTGATCGAGGCGTCGCCACTGCGCCGGCGGATCTCGGCAAACCCGGTCGCCGTCTCGGCCAGGTTCAGGTTCCAGCGGCCGTCCAGCACGAGGTCCGAGCGCAGCGGCGGCGGCTCCCCGGTCAGCGTTTGCATCAGTTTCAAGATATTGGCCACCTCGACCCCATCGAGATTGCCCTGCGTGCGGATGCGGCCATGGTCGAACTCGAATCCGTCGATGTTGGCCGTGGCGCGCTCGAACAACAGCCGCGCCTGCCCGAGCCGGATGTGCTGGTCCGCCACCAGCAGCTGCGTCGGCGCCGCCAGCCGCACGATGGTCGTGCCGCGCAAGTCGAGCGTGCGGATGGTGCCGTTCCAGCCCTTGTCACCCTGCCACGCGCCCTGGCCAGCCAGCGTCAGCTGCATCGGCTGGCGGTTCACCGTGCCGGCCGCCTTGGCGTCGAAGGTGTGATTGCCCTGCGTGCCGCTCAGGTTGGCATCGAGCGTATGGACGGTGGCCTGCGGCCCCTGATAGTCGCGCGCGGCGAGTTGCACGGACACGGTGCCGTCCAGGCCGCCGCGCAGTTCGGCATGCCCGCTGGCGCTGGCCACCTTGTGCGGGCCGATCACCAGCGCCTGCGCGCTGTAGTCGCCCACCACCTCGGGACGCTTGAGCGTGCCGGTGACCTCGGCGTCCAGCTTGGCGCGCCCGGCCACGCCGAACTTGAGGCGCTCCAGTTGCGGGGCATCGACATTGACCTTGAGCCGGTCGCCGCGCGCGCCGAAGCTGCCGCGCAGGTTGACCTGATTGCCGGCCATCAGCAGGGACGCCTCGCTGGGCAGCAGCCGCCCGCCCTCAAGCCGGATCTTGCCGGTGCCGGTCATCGGCAGCCCGGCGTACTCGCTCTCGTGCAGACCGAAATCGAGCGCCACCCTGAGCACCTTGGCCAGCGAGCCCGTGGTCGAGAAATCGGCATTGATGCGGCCCGGCGCCACCTTGGCCAGCCGCGCCGGATCGAAATTGGCCAGCTTGCCCTTGAAGCTGAACGGCTGGGTGTCCTTGAGGCCGAGCTTGCCCTCGGCGGTCAGCGTGCCGGCGCCCAGCCCGGCGCGCAGCGCGGACAGCGTCACGGCGTCTTCGTCCACGCGCGCATCGGCGAACAGCTTCAGTTCGCCGCCGGCCAGGTCCAGCGCCACGCTCTGGCGGCCCGGCTCCAGCCGCAGGATCACCGGCCCGGAGAGGTTGGTCGGCACCAGCGTTGTATAGAGATCGGCTGCGTTGAGCCGGTGCACGTCGAGGTCGAAGCCGCCGCGTCCGTCGTGCAGCGCACCCTGCCCGGCGATCTCGGCCTTGCCCGGCAGCGCGATGCGCAGGTCGCGCAGCGTCTGGGCCATCTCGCTGACCTCCACGCGCGCCCGCACGCTGTGCACCGGCAGCCGTTCCTTGTCGATGGGGCCGGGATCGAGGTTGCGCACGGTGACCTCGCCAGCCACGGCCAGCGGGTTGCGCGTGCGCGGCGCCGGCTGTGGCACCGGCGCGGAGGCCGATGCCGCCGAAGCCGCCGCCACCGCACTCGCCGTGGACTGCCCCGGCGCCGGCTGGGCGATCTGCGGCGGCGGTGCCACCGCTTCCACGGGGCGCAGCTCGGCATGCACGGTCAGGTTGGCCTGCGGCGCCGTGGGGCTGAACAGGCGCGGGTTGATCCGGTCCCCATCGATCAGCAGGTGGGTGAACGGCACCTTGCCGAACGGCGTCACGTCGATGCCGGCCCGCGCGCGGATGCGGTCGCCGGTGGCTTCCGCCTCGGCGCGCAGGGCGTCCAGCGCGCCGTTGGCCGTGGCCGATACGGCGAACGATTCGTCCTGCCAATGGCCCTCCAGCAGCGCCTCGGCGGAGAGCGCGAACGGCGCCTGCCCGGCAATCTGGGCATTGGCCTGCAGCTTGCCGTACGGCGTGACGAGCTTGTCCACCACCACGCGGTGACGCATGCCATCGGAATGGAGCGCGCCGGCAAGATCGGAAAACACCTGCGGCGTGGCCGTTGCGGGCGGGCCCTGCAGCAGCGACAGTTCGGCAATCGTCAGCGTGTCGACGTCGATGGCCAGTGGTAGCTCCAGCGACTTGGGCATCTGCGCCGGCCCGGTGTCCGGCGTGGGCGCGGACGGCGGCAGGCGCACGTCGATCTTGCCCAGGCGCAGCCATTCCACATGCAGGCGCGCCGGCGACCACGTCGCACTCCAGCGGCTATCGATCTTGTCGATGCTGACGCGCGTGTCGCCGCTGGCGTAGACCACATCGCGCAGCCGCAGGCCGCTGACGACCGTGCCGCCCTCGAACGTGCCGGCCAGCATGCCGGCGGAGAAGCGCGTGGCCAGCGTCCAGAGCTGGCGCGTGCCGGCCTCGGTGCGCAGCGCCACCACGGCGGTGGCGATGGCGGCGATCAGCAGCGCCAGCAGTACGGCCAGCGTCCAGCCGAGCACTCGCCAGACGCGGCGGCGTATTGGACGGGGGGGGCGAGGCGCGCGCGGTTCATCTTCATTGCGGCGGGGCACGGGTGGCATGTCCATATGCATCAGAACGCCACCCCAAGCGAGATATGCGGCCGGAACTGGTTCTGCTGGATGCCATAGGCGATGTCCAGCTGCACCGGGCCCACCGGACTGCGCCAGCGCGCGCCCACGCCCACGCCGTGATAGAGCTTCACGCCGTGCAGGTCGTTGGTGGCCGTGCCCATGTCCCAGAACGCCGCCACGCCCCATTCGGGCTTGAACCAGTACTGGTATTCCAGGCTGCCGGTGCCCAGGAAGCGCGCCGGCAGCACGCTGGCGCCGTTCGGCGTGCCGATCGACTGGTAGCTGTAGCCGCGGATGGAATCGGTACCGCCCGCGCGGAAGCGCAGCGAGGCCGGGATCAGCGCCGGATCGGCCGAGGTCATATTGGCACCCAGTTCCAGCCGGGCAATGAACAGGTCGCGGTTGCCCACTGGCACGTACTGGCGAATCCGGCCATACATGCGCAGGAAGGTGGCATCGCTCAGGATATTCTTGGCCGCCACCCCGATCTGCGTGCTGATGACGTTGCCCCGGCGCGGGAACACGGGGTTGTCCACGTCGCGGCGGGTCCAGGCGAAGGCCGGCACGAGCGCCTTCGAGATCTGCTCCGGCTGGCCGAACGGCACGAGGTTGTCGTAGTAGAAATCGAGCGACACGGTGGTGTCGTACTTCTCGCGCGAGCGCGAGCGCTTGAGGCCGGCGCGCCAGCTGGTCAGGTCGGTACTCTCGATGTCGATCGTGCGCTCGTAGCTGCTGTAGATGCTGTTGCGGTAGGTATGCGAGTCCGGCGGCATGGCCGCCTCGATAAAGCCGTACTGGCGCTTCTGCTCGATGCGCGCCTGGGTGTCGAGCACCCACGCGCGGTTGAACAGGTTGTAGTACGAGTAGCGGCCTTCCACCTGCGCGCCGGTATCGGTGGTGAAGCCGACACCGGAACTGACGCGGTGCGTCGGATATTCCCGCACGCGCACCTTCACGGGCGCCACCACGGTCTCGTCCTTCGCGGCGGCCTCGGCCGATTCGGCCGGCGTCGGCTCGGCCAGATCCACCTGCACATTGGAGAAGTACGGCTGGTTCTGGATCGCCCGCTGCAACTCCAGCAGCCGCTCTACGCGGTATGGCTCGCCCTCGCGGAGCGGGTTCACGTTGCGGACGATCTGTTCGGGATAGCGGCGCGTGCCCTCCACCTCGAGCGGCCCGAGCACGTAGGCCGGCCCGCTCTCGAAGCGCGCCGACAAATCGGCGGCATGCTCGTCCGGCTCCACCCGCGCGCGCGACGCCGTCTGCTTCGCGCCATAGTAGGTATGGCTTTGCAGGGCGACCAGCGCGTCTTCCTTGGCCTTGTCCCAGTCTGCCTGGCGGAACGGGTCGCCCACGGGCAGGCCCCACTTGGCGCGCATCTCGTTCACCTGCTGCGGGTTCTGCGTGGCGGCCGGGCCGGTCACCTCCAGGTCCACGCGCCGGATCAGCGTGCGCGCACCGGCGTCCACGCTGATATGGACCACGCGGCTGTCGCCCTCGCCGGTCACGGTGGCCTTGGTTTCGGGATCGAACCAGCCCTCGGTGGAGGCGAACTGGCGCACCTGCTCGCCCACGGTTTCCACCATGTAGGCGAACTGGTCTTCGGAAATGTCGGTGCGGGTGGTGTAGCGCGCGAGGTCGAGGTGTTCCTCGAGGATGTCCTTGAGGACCTTGGGGGCCTCGATCTCCACCTTGTAGGCAGCGCGGGCGGCCAGCGCCTCGGACGCCAGCAGCTGGATCAGCAGCCCGGCCAGCCCGAGCATCAGGGCCAGCCCTGCCCGGCGCAGGCGCGCGCGGCAACCGTCCCCGGCTTGGGGGGGCTGTGGGGGGCATTGCAACGCCCGGCTTGCGGCGCTCCTTGTGGCCACGTGACCCAAGTCGATCCTCATCCGTCCGTGTCGATCCGGCAAAGTCGCTATTTGACCACACCCGGCCCCGCGTCCGACGCCGGAATCGCGTCAAATTACACCGGAAACCGGCGCCCGGGGCCGCTTCCCGGTTCGCGCCCCGGACATCGTCCGCCGATTCCTCCTTGCCCGGTCGCCGATACGGTAAAATCGTGCCCCACTATTCCCCCACTCCGCCACCGGGCGGCGAGTTTCATCATGGCCATGTACGAATCGGAAATCACCCAGTTCATCAAGACGCTCAAGCAGGAACGTCCTGCCCTTGAAGCCGAGCAGCGCGAAGGCCGCGCCCTGCTGTGGGACAAGACCCCGATCGACCTCGAGGAACGCGCCCGCGCCAACGACTCGCGCGTGGCCCAGAAGCCGTACGTGTACTCGTCGGGCAACTAAGCCCGATTGAACCCGATCCCGGCCCGCCCGATCCCGAACCCGACCTGACCCGGATGCATCCGAGCGAGAAAGACGCGCAGGAAAAGCTGACGCTGCCCGTGGAGCTGCCAACCGTGGCCCCTGCCGGCGGTGCGGCCTCGACCAGCCCCGGCGACATGGTCGACGGCATGGCCTTCGCGCGCCTGTACGGCGAGCCGCTGTTCAAGCTGCCGCAGGACCTCTACATCCCGCCCGACGCGCTCGAGATCTTCCTGGAAGCATTCGAAGGGCCGCTGGACCTCTTGCTGTACCTGATCCGCAGGCAGAACTTCAACGTGCTGGACATCCCGATGTCCCAGGTGACGCGTCAGTATCTTCTGTACATCGAGCAGATCCGCAAGACCAACCTCGAGCTGGCTGCCGAATACCTGCTGATGGCCGCGATGCTGATCGAGATCAAGTCGCGCATGCTGCTGCCGGTGAAGAAGGCCGACAGCGACGACGAAGCCGAGGATCCCCGCGCCGAACTGGTCCGCCGCCTGCTCGAATACGAGCAGATGAAGCTGGCCGCGCAGCGGCTGGACACCGTGCCGCAACTCGGCCGCGACTTCCTGCGCTCGCAGGTCTATATCGAGCAGAGCCTGTCGCCGCGTTTCCCGGACGTGGAAACGATTGACCTGCAGTCCGCCTGGGCTGACGTGCTCCGGCGCGCCAAGCTCAACCAGCATCACAAGATCTCGCGCGAGGAACTCTCCGTGCGCGAGCACATGAGCCAGATCCTGCGGCGTTTGCAGCACTCCAGGTTCATGGAGTTCACCGAACTGTTCGACGACGCCATCCGCTCCGGCAAGGGCGTGCCGGTGGTGGTGGTGAACTTCATCGCCATGCTGGAACTGTCGCGCGAGGCCCTCGTCGAGATCACGCAGGCCGAGCCGTTCGCACCAATTTATGTGCGATTGACGTACACGCCGACCTGATTCCCACGGGTCAAGCCGCCGAGGCGGCATTTCGAATGGCGCGGATGCTCTACAATCCGCCGACAACCGGCCATCCCCCGTTTCAGCGATTTCAAGAGCCGGTGCACCCCGGGCACGCACCCGGGCGCTCTCCTACCACGACAGCACACCACGTACATGAAAGTCATTTCCTCTATCCAAGAGCTGCGGGACCAGTTGCGCGGGCAGAATCGCGCGGCGTTTGTCCCCACCATGGGCAACCTGCATGAAGGCCACCTGTCGCTGATGCGCCTGGCCCGCCAGCATGGCGACCCGGTGGTGGCATCGATCTTCGTCAACCGGCTGCAGTTCGGCCCGAACGAGGACTTCGACAAGTACCCGCGCACGCTGCAGGACGACATCGAAAAGCTGCAGAGGGAAGGCGTCTACGTGCTGTTCGCGCCCACCGAGCGCGACATGTACCCGGAGCCGCAGGAATACCGCGTGGAGCCGCCGCACGACCTGGGCGACATCCTCGAAGGCGAGTTCCGCCCCGGCTTCTTCAAGGGCGTGTGCACGGTGGTGATGAAGCTGTTCTCGTGCGCCCAACCGCGCGTAGCCGTGTTCGGCAAGAAGGATTACCAGCAGCTGATGATCGTGCGCCGCATGGTCAAGCAGTTCGCGCTGCCGATCGACATCATCCCGGCGGAAACCATCCGCGCCGAGGACGGGCTCGCGCTGTCGTCGCGCAACCGCTACCTGACCGAGACCGAGCGCGCCGAAGCACCGATGCTCTATAAGTCTCTCCATGAGGTGCGCGATACGGTACTCGCGGGCGACAAGGTCGACCTGCTCCAGGTGGAAGCCGATGCCGTCACCAAGCTGGCCGCGCGCGGCTGGAAGCCCGACTACGTGTCCATCCGCAAACGCGAAAACCTGCAAGCCCCCACCCGCGAGGAATTCGCCGCCGGCGAACCGCTGGTCGTGCTGACCGCCGCCAAACTGGGCGCGACGCGGTTGATCGATAACCTCGAGATTTGAGGTTTTAGCGTCTCGCTGCAAAAAAGCCCGTCGCTGCGCGGGCTTTTTTTCGGCCCATCGGTAATGCATTTGCATTGCTCAGGTAATGCACTTGCATTACCATGACGGCATTGTGTTGAGGAGTTCCACCATGCCGCTCGTGTACCACGCGCCCGAGGAGGCCGTTGTCGAGGCGGAATCGTCGCTGACCGACCGATTCCAGACCACCGTGCCCGACGTCATCCGGCGCGCGTTGAAACTTGAGCGCCGCGACAAGATCCGTTACGTGGTGCGGCCAAGTGGCGAAGTCGTCATGCAGCGAGCAACGGGCGCGACGGTATCCCATGACCCGGCACTCGCCCCCTTCCTGGACCTGCTGGAGCGCGACATCGCCCAGCATCCGGAACGCCTGCGTGCGCTGAGCGTGGATCTGCTGGCCCGGATCGACGAACTCACGCGTCAAATCGGGATCGACCTCGACGCCCCGCTGCCGGACGAAGACTGATGGCAGAGCCGCAAACCGAGACCCCGGTCGTCAACGGGTGGCGGTTGTACGCCCATCCGTTGTTCATCGATCAACTGACGTCGCTGACCATCACCGTCGAGGGGCTGGCAAGAAAAGATCCGGAAGGCTATCGGCAGAAGAACGCCGCGAAGCGGCTCAGGGCGATCTTCGAGTTGATGATGAACAGGATTCCGTCCGACCCGTCGAACGCCGAATACCGGCTCGGGGGGACGCTGGGCGACACGCACAAGCACTGGTGCCGCGCGCGGTTCTTCCAGCAGTACCGGCTGTTCTACCGCTTCAACGCGCAGCAGAAGGTCATCGTGTTTGGCTGGGTCAACGACGAGACCACCAAGCGCGCCTACGAAAGCAAGACCGATGCGTACCGCGTGTTCGCGAAGATGCTGGCGAACGGCAATCCGCCCGACGACTGGGACAGCCTGCTGGCCGCGGCGCAACTGGCCGAGCGAGAGCTTGCTGGCCTCGTCACGCCGCTGCGCAGTGTCTCGATGAACTAACCCCCCGCTCACCCCGCCCGCAGCATCCTCTCCCGTTCCCGCGCCAGATGGCGGCGGTGGCCGCTGCGGCGTTTCCACCAGATCAGCACGCCGGTGATGGCGAAGATCAGGGGGATCAGGCCGAAGGCGGTGATGAAGGCGCGGCCCGGGGTGCCGAAGGCTTCGCCGGAGTGCAGCGGGTACAGCCAGGTGATGAGGGTGTCGCCGGACGGCGTTTCCGCAGCCAGCGGGTCGCGGGCGCCGAGGCGCTGGCCCGTGTAAGCGTCCAGCCAGAGGCGCGTGGAGCCGCTGTCGTTACGGACTTCGCCGGGCTGGCGCACGCGCATCTCATAGGAATCGCCCGGCTTGCGGGGCAGGCCGATGCGCGTGACCAGCGCGTTCGGATACTCGCGCTGGGCGGCCGTCATGGCCTGGGCCGGGGTGATCGCGTGCACGCCAGCCGGCGGCGTGGCCGACTGCGGCTTGTCGTTGGGGCTCACCGTCATCACGCTACTGATGATCGGCGTGACCCACTTCGGCAAATTCAGGTACCAGCCCGAGAACGCGATGGTGGCCAGCACCGGCGCCACGAAGATGCCGCCCGCCCGGTGCAGCGTGTAGGTGAATCGCGACCACGAGCCGCCGTGCGCAATGCGCACCGACTGCTTCAGCCCGCGCGCCGTCAGCTTCGGCAGCCACAGCACGATCCCCACCAGCACCAGGATCAGCAGCATCATGCCGCCCACGCCGGTGATGGTCTTGCCGGTCTCGCCGCTCAGCAGGTAGCGATGCAGGTGGAACAGCGTCGGCATCAGTTGCTGGCGCGACAGCCCCGGAATGCCCCAGAACCGCTCACCCTTCACGGTCAACGTGATCGGATCGATCATCACCTGCCGGGAGCGCCCCAGCCCGGCCTCGGGCCCCTTGAGCGGGTAATAGGCGGTGAACACGCCGTGCTCGTGCGTGGGCAGCATCAGCAGGTTCGGCTTGCCGTACTGCGGGTCGGCCATCAGCTTGGCGGTCACCGTCTCCACCGTGGCCGCACCCACCGGAATCCGCGCGGACGAGGACGCCACGAGCAGGTCCGGGTTGAGCCAGGTGTCCAGTTCCTCGCGCCACGCAATCATGGTGCCGGTCAGGCCCATCAGCACGAACAAGAGGCCGAAAGTCAGGCCGATATAGAGATGGAGCTTGAGGAAGACGGTACGAAGACGGCCGGAGACCATGGTGTCAGGGGCGGATTGGGGATTGCAGAGTGCCGCATCAGTCACTAAATAACGTGCCGATCCACCACACCGGAGGCGATCGCTCGGCATCTGTGGGGCAGCCCGCAAATGCAAATGCGAAGAATTCGCGATTCTAACAGTGGCACGTTAAGATCGGTGGTCGTGCGGTGGCGTTGCCGTCGTGCGCCGCCCACACCTGCCCCGCCATGTCCGATATCGAACTCACCCCCGCCACGGCCGCTGACGCGGACCTGCTGGCCGCGCTGCACACTGACAGCTGGCGCCGCGCCTATGGCGGCCTGATTCCCACCGAATACCTCGAAGACCACGCCCCGGCCGAGCGCCTCGCCACCTGGCGCGCGCGCATGCTGGAGGACGCCGAGGCGCCGCTGATCGTCACCATCCTGCGCGTGGACGGCAAGCCGGCCGGCTTCAGTTGCCTGATGCCGCTGGCCGAACCGGGCTACGGCATCTACCTCGACAACCTCCATGTGATGGCCGATTACCAGGGCTTCGGCCTCGGCAAGCGGCTGATGACGCACTGCACCGCGCGCGTGGCCTACGAATGGCCCGGCAAGCCCCTGTTTCTCTATGTGCTGGATGGCAACGCCCAGGCGCGGGCGTTCTACCAGGCGCTGGGCGGCGAGGAATCGGCGAGTTTCGACGACCCGTTCCCCGGCACCGACCTGATGGTGCCGATCCGCCGGGTGACGTGGGTCGATGTGGACGCGCTGCTGCGACGGCTGACCGGGAGTTCAGGCGGCTGAAGGGGAAGGCGCGGCCGGCTGCATCGCCGAACCCCCATCGAGCCAGTGCAAAATCGGCTGCCACTGCTCCCAATCCCGCGCCACGCGTGACGGCGCCACGTCCCACAGCGTCAGCCCGTGCGCGGCCAGTTGCACGTAGTTCTGCGTATCGCGCAGGTAGCCGAGCACCGGCAAGCCAAGACCTTCGACAAATCGTTGCAATTGCTCGGCCGCGCGCGTGCGCATATCCACGCGCATGCCGATCACGCCGACGGCTACCTCGCCGTGGCGCACGCGCTTTTCATCGGCCAGCTTGGTGAGGAAGTCCTGGGTGGCGAGGATGTCGAACATCGACGGCTGCAGCGGCACCACCACGCGGTGCGCCAGCTTCATGACATCGCCGAAGCGCCAGCCGTGCAGGCCGGCCGGGGTGTCCAGCACCACGTGGGTGGTGCCCTTGGGTGGCCGGGCGATGTGATCGCCATTGATTTCCCAGGTGCGGATGGGCGGCGCGGCGGCCGGACGCAGCCCCAGCCAGGCGCGCGAGGACTGCTGGCGATCCGTGTCGCCCAGCATCACGGCATGGCCGTGGCGGGCGAAATAGCCCGCCAGATTGGTGGCCAGCGTGGTCTTGCCCACGCCGCCCTTGGGATTCGCGATCACGACTACCGGCATGAAAAGCTCCAGGAACCGATGGCTGCGATAGTCTACCGGCTCGGCGCCCCGGACTGAACGGTCAGGACTGCCTGGAAAGCGGTCCGAGCAACGCAGCCAGGTCGAGATGGGCGGCCATGGTGTCCGCCAGCCGGTCGATCGATGCCTCCCGCAGCGCGTCGAGGTCCACCCCCTCCGCGTGCCGCAAACCGGCCCAGCGCAACAGCGCGCCGCACGCGGCGGGGTCGTCGAACAGGCCGTGGACGTAGGTCGCCAGCACCTGATCGTCGTCCGAACGGGCGCCATCGGGCCGCCCGGCCCCATCGCCCGAAATGTTGTCTTCCAGCCACAAAGCGGGCCGATCCAGCGCCGCCCCCTCGGTCACGCCGAGGTGGATCTCGTAGCCGCGTACCGGCGCCGCGTCGTCGCCCGCCAACCGGCCGCCGACCTGCCGCAACTGCTTTTCCGGGGCCAGCGTGGTGTCGAAGTCGAGCCAGCCGAGGCCATCGCTGCTGCCGGCCGGGCCTTCACGGCCATCCGGGTCATGAATCCGCCGGCCCAGCATCTGCATGCCGCCGCAGATGCCGATCAGCTTGCCGCCATAGCGCAGATGCCGCGCCAGCGCGTGGTCCCAGCCGTTGGCGCGCAGGAAGGCCAGGTCCGCGCGCACGCTCTTGCTGCCGGGCAGGATCACAAGGTCCGCCGGCGGCACCGGCATGCCCGGGCCGATGAAACGCAGGTCCACGCCGGGATGGGCGCGCAGGGCATCGAAATCCGTATGGTTCGAGATACGCGGCAGCACCGGCACGATCACGCGCAGCACGTCATCGCCTTCCCGGGCGGGCTGGGCGTCGATGATCGCGTCCTCGGCATCGAGATGCAGCCCGTGCAGGTAAGGCAGCACGCCGAACACCGGCTTGCCGGTGCGCGCGGTAAGCCAGTCAAGCCCCGGCTCCAGCAGGCGGATATCCCCCCGGAAGCGGTTGATGATGAAACCGGTCACGCGCGCGCGCTCGGTCTCGGACAGGCAATCGAGCGTACCCACCAGATGGGCAAACACGCCGCCCCGGTCGATATCGGCCACCAGCACCACCGGGCAGTCCACCCGCTCGGCAAACCCCATGTTGGCGATGTCGCGGTCGCGCAGGTTGATTTCAGCGGGGCTGCCGGCGCCCTCCACCAGCACCACTTCGTACGCCTGTTTCAGGCGGTCGTGACTCTCCAGCACGGCGGCCATCGCCTGCGGCTTGTAGGCGTGATAGGCGCGGGCGTCCAGGTCCATGCGCGCGCGGCCGTGGATGATGACCTGCGCGCCGATGTCGCTGCTCGGCTTGAGCAGCACCGGGTTCATGTCCGTATGGGGGGCGAGCCCCGCCGCCTGCGCCTGCAACGCCTGCGCGCGGCCGATCTCGCCGCCATCGACGGTCACCGCGCTGTTCAGCGCCATGTTCTGCGGCTTGAACGGCACCACCGCCGCACCGGCGCGCGCCAGCACGCGGCACAGCCCGGCGACGATGGTGCTCTTGCCTGCATCGGAGGTGGTGCCCTGGACCATCAGGGTGCCGCGCAGGGCACGCCCGCCGGCCAGCGGCGCAGCGCTGGAAATAGTTTTCGATTGCATGGCGCGATTATCGCAGCGTCGTTGCCCGGCCGGTGCGCCACGCGCGGTGGCCCTGCAAGTTCCATGCGTGCGGGCACCGCATGCCGCCGCTACAATACGCCGGATGGAAACCAAGGCCATCGCCAAGTCACTCGGCATCACCGGACCCGCCGACCCCGCGTCGGCCGGCGCCGCCGTTGCCAGCACGCCCGAGACGGAGACCGCGCCGCAGCCGCAGGCCGGCACGGCGGTCCCGCGCATGCTCACGCTGGTGCTGGGCGGGGCGCGCTCGGGCAAGAGCCATTTCGCCGAACAGCTCGCCACGGACCACGCCACGCTGACGTGCGGCCCGGTGACCTACATCGCCACCGCGCGCCATGACGCCGAGCCGGCCGACGAGGAAATGGAGCTGCGCATCGCGCTGCACCGCGCCCGCCGCCCGGCCGACTGGGCGCTGGTGGAGGAGCCGGTACACCTAGCCGACGCCCTTTACGCGCACGCGCGCCATGACGGCTGCATCCTCGTCGATTGCGTCACGCTCTGGCTCAACAACCTGATCTTCGACGAGAACCGCGCCTACCCCGAGTACGGCGTGATTACCCCGCCGCCCGCCTTCACCGAGGAAATCGACGCGCTGCTCACCGCGCTGCCGATGCTGCCGGGCCACGTGATCCTGGTCTCCAACGAGATCGGCTTCGGCGTGGTGCCCACGGGCGCCATCACCCGTTTCTACGTGGACGAACTGGGCCGCCTGAACCAGAAGCTGGCCGCCGCCGCAGACCGCGTGCGCCTGCTCGTGGCCGGCATTCCGGTTGCGGTCAAGGGCGCCGACCCCGCGTGATCTTCCCACCATGTTGATGATGTCCTGGGCGGCCTGCGTGGCCGCCGCGCTCGCCGGCGTGCTGCTGGACCGCTGGCTGGGCGAGCCGCATCGCTGGCATCCGCTGGTCGGCTTCGGCCGTCTGGCCGCCGCGCTGGAAGCGCGTCTTAATCGCCCCGCATGTTCCTCACTACGCCAACGCACCGCCGGACTGCTGGCCTGGGCGACGATGGTGCTCGTGCCGGCCGCACTGGCCTGGGGGCTGGTCGCGCTTGCGCAGCAGGCGCACCCGGCGCTGGCCTGGGCGCTGCACGCGGTGGCGCTCTACGCGGCGCTGGGCGCGTGCAGTCTGACGCAGCACATCGCGCCGATTGCCGCCGCGCTGGCGCGCCATGACCTGGCCGATGCCCGCCGGCTGACCGCGCGCATCGTCTCCCGCGACACCACCGATGCCGACGCCGAGGCGCTGGCCCGTGCCGCCTGCGAATCGGCGCTGGAAAACGGCAACGATGCGATCTTCGGCGCGCTGTTCTGGTTCTTTATCGGCGGCGCCCCGGCGGTGATCGTGTTCCGGCTCGCCAATACGCTCGACGCGATGTGGGGCTATCGCACGCCGCGCCTGCTGCATTTCGGCTGGGCCGCCGCGCGGATCGACGATGGCCTCAACCTGATCCCCGCCCGGCTGACCGCGCTGACCTATGCGCTGCTCGGCGCTACCGGGCAGGCGCTGCGCTGCTGGCGCACGCAGGCGCCCGCGTGGTCCAGCCCCAACGCGGGTCCGGTGATGGCGGCCGGCGCCGGCGCGGTGGGCGTGGCGCTCGGTGGCGGCGCGCGCTATCACGGCGAGTGGGAGGAGCGCCCGCCCCTCGGCGTGGGCGAGCGGCCCGGCGCGGCCCATGTCGATGCCTGCCTGCGGCTGGTGCAACGCACGCTGTGGCTCTGGCTCGGGCTGGCGATGCTGAGCGTGCCGCTGGCGATGACGATCGGGATGGCACCATGACCGCCATCGCCCCGATCCGCCATGGCGGCAACCTGCTCGCCGCCGCGCGCCGTTATGGCCGGCCCGTGGCCGAATGGCTCGACCTGTCCACGGGCATCAATCCGGACGGCTACCCGGTGCCGCCGCTGCCCGCCGAGGTCTGGCAACGGCTGCCGCAGGATGACGACGCCCTGGCGGACATCGCCGCGCGCGCCTACGGCGGTGCGCACGCGTTGCCGGTCGCCGGCTCGCAGGCGGCCATCCGCACGCTACCGCGCCTGCTGCGGCCCGGGCGGGTGGGCATTGCCGCGCTCGGGTACAGCGAGTACGCCCCGGCGTTCGCGCTGGCCGGGCACACGGTCGTGCCGCTCGATGAAGCCGATTTCGCCCGGGTCGATCTGGCCGATGACCTCGACCATCTGGTGGTCGTGAATCCGAACAACCCCACCGCACGGCTGCTGCCGGCGCAGACGCTGCGCCACTGGCATCGGCAAGTGGCGGCCCGGCACGGCACGCTGGTCGTGGACGAAGCCTTCATGGATGCGCTGGCCGCGCCGTCGCTGGTGGCGGACGCCGCCGCGCCGGGCCTCGTCGTGCTGCGCTCGCTCGGCAAGTTCTACGGGCTGGCGGGCGTGCGCTGCGGCTTCGTGTTCGCGGCGCCGGACCTGCTCGCGGCACTTGGCGATCAGCTCGGCCACTGGACCGTCTCCGGACCGGCGCGCGCCGTCGCCCAGCATGCCCTCACCGATGCCGATTGGCAGCACGCCGCGCGCGTCAGGCTCGCCGCCGCTGGCCAGCGGCTGGCCATGCTGCTGCGCGAGCACGGGCTGGCCCCGGTGTCGCAGCCGCTGTTCAGCTGGATACCCGATGCCCGCGCGCCGGCCCTGCACGCGGCGCTGGCGCAGCAAGGCGTGTGGACCCGGCTGTTCGATGCGGCCGGCGGCTGCCCCGCCAGCCTGCGCCTGGGCCTGCCGCCCGATGACGAACCCTGCTGGCGCCGGCTTGACCGCGCGCTGGCCGACGCCACCTCCTCTCTCGCACCCTGACATGACGAAGTCCACCGCCGCGCTGGCCCTGCTTGCCGCGCTCCTGACCTCCACCGCCCACGCGGCCGTTTCGGTCATCGACGATGCCGGCAACACCGTGACGCTGGCCCAGCCCGCGCGCCGCATCGTCTCGCTGGCGCCGCATGTAACGGAGCTGCTCTACGCCGCTGGCGGCGGCGACCGCATCGTCGGCACGGTCTCCTACAGCGACTACCCGCCGCAGGCGCGCGACCTGCCGCGCGTGGGCGACAACAAGGCGCTGGACCTCGAACGGATTGCCGCGCTGAAGCCGGACCTGATCGTGGTCTGGCGCCACGGCAACGCGCAGAAGCAGACCGACCGCCTGCGCGCGCTCGGCCTGCCGCTGTTCTACAGCGAGCCGCGCAAGCTCGAATCGATCCCGGAAAACCTGGAGAAGCTCGGCAAGCTGATGGATACCGGCCCGGTGGCCACGCGCGCCGCCGCGGACTTCCGCCAGCAGGTGGAGACGCTGCGCAAGACCTACGCCAACCGGCCGCCGGTGACGGTCTTCTATCAGGTCTGGCAGCAGCCGCTGATGACGCTGAACGGCCAGCACATGGTCAGCGACATGCTGGCGCTGTGCGGCGGGCGCAACCTGTTCGGGAGCGAGCCGCCGCTGGTGCCGACCGTGTCCGTGGAAGCGGTGGTGGCCGGCAACCCCGAGGCGATGATGACGGCGGGCATCGGCGCCACGCGGCCGGACAAGCCGCTGGCGGATTTCTCGATGTGGGAAAAATGGAAGTCGGTGACGGCGGTGGCGCGCAACAACCTGTTCATCATCGACGGTGACCTGGTCAACCGCGCCGGCCCGCGCGTGGTGCAGGGCGCGGCCGAGATCTGCAAGGATCTCGATATCGCGCGCTCGCGCCGGCCGTCCTGATCCTCGTTGATTCGATCTAGTTCGACAGCCGGTTCCACCAGCCGAGCCGTGCGCCCATGCCATCCGCACCATCCAGATGGAAGCGGCACGTGGCCCCAAAGCCCAATTCCCACCCCAGCGTGCGCGCCAGCGGCAGGCCCAGCCAGTGCGCAGCCAGCATGCGGATAGGGCCGGCGTGGGTCACCACCCACAGGCAGCCCCCGGCGTCGGCCGGCAGCGATCCGGCCCAGTCCACCACGCGCGCCATGACCTGCGCGGCGCTCTCGCCGCCGTGCGGACGCGCCGCCATCAGGTTGGCCGCCCAGTGATCGAGATCGGCGCGGTCGATGGTCGCCCACTCCCGCCCTTCCCACTGGCCGAAGTCCAGCTCCCGCAGGCGCGGTTCGATTTCCGGATGGATGCGGGTGTCGATGCCGCGGGACAAGGCCGACGCCGTGTCGCGCGCGCGGGCCGCCGGGCTCGTCAGGATGCGGTCCGGCCGCAGACCGTCCAGCGTGGCGACGATCCGCTCGGCGGGCGGCGAGACGGGCAGCGCCAGCGCGAGGTCCAGCGCGCCGTAGCAGATGCCCGGCGCCACTTCCGGCCGGGCGTGGCGGATCAGGACCACGTCCATGCGGCCGCCACGAGGTAGATCGACAGTTCGCCGCATTGCTGCGCCATGCCGAGGCAATCGCCGGTATAGCCGCCCAGCCGGCGCACGAAGTACGCGCCCAGCGCCGCGCGCACGACAACCAGCACGACGATGGCCACGCCCGCGAACATCGGCCCAAGCAGCACCAGCGGCGCCACGCCGCAGACCAGCGCGAACAGCAACCCGGCCCCGGCCAGCCGCTGCGCCACCGGCTTGGCCTTGCCCTCGGCGCGCACATAGTCGTGCGTGGCGAGAAAGGAGATGGCCATCGCCCGGCTCGCGCCATGGCCGGCCACCAGCACCGCCAGCAGCACGGCCAGCCCGCCCGCCTCGCCCGTGGCCAGCAGCAATTGCCACTTGAGCAGCAGCGCCATGACGATGGCGATGGCCCCGAAGGCGCCCACGCGCGAGTCGTGCATGATGGCCAGCACGTCCTCGCGCCGATAGCCGCCGCCGAAGGCATCCGCGCAATCGGCCAGACCATCCTCATGGAATGCGCCGGTCAGCAGCAGCGTGGCGATCATGCCCAGCGCCACCGCCACGGGCGCGCTCCACAAGGCCAGCGCGCCCCAGGTGACCAGCGCGCCGGCCACGCCCACCAACAGCCCCACCAGCGGAAAGTAGCGCGCCGCCGCGTTGAGATAGTGCGGCTGGAAGCCGACCCAGCCGGCCAGCCGCTGCGGCAACGGCACGCGCGTGAAGTAGCCGAGGGCGGTCAGGAAGAAGCGCAGTTCGTCGGCCATGGTCGGGTTTTCCGGATTCCGATCAGGCCGCGCCGGGGCTCACGCCGGCACCGCTGAACGTCGCCATTTCCTTAAGGAACGCCGCCGCCGACGCCACCAGCGGCCACGCCAGCGCCGCACCGGTGCCTTCGCCCAGGCGCAGGTTCAGGGCCAGCAGCGGTTCGGCGCCGAACTCGGCCAGCAGGGCCTTGTGGCCGCGCTCATCGGAACAATGCGAGAACACGCAGTACTGGAGCACGGTCGGGTCGATCCGTGCCGCCACTAGCAGCGCGGCGGAGGCGATGAAGCCATCGACCAGAATCACCATGCGGCAGGCGGCGGCGGCCAGGTAGGCGCCGGTCATCGCCGCGATCTCGAAGCCGCCGAAGGTGGCCAGCACGTCCAGCGGCGCGGTGACCTCGGCGTGGCGGGCCAGCGCGCGCTCGAGGATCTCGCGCTTGCGGGCCACGCCGGCGTCGTCCAGCCCGGTGCCGCGCCCGGCGCAGTCGGCCAGCGGCAGGCCGGTCAGCCGGCTCATCAGGCAGGCGGCGGCGGAGGTGTTGGCGATACCCATCTCGCCGAAACCGATCACATTGGTGCCCTGCTCCGCATGGCGCAGCACGCGCGCCATGCCGGCCTGGATGGCCGCGCCAGCCTGCGCCGGCGTCATCGCGGCTTCCTCGACGAAATTGCGCGTGCCGTCCGCCACGCGGCAGTTGACCAGACCCGGCGCGGCCGGCAGCGGCGCGCGCACGCCGGCATCCACCACTTCCAGCACCATGCCGTGCTGGCGCGTGAAGACATTGATCGCCGCGCCGCCGCCGAGGAAGTTCAGCACCATCTGGGCCGTGACTTCGGGCGGGAAAGCGCTCACGCCGGCATCGGCCACGCCATGATCGCCGGCAAAAACGATGATGGTCGGGCGGGTCAGCACCGGCTGGGTCTCGCCCCGGATCAGGCCGATCTGCATCGCCAGCGACTCCAGCCGGCCCAGCGAGCCGGGCGGCTTGGTCTTGTCGTCGATGGCGGCCTGGAGCGCGGCACGCAGCGAGTCATCGAGCGGGGCGATCGGGGGAAGTTGCAGGGGGGTGTCGGTGAAGGTGGACATCGTCATTTCCGCAGTGTCTTTACATTTCCACGCCGCGCTGGGCCTTGATGCCCTGCTGGAACGCGTGCTTGACCGGGGTCATCTCGGTCACGGTGTCGGCGGCCTCGACCAGCGCCGGCGGCGCGCCGCGGCCGGTGATGACCACGTGCTGCATCGGCGGACGGGCGCGCAGGTCGGCGATGACCTGCTCCACGTCGAGGTAATGCAGCTTCAGCGCGATATTCAGTTCATCGAACAGGACCAGCCCGATGGCCGGATCCTGCAGCATGCGCCGGGCGATTTCCCAGGCGGCCTCGGCCTTGGCCACGTCGCGCGCGCGGTCCTGGGTCTCCCAGGTGTAGCCCTCGCCCATCACGTGGAACTCGCAGGCTTCCGGAAAACGCTGGAGGAACATCTCCTCGCCGCTCGGGATGGCGCCCTTGATGAACTGCACCACGCCCGTGCGCATGCCGTGGCCCATCGCGCGCACGACCATGCCGAAACCCGAGCTGGACTTGCCCTTGCCGTTGCCGGTGGTGATCACGATCACGCCGCGCTCGGTCTGCGCGGCGGAGATCTTGGCGTCCACCACTTCCTTCTTGCGCGCCATGCGGGCCTTGTGGCGGGCGTCGCGGCCGGCATCGTCTGGGGTGTCGGGCGTTTCCGGGGTGTCCGGCGGGTTGTTATCGATATCGCTCATTTACGAATTTCCAGTCATCCCATCGGGAATCAGCGCCGTATGGAGGCCGTCGCTGACGCTGACGATGGGGGTGCGCAGCGCCCGGGAGCACTGCGCGGGGGTGAGGACTTCCGGCGCGGGGCCGTGCAGCGCCTGACCGTCTTCGGACATCAGCAGCGCATGCGTGGCGTAGCGGCGCGCCAGGTTGAGATCGTGCAGGATCACGACGGCCGCGTGGCGGCCTGCCGTGGTCAGGCGGCGCAGCAGTTCCAGCACGAGGATCTGGTGGCGCAGGTCGAGGTGGGCCACCGGTTCGTCGAGCAGCAGCAGCGGCGCCTGCTGGGCCATGGCGGCGGCCAGCGACACGCGCTGGCGCTCGCCGCCGGAGAGCGTGAGGACATCGCGCGTGGTCAGGGCGTCGAGGTCGAGTTCGGTCATGACGTCGCGCACCACGCGGTCATCGTCGCCCTGGCCCCAGCCCCAGCCGCTCATGTGCGGATGACGCCCCACGCGCACGGCGTCCTGCACGGCCATCGAGAAGGTGTCGTGCACGGCCTGCGGCAGGTAGGCGCGCTGGCGCGCGAGCGCGGCCGGCGCGGCGCGGGTGACCGGGGTGTCGTCGATGCGCACCTCGCCGCCCTCGGGCGCGCGCAGGCCGGCCAGCACGCCCATCAGCGTGGACTTGCCCACGCCATTGGGGCCGACCACGCACCAGAACTCGCCCGGCGCGATGGCCATCGACAGATGCTCCACCAGCACGCGCGACCCGGTGCGCAGGGCGACATCGCGCAGGTGCAGGCTGGGACAAGGCGCGAGCGGCGTAGACCAATGGTTCATCGCGGCCTCCGCAGCAACAGATAAAGGAAGGTCGGCACGCCGAGCAGCGCGGTAATCACGCCCACCGGCAGTTGGGTCGGGGCGATCACGGTACGGGCGATCAGATCCGCCGCCATCAGCAATGTGCCGCCCAGCAGCACCGAGGCCGGCAGCAGCAGCCGCTGGTCGTTGCCCCAGGCCAGCCGCACCATATGCGGCACGACCAGGCCGACGAAGCCGATCGACCCCGCCGTGGTGATCGCCGCCGCGATGGCGAACGAGGCGATCAGGAAGGTGGCCAGCCGCACCCGGCCCACCTGCACGCCCAGCGATTGCGCCACGGTCTCGCCGAGCAGCATCACGTTGAGCGAGCGGGCCATCGGCATGGCCAGCGCCAGCGCCACGGCCAGCGTGGCCAGCGCGGCGCCGTAGCTGGCGGTGCCGCCGAGGTCGCCCGTCAGCCAGAACAGCATGCCGCGCAGCCGCGATTCCGGCGCGATGGCCAGGATCAGCGTGATCAGCGCGCCCCAGCCGGCGGCCAGGATCACGCCGGTCAGCAGCAGGCGGGCGCCCGCCTCGTGGTGGCCGCCCTGCACGCGCGGGTGCAGCAGGTCCCGGCGCGCCAGCGAAGCCACCAGCACCATCGACAGCAGCGCCCCGCCGGCGGCGCCGGCCTGCACGGTCCACAGCGGCAGCATCAGCAGCATCGCCAGTAACGCGCCGGTGGCGGCGCCGCCCGAGACGCCTAATACATAGGGCTCGGCCAGCGGGTTGCGCAGCAGCACCTGCATCAGCGCGCCAGAGAGCGCCAGCAGGCCGCCGCACGCGAACGCGGCGACGGCACGGGGGAGTCGCAATTCCCTGACAATCGCGCCGGCCATGCCGGCATCGGTGGCGGTCAGGGCCTGCCAGAGCTGCGAGGCATCGAGCGATACGCTGCCCAGCGCGAGCGACAGCCCGAACACGGCCAGCCCCGCCAGGGCGAGGAGCAGCCAGACGGCCAGCGCGCGGCGCGCCTCAGCCATGGCGGACCCCGCCCGGGCGCGGCGCCTTGCCGGGCCTCATTTCTGGCGCCATCCCAGCGTGACGAACCCCGCCCGGCCCTGCGTGGCGTACGGATAGGCGAGCTGGTAGTTCTTGTCGAACAGGTTTTCCACGCGGGCGGCGACGTACCATTGCTTGTCGATGTTGTAGCGGGCGGTGAGGTTCAAGATACCGTATCCGCCCAGCCGGCGCGAGCCGTTGTCCATCCGCGACGACGAGACCAGCCACTCGCCCCCGAATCGGAAATCGCCGAAATTCCGGCCCACATCGAACGACGCATGGCGGCGCGCGCGGCGCAGCAACTGGGTGCCGTTGGTTTCATCGACCGGATTCTGGAAGGTCACGCTGGCGCCGACATCGGTGCCGAGCAGGTTGGCGCGCCAGGACGCCTCCACCCCCTGCACCTTGGCCTTGTTGACGTTCTGCGCCAGGAACAGCCCGTTGGCCTGCTGCGTGGAGACGATCAGGTCGTTGTAGCGGGTCTCGAACGCGGTCACGCGCAGCAACCCGGTGGCGGCAGTCTCCACCTGCACGCCCAGCTCGGCCGACTTCGCGCGCTCCGGCTGGAGGTTCGGCTGGCCGAAGTTCGGGTAATAGAGTTCGTTGAAGGTCGGCGCGCGGAAGGCGTTGCTGACGTTGGCGATCAGCTTGACCGCCTGGGTCAGGTGGAAGCCATAGCCGGCGAAGAAGCTGCCCTGGTTGCCGAAGTCCGAATAATGGTCGTTGCGCGCGTTCAGCTGCAGCTGGTGGCGGCCGATCTTGCCTTCGTAGCCGCCGTAGACCGAGAACACATTGCGGATGGGCGCGTTGTAGGCGCTGGACGACAGTTCCTGCTGGAGGTAGTCGGTCCCGAACAGCAGCGTGTGGTCAGGCGTCAGCGCGTACTCGTTCTGCCAGTTGAACTGGCGCGAGCGCGTGCTGAACAGGCTGTCGAACAGGCCGTTCTTGGTGGTTTCGGCGCGGTCCTCGCTCTGGGCAACCTTGAAATGGGTGCGCCAGTCGGGCAGCAACTTGCCGTTGACGAACGCGGACAGCGTGTACAGCTCGCTATCCATACGCAGGTCGTCGGTCGGCTTGCCGCTGGTGCTGTCGTACGACAACTGGCTGTTGGAGTAGTACGCGGCCACGCCGGCGTCCCAGTCCTGGCTGAACTTGTGCTTCACCTGGCCGGAGACGCTCTTGTTCTCGTACGGGTTGTCGGCCGGATTCGGGCCGATGCCCTGCCGGGCGCGCGTGGGGTTGTCGCGATTCCATTTCGCGGCGTCGATCGACGAATAGCCGTCGGTCTTGAACATCGAGCCGGTGACGTTGAACGAGGTATCGCCCACCTGCCCGCCATAGCCGACGGTGCCCTGGCGCGTATTGTTGCTGCCGTACTCCACCGAAGCGTTAGCCGCCGGGGCCTGGCCGGCGCCGCTCTTGGTGAAGATCTGCACCACGCCGCCGATGGCGTCGGAGCCGTACAGCGCCGAGACGTTGCCGCGCACCACTTCGATATGGTCGATCTGGTCCGGCAGGATATTGGCGAGCTGCGCGGTGCCGCCGCTGGCGCCGGCAATGCGCACGCCATCCACCAGGATCAGCACCTGGTTGGAATTGGCGCCGCGCATGAACAGCGTGGTGTTGGCGCCCATGCCGCCCGTGGTGGCGAACTCCACGCCCGCCTGGCCGCGCAGCAGCGAGCGCAGGTCCGGCGCCTGGGTGTTGACGATGTCTTCCTGAGTGACCACCGTGGTGTGCGGCAGCGCCTCGGTCACGGCCTGCGCGGTGCGCGAGGCGGTGACGACCACCGGCGCGAGCGTCTGGCCGGGGGCGGCGCCGCTGGCATCCGGCGCGGCTTGCGCGTGGACCATGGCGGGGTAGAAAGCGGGTACAAGGGCGGGCACGAAGGCGGCGATGGCCGCCAGGATGGCGGGCACGCGCGGGCGGACCGGCGGCTGGGTCGCGGCGGTCTGCCTGTGGAGCGAGGAACGCATGTTGCTGGATGGATGGAAGTACGGCCGGGCCCGTCCCCGCGGGCCTTGTGGCGAAGTGGCGCGCCGCTGTGGAGCGGTGCGCCCGCGTTCAGGCCGGTATCCGGGCTGACGACATCAGGCCGGCCGCCTTCCCGATCGCTGGATCCCCGTCAAATGTCGGGGTGGATCAGTGGCATGCTGGCAGGCCCTTGCGCGGCGCATGGCGCGCGCGCGGTCGCTTACCGTTGCGGGGGCAGCACAGGTTGGCCCAGCGCGCGGCGCGCCCCGGACTCCCTGTTTCCCGTTGAACTGCGGCCCTGTGGGCAGGGTCGCGAGCACCTGGAACGTGCGCGAGTGTAGGCAGTTTCACCGGGGCCGTCAATCTGGCGGACGTGGTGCGGAACCGTCCACTCCGGGGCCGGTTACCCGCACGTTGCGTGACGATCGATGCAACTTCCTGGCGACGCTGCAGTCAGAAACGTCTCGTTGACGACGTGGCCGATCCGGCATCGGCTAGAATCCCGAAACCTGACCCACATTCCATCGGACAGACAGGCACTATGCTCAACGAACTCGAACAACTGGCCGCCAAGATCGGGCGCGTGCTGCATCACGCAGACACCCTGGCGGCGGAAAACCAGCGGCTGCGCGCGGAGATCGACCGCCTGCGGGCCGAGGCGAGCCAGTTGCGCACGGACCGCGAATCCATGGCGGCCGACCGCGAACTGCTCAATATCAAGATCGAGGAAGCCCAGCTGCGCATCCAGTCGATTCTGGACAAGCTGCCCACGGCCAGCGATGCGCGCCAGCTCGACCTGCTGGGCGAAGGCGCCCCGGCCACCGGCTCGGACCCCGATGCCAGCGGCGCGCACCCCGCCCCCGGAGAACACGCATGAGCAATAAGCAAGTCGAAGTGAACATCGCGGGGCAGCCCTACCGCTTCGCCATCGCGCCAGACAACGAAGCCGCGCTGCTGGAGGCGGTGGCGCTGGTGGACAACCAGATGAACAAGCTCAAGGGCAACGTCTCCGCCAAGGGCGTGGAGCGCGTGGCCGTGATGGCGGCCATCAGCATCGCCTCGGACCTGCTGGCCATGCGCCGCAAGCAGGAGGAGGACGGGCAGATTCCCGTGGACGCCGTGCGCGCCCGCATCCGCGAGCTGAACGAGCGCGCCGACGAGGCACTGCGGCAGTACGCGCACGTGGGCACCGACCCGCGCGCGCCGGGCTGACATCGACATCGGACGGATCTGGCCGGACTTGAAATCACACCGCATCGGCCGCACATGACAGGCATGTGAAGCCGATGGCGCAATGTCGGATTTGGCCGATGTCCGGTGTTGAAAATGTAACGATGCAACATGCCGAACTTGGTATGCCTGACGACGCGGTGTATAGTGTAGCCAGACTGCACAAACGCCTTACCGGTGCAGCATACAGGTCAGGTTATCGCGCCCGACCGCCGTTTTCATCCCATCCTGTTTCGAAACGGCAAACGTCTGACATCACCCCAGCTGCTCGCAGCGTAAGGTGAATATAAAGTCAGACGTTTGACAGTTTCCCTGCCTGGTTCGTGAGGGTCATAACTCCTTGAACCGATATGCATTGCATGGTGCGGGATTATGTCGTGTGGGCGAGCGCGTCACCGCATTCATAGTCTTGGTTCTGCCTGGACTCCCTGAGTGGGTGATGTACCCAAAATGCGACTTCCGCAGCCACTCTGAACCTCACTTGGGTTCAGGATGCCGACCCAGCGGCCGAGGCGGGGACCCCTCAGAAGGCGGTGGTTTTCAGAACCACCGCCTTTTTTCTTTGATCGACGGATACTGGTACCGTGACGCCACCCCCCGCCAAATCGGGCCAACGCGCCCCCCAGTACTGGCTGATGAAGTCCGAGCCGGACGAAGCCAGCATCGACGATCTTGCCAAGCGCGGCACGCTGCCGTGGACGGGCGTGCGCAACTACCAGGCGCGCAACTTCATGCGCGACCAGATGCGCATCGGCGATGGTGTGCTGTTCTACCATTCCTCCTGCCCCGAGCCCGGCATCGCCGGACTGGCCGAGGTCTGCTCCCAGCCCTACCCCGATCCCACGCAGTTCGATCCCAAGAGCGATTACTACGACAAGGCCTCGAAGCCCGATGAGCCGCGCTGGTCGCTCGTGGACGTGCGTTTCGTGCGCAAGAGCGCGCTGGTCCCGCTGCCCGCGCTGCGCGAGCACGAGGCGCTGGCGGACATGGTCGTGCTCCGGCGCGGCAACCGCCTCTCCATCACGCCGGTCACGCCGGCCGAATGGCGCTATATCACCGAACGGCTGATGAAGTGACGGGGCGACCATGAGTCCTGTCCTGATTCCGGGGCTGCTGATCCTCGGCGCCTTCACCGGCTTCTGCGCCGGGCTGCTCGGCGTGGGCGGCGGCATGCTGATGGTGCCCTTCCTGACGCTGTTTTATACAGCCATGCAGGTCTCCGACAGCCACATCGTCCATATGGCCATCGCCACGTCGATGGCGACCATCCTGTTCACCTCGCTCTCCTCCGTGCGCGCCCACCACAAGCGCGGCGCGGTGCGCTGGGGCATTGTGCTGGCGCTGGCGCCGGGCATCCTGGTGGGTGGCCTGATCGGCGGCGGCAAGATCTTCAGCGTGCTCAAGACCGGCTGGCTGTCGCTGCTGTTCGCGGTCTTCGTCGGCTTCTCGGCGCTCCAGATGCTGCGCAGCCGCCGGCCACCGGCCGCGCGCCGGCTACCGGGCACACCGGGCATGGTCGGCGTGGGGTCGGTCATCGGCCTGATCTCGAGCCTGGTGGGCGCCGGCGGCGGCTTCATCTCCGTGCCGTTCATGACCTGGTGCAACGTGCCGATCCACAACGCCGTGGCCACGTCGGCCGCGCTCGGCTTCCCGATTGCGCTCGCCAGCGTGGTCGGCTACGTCTGGGGCGGCTGGGACGTGGGCGGCCTGCCGGCCGGCTCGCTCGGCTATGTGTACCTGCCCGCGCTGGGCATCATCGCCATCGCCAGCGTGCTCACCGCGCCGCTGGGCGCGCGGGCGGCGCACAACATGGACGTCAACGCGCTGCGGCGCGTGTTCGCCGTGCTGTTGGCCTGCCTCGCCTCGTACATGCTCTGGAAGGCGTGGCGGACGTTCTGAGCGCGCCGCTCCCTCCGTATTACACGGCGAAACACCCGGATACAGTCATTGCAGCCGCGCACGGAACGAAGTGCGCGGAAAGGCGTCTGAAAGCCACCACTTTGATCGGGAGAACAACAATGAAACAACTGCTTGCGGCCACTTTGCTGAGTACCACCGCTGCCGTGGCATCGGCCCAGACCCTGCCGCCGCCCGCCGGCGTACTGTCGCTGTCCGCCGAGGCGGTCACCGAAGTACCCACGGACGTGGTGCAACTGACGCTGGCCGCGGAACAGGAAGGCGCCGAGCCGTCGGCGATCTCGTCCGCGCTGTCGGCCCGCACGCAGGCCGTGCTGGCGCAGGCCAAGCGCACCTCGGGCGTGGAAGCGCAGTCGGGCGGCTTCACCATCCATCCGAGCACGGACCGCAACGGCCGCATCAGCACGTGGCGCGGGCGCTCGGAAGTGATCCTGAAGTCGAAGGATTTCGCGGCGGTGTCGAAGCTGGCCGGCGAACTGGCCAACCAGATGCAGGTGCAGAACGTCGCCTTCTCGCTCTCGCGCGAGGCACGCCAGGCCACCGAGGCGAAGCTGGCCGAGCAGGCCGTGTCAGCGTTCCGCGACAAGGCCCAGACCAGCACCAAGCTGTTCGGCTATAGCAGTTATACGATTCGTGAAGTGTCGATGAACGACAGCGGCGGCGTGGTGCCGCCGACGCCGCGCATGTACGCCGCCAAGGCGATGTCCGCCGATGCCGGCGCGCCGATCCCCATGGAAGGCGGCAAGGCCCATGTGACCGTGTCGGTCAATGGGTCGGTCCAGATGGTGAAGTAAACAGGTAGTTCGGCTTCCCCCTCCCCCAGTTCTACAGGGCGAGGGGGAAATCCATCACAGCGCGGCGAACTGCTCCCGCAGCACGTTCTTCTGCACCTTGCCCATCGTGTTACGCGGCAGCTCGTCCACCACGTGCACGCGCTTGGGCACCTTGAAGTTGGCGATACGGCCACGCAGCGTGCCGATCATCCCCGCCTCGTCGATCTCCGCCCCCGGCTTGCGCACCACCACGGCCACCACGGCCTCGCCGAAATCGGCATGCGGCACGCCGATCACGGCCGATTCCACCACGCCCGGCAGTTCGTCGATAAAGCTCTCGATTTCCTTCGGATAGACGTTGTAGCCGCCCGAGATGATCAGGTCCTTGCTGCGGCCCACGATCGTCAGGTAGTCGTCTGGCACCTTGCGCTCGCCGGCCTGGCTGACGATGGCACCGCCGAAGCGGCCCACGTCGCCGGTCTTGAACCAGCCGTCAGCGGTAAATTCCTCGGCGGTCTTCTCCGGCATGCGCCAGTAGCCCTTGAACACGTTCGGCCCCTTGACCTCCACATTGCCGATCGCGGCCGGCGCGCAGGGGTTGCCCTCGCCATCCATCACGCGCACCGACACGCCCGGCAGCGGCATGCCCACCGTGCCGCCGATGCGCTCGCCGAGCTTGGGATCGTACGGGTTCGAGACCAGCATCACGGTCTCGCTCATGCCGTAGCGCTCCAGGATGGTGTGGCCGGTGCGCTCGCGGAAGCCGTCGAACGTCTCCAGCAGCAGTGGCGCCGAGCCAGACACGAACAGCCGCATGTTGTCGCACACCTCGCGGTTGAAGCGCGGCTCCTGCAGCATGCGCACGTAGTAGGTCGGCACGCCCATCATCACCGTCGCGCGCGGCAGGAAGGCAAGGATCTGCGCCATGTCGAGCTTGGGCGCCCAGATCATCTTGGCGCCGGCCAGCAGCGCGCCGTGGGAAGCTACGAACAGCCCGTGCACGTGGAAAATCGGCAGCATGTGCAGCAGCACGTCGTCGCTGCGCCAGCCCCAGTATTCGTGCAGCGTCTGGGCGTTGGAAGCCAGGTTGCGGTGCGTCAGCATCGCGCCCTTGCTGCGGCCCGTGGTGCCGGAGGTATAGAGGATGGCCGCGAGGTCATCGTCGCCCTTCGTCACGGTCTCGAAGGTGTCCGGCTGGGCGGCCGCGCGGGCCAGCAGCGAGCCGCTGCGGTCGTCGTCCAGCGTGAACACGTGCGCGGTGTTGTGGCGGAACGCCACCTTCGACACCCAACCGAAGTTCTTGCTGCCGCAGACCACCACGGCGGGCTCGGCGTTGCCCACGAAATAGTCGATTTCCGATTCCTGGTACGCGGTGTTCAGCGGCAGGTACACATAGCCCGCGCGCAGCGTGGCCAGGTACAGGAACAGCGCCTCGGGCGATTTCTCCACCTGCACCGCCACGCGCGCGCCGGCCGGCAGCTTCAGCGCGGCGAGCAGGTTGGCGATCTTGGCGGTGGCACGGTCCAGGTCATCCCAGCTGTAGTACAGCCCGTCATGTGTCTCGATGCAGCACGCGCTGCGGTCGACGGGAAAGCGGGATTCGAACAGGGCGAACAGATTGGCGTTCATGGTACGGAATCGAAGGAAATAGGATGCCGGCGAATAAGACGGGATTGCGGTGGCGAAACCGGCACGCGGACGTGCCGGCCGGCCGCCATCTTACTCCCCGGTGAACTCGGGCCGCCGGTGCGCCAGAAAGGCGGCCACGCCCTCGGCGTGATCGCGGCTGCCGGCGTAGGCGAAATGCGCGTCGATTTCGGCCGCCGTGAGCGGCGCGGGATCGGGCGACAGGCGACGGATCGTCGCCTTGTTGATCCGGGCGGCCAGCGGCGCGCCGGCGCAGAGGCGCTGCACGGTGGCGGCTACCTCGTCGTGGAGCGCGGACTCGGCCACCACGCGTGTGAGCAAGCCCTTACGCTCCGCCTCGGCCGCATCGAACACACGGCCTTCCAGCAGGATTTCCAGCGTGACGGCGCGCCCGGCCAGCGCCAGGAGCCCGCCCAACTCGCCGGGCGCCATCGGGAAACCCAGCCGGTTGATTGGCACGCCGAAGCGGCTGCCCGCCGCGGCGATGCGCAGATCGCAGTGGCAGGCAATTTCCAGCCCGCCGCCCACGCAGACACCCTCGATCATCGCCAGCGTCGGATGCGGGCACGTGGCGATGGCCGCCAGCGCCGGGGCGAGGATCTCCGTGTGGTAGCGGCGCACCGACGCCTCGTCGCGCCTCACGACCGGAAACTCGGCGATGTCGGCGCCGGCGGCAAAATTGCCTTCGGCGCCCCGCACCACCACGCAGCGCAGCGACGTATCCGCCGCCAGCTCCGCGAAGCCCGTGGTCAGCGCCTGCCACATGCTGGTCGAGATCGCGTTGAGCTTGCCCGGATGCGACAGCGTGACCGTGGCCACGGCGCCGTCCCGCGCGAACGTGACGGTGCCGCCCATCAGTCGATCTTGGCGCCGGAGCGCTGCACCACCTCGGCCCAGCGCTTGATTTCGGCATGCTGGAACGTGGCGAACTGGTCAGGCGTGAACGCCGGCGTTTCCGAGCCGTTCTGGAGCCAGATCTGCTTCATTTCCGGCGAGTTCAGTGCCTTGGTGGTCTCGGTGTAGAGCCGGTCGATCACTTCCTTCGGCGTGCCCTTCGGCGCCCAGAGCGCGTACCACGTCGACACCTCGTAGTTCGGCACGCCCGCCTCGGCCGCCGTCGGCACGTTCGGGAAGGCCGGCGAGCGCTTGTTCGCCGCCACCGCCAGCGCCTTGATACGGCCCGCGCGGATGTGTTGCGCCGATGAGCCCAGGCCGTCGAACAGCATGTCCACCTGGCCGGCGATCAAATCCGACAGCGCCGGGCCGGCGCCCTTGTAGGGGATGTGCGTGATGAAGGTCTGCGTCTGCAGCTTGAACAGCTCGCCCGCCAGATGGTGCGACGAGCCATTGCCGGCCGAACCATAGTTCAGCTTGCCCGGATTGGCCTTGGCGTAGGCAATCAGCTCCTTGAGCGTGTTGGCCTGCACCTTGGTCGGATTCACCACCACCACCTGCGGCGGCTGGGCAATCACGGTGACGGGGATGAAGTCCTTCTCGATGTCGTAATCGAGCTTCTTGTAGAACGACGGGGCGATGGCGTGGTGCGCCCCGCCGATGAAGATGGTGTAGCCGTCCGGCGCGGCCTTGGCGGCGATGCTGGCGCCCACGGTGCCGCCCGCGCCACCGCGGTTGTCGATCACGAACTGCTTGCCGAGCTGCTTGGACAACTGGGCGGTCAGCGGACGCGCGAAGGCGTCGGTGCCGCCGCCGGCGGGGAACGGCACGATCACGGTGACCGGCTTGCTCGGCCACGTATCGGCCAGCGCGGCCGGCGCATACATCGACCCTGCCGACGCGGCGGCTACACCCGCCACGACCGCGAACGCACGCGCGCACGCGGTCAGATGGAACTGACGACGATTCATGTACTGTCTCCTCTCTCTACTTGCTGCGGAAAGTCAATCGAAGTACTACATTCACCCGACAAAAATGCCTGGCGCCATCCGTGCCCGACCCAGGGGTCACAGCAGCTTGCCCACCGCACGGCTCATGCGGGGATTGCCATCGCCAAGGCGTGCCAGATTGTCATCCAGCGCCTCCGGCACGTAAAGATAATTCACCATCATGCCGCACGACTGGGCGCGGCCTTTTCGCGACAGGTCGGCAGCCCAGTTCAGCCGCTCCACGCAGGCGCCATTGCCCAGGTGGAAGCGCGCCACGGGGTCCGCCGGCTGCCCCGGCGCGCCCTCGCGCACGAGGTAGTGGGCGGCCAGCGTCAGCGCGGTATCGCGCACCACGGGGTCCGGCGCGTCGGCGGGCAGCGCGGCCAGCCAGCCGGCGCCATCCGTGGGCGCCGTGCCCTGGCGCTCGGTCCAGCGCGCCAGGCGCTTCTCGCCCAGGATCGTCACGATGGCGTCGCCGTGCTGCTTGCGCAGCCAGTCGGCAAACCCGGGCAGCGGAGACAGCGTGGCAAACTGTTTCAGCTTGGGGAACTCGCGCTGCAATTCCTCGATGACACGCTTCAAGAGGAAATTGCCGAAGCTCACGCCGCGCAGCCCCGCCTGCGTGTTCGATATCGAATAAAAGATGGCCCACTTGACCCGGCGCAGGTCCTCCAGCGGCGCGGCTTCGTCGAGCAGCGCCTGCACGTTGGCCGCCATCTCGGGCACGAAGGCCACCTCGACGAAGATCAGCGGCTCGCGCGGCATGCGCGGGTGGAAGAACGCGTAGCAGCGGCGGTCCGAGTCGAGCCGGTTGCGCAGATCGGTCCAGGAGGCGATTTCGTGCACGGCCTCGTAGCGGATCAGCTTTTCCAGCAGGGAGGCGGGCGAGTCCCAGGTGATGGGCTGCAATTCGAGCAGGCCGACATCGAACCAGTTCGAGAACAGCGCTTCCAGGTCTTCGTCGAGCACGCGCAGGCCCGGCACGCGCTTGTGCCAGCGGAGCATGTCCGCGCGCAGTTGGATCAGGAAGTGCAGGCCGCACGCGCTGTTGTCGCTCTTGCCATGGTGCGCGGCCAGCCGCTTGAAGAAGCGGATGCGTGCGTTGGACAGCGCCTGCGACAGGCCGGACGCCGCGCCAGATTGGGAGGCCGATTGCGCGCTGCCCGACTTCGCGCCAGCACCATCGGCACCCGCCGCCACTTCGGCCAGCACCGTCAGCATCGCCTGGCGCACCGGCTCCGGCGCGGCCTCGTACTCGGCCTGCCACGCCTGTGCGGCGGCGTTGGCGGCGCCATCGGTCAGCCGGGCATCGAAACAGGGGCGAAGCTGCTCGCGCTGGCGCTTCATCGCGCGCGTGGAGAGCGCCGGGGCGTCAGCCTCCTCCGCCTTGGCACGCTTGGCCGGGGCGGTTTCCCCTTCGCCCTTGCGGCTCCACCAGCGGCCGAAGCGCGACAACAAGGTATCGCCGACCGGTTCCGTGGCTTCCAGCGGGGCGCTGACTTTCTGTTCGGCGGGATCGAGGGCGCTCATGAGACTCCTGCGGCGAGAACGTTGCGGAGAACGGGTGAGGCGGCGGCTGCGGACTCGGCAGGCTCCGGGGCCGGATCGGCACGATCCAGCGCCCGCAGCGCGCCGCGCTGGCGCAGCACGTGGGTCTTCATCAGCGCCTCGGCCCCTTCCGGGTCGTGCGCCTTGAGCGCGGAAAACACCGACATGTGCTCGGCGCACGATTCGTGAATCCGGCCCGGCAGCTTCAGGCTCTTGTGGCGCGACAGGCGCAGCACCTTGCGCAGGTCGCTGACCACGCCGGACAGCCAGCGGTTGCCGGCCAGGCGCTGGAGCGCCTCGTGGATCTGATAGTTGGTTTCGTAATAGGCGTCGATGTCGCCAGCCTGGGCGTAGCGCGCGAGGTCGGCGTGCAGGCCCTCCAGCGCGTCGAGATCGGCCTGCGTGACGTTGCGCGCGGCCTCGTAGGCGCAGCGGCCTTCGAGCAGCGCCATCAGCGGGAAGATCTCATCGAGATCCTGCTCGGTCAGCGCGTTGACGAAGCAGCCGCGCCGGGGCTCCAGCCGCACCAGCCCTTCGGCCGCGAGCACCTTGAGCGCCTCACGCAACGGCGTGCGCGAGGTGCCGAGCGAGGCGGCCAGCGCCACTTCGTCGATCCATGCGCCGGGCATCAGCGTGTGATCGTCGATCATCGCCCGCAAACGGTCTGCCACTTCGAGGTACAGCGCCTGCCGGATGATTCGCACGATGCCTCCGGTCCCGGGATACCGGGGAAGACTGCCCACGCGGCGTATGCGCCGCAATAATTCATAATTATGGGGAGCGCCGGCAGCGTGGCAAGCGGTTTCGATGCTGCAATGCGGAAAGCGACAAAAGGCGTGGCGCGCAAACCTCGCCAGCCGTTTCGGAGACATTCGGGGAGTACAAATAGGTGCAGCGGACGACTTCCCCAGGCCTCCCTGCCGGGGAAATCGTCCGCGCCTGAAAGAACCGCCGTCGGACATCTCATCGCTTGCCGGCGTTCGTTGCCGACGTGCGTGGACCAGAGTGATTACCTGGCGCTGGCCCGCGCCTGCCCCCGCTGAAGCGTCCCGTTGGGACGCGGACTTTCCCGTTGCTTTTCTGCTGCGTGGCGTCATCCCGGTCGATGTCCTCCCTCGGTCCATCGCCGCGGGCAGCTTCGCCATGCCACCCGTCTTTTTGTAACAAGTCATAAAGCGAATACCGTGCCATCCTACTTAAGTCATTGATTTTATTGAGGTGGACGATTGACGACTTGTTACATTTCATGGAGCATGTAACAGGATGTTTCTCCGTCGTTACGACTGACCTCGACGCGCCAACACTCTCTGACTCGTCTATTCCGGCGTTTTGTGATGGACAGCCGTCAGCGCAGTGCCACAATGTGTCGCCCGACGCACGAAAGGCCCGGGCAAATCGGTTGCAAATATGAAACGAGGGCGGTTGGCGCCAGAATGCCGACCCACGACGCCCCGACGACCAGGGAGGTCAAAACATGGCATGGGATCACAAGGGCGAGCACTTCATCGGTGCCGGATCACCGGATTTTGGGCATACGCCCCCGCCGCCGGCACCGCTTCAGCTCTCGTTTACCGGATCGGGCTCGGAATACTTCCGTATCTGGATCGTCAACGCGCTGCTCACGGTGGTCACGCTCGGCATCTACTCCGCGTGGGCCAAGGTCCGCACGCTCCAGTATTTCTATCGCAACACACGGCTCGATGACGCCGCGTTCGACTATCACGGCAAACCGGGCGCCATCCTCAAGGGCCGCGCCATCGTGCTGGTGCTGGCCATGGTGGTCCAGTTCAGCGGCGTGGTGAGCCCGGTGCTGCCGCTGGTGTTCGCGGTGGTCTTTGCCGCCGTGTGGCCGTACCTGCTGGTGCGCTCGCTGCGCTTCCGCATGGCCAATTCGAGCTATCGCGGACTGCGCTTTGCCTTCACCGGCGGCGACAAGGAAGCCTACAAGGTGTTCCTGCTGTGGCCGATCCTGTCGACGCTGACGCTCGGCCTGCTGGCGCCGCTGGCGCACCAGCGCTTCAAGCAGTACCAGCACAACCACACGCGCTTTGGCACGGCACCGTTCGCGTTCGATGCCACGTCTGGTGACTTCTATGGCGTGTACCTGCGTACCGGCATGGTGACGGCGCTGTTCATGATCGTCGGCGCCGTGCTCAGCGCCATCGCCATCCCGGCCGGGGCCGATACCAAGGGCGGCGTGGCCATCGTGCTCGGTGGGACGGTCGCGTTCACCTACTTCGGCATCATGCTGACCGGCCCCTACTTCACGGCCAAGCTCCAGAACCTGGTCTGGAGCCACACCACGCTGGCCCCGCACCGCTTCGAGAGCCGCGTGGGCGCGGGCCGCATGATCTTCATCACGATTACCAACTGGATCGCCATCGCCCTCACCTGCGGCCTGTTCCTGCCGTTCGCGAAAGTCCGCTCCACCCGCTACCGCGTGGAATCGGTGACGATGTTCGCCGCCGGTCCGCTGGACGCCTTCGTGGCCGGCGAAGCCGAGCAGGTCAGCGCGCTGGGCGACGCCACCGTGGACTGGTACGACATCGACATCGCGCTCTGAGCGCGGCGCGGAGCATCGCCATGGTAGCGGCCCGGTATTTCGACACGCGCTCGTCGCGCGCCCATCCCGTCGTGCTGATCGTGCAGGGCGGGCAGGCCATCCTGCACGATGCCGAGGGCGCGGAGGTGCGCCGTGCGCCGCTGGCCTCGCTGCGGGTGTCCGAGCGCAACAAGCGGGCGCCGCGCCTGGTGACCTTCGATGACGGCGCGTACTGCGAGGTGGCTGACCACGCCACGTTCGAGGCCATGCTGGCCAGCACCGGCCACCGCGAGGGCTGGGTGTCGCGCGCGCAGAACAGCTGGCGGCTTACGGGCCTCGCCCTGCTGGGGATGCTGGCCGTCGTGCTGGGCGCCTATTTCTACCTGCTGCCGTGGAGCGCCGAGGTGCTGGCGTCGACCGTGCCGGCGTCCATCGAGGCGCAACTGGGCCAGGCCACGCTCGACAGCCTCGACCACGGCCTCGTGACGCCAAGCAAGCTGCCCGCCGCCGACCAGCAGCGGATTCGCGACAACTTTGCCGCGCTACGTCGCCCCGACGATCCCGACCACGCCTACCAACTGCTGTTCCGCCACGGCGACCGGCTCGGCGCGAACGCGCTGGCGCTGCCGGGCGGCACCATCGTGGTCACGGACGAACTGGTGGCCCTGATCGGCACCGGTGCCGGCATGATGGGCGTGCTGGCGCACGAGGCCGGCCACGTGGCGCAGCGCCACGGGCTGCAGCAGGTGATCCAGGCATCGGCCGTCGGCGCGCTGGCGGCGTACTTCTTCGGGGATTTTTCGACGGTGCTCGCCACGGTGCCGGCCGCGATGCTGACCATGCGCTATTCGCGGGACCATGAGCGCGAGGCGGACGCCTACGCGGTAGAGGTGATGCGGCGGAACCGCTTGCCGGTCTCCGCCCTTGCCGATGTGCTGGGGAAGCTGGAAGACGCCCATGGCGGCAAGTCGTCGGACAAGTCCGAGGACGATGCCAGCTTCTTCTCGACCCACCCGCTCACGCGCGAGCGGATCGAGGCCATCCGGGCCGCCGGGAACTGACGGCGATCAGCGCGCCGCGCCCGCCGCGGCGCCGTTGCCCTGGCGGCGATAGGCCCAGACCATCATCAGCACGCCGGCCAGCACCATCGGCAGGCTCAGCCACTGGCCCATCGAGAAATTCAGCGCCAACAGGCCGAGGAAGGTGTCCGGCTCGCGCGCAAACTCGGCCAGGAAGCGGAAGCCGCCGTAGCCGATCAGGAACGCGCCGGACACCGCCCCCATCGGGCGCGGCTTGCGCGAGAACAGCCACAGGATGAGGAACAGCGCCACGCCTTCCAGCGCGAACTGGTACAGCTGCGACGGGTGGCGCGGGATGTTGTCGCCAGCCTGCGGGAAGATCATCCCCCACGGCAGGTCGGTCGGACGGCCCCACAGTTCGCCGTTGATGAAGTTGCCGATGCGGCCGGCAGCCAGCCCGCACGGGATCATCGGCGCGATGAAGTCGGTCACTTCCAGCCAGTGCCGGCGCCGCACCTTGCCGAACACCCACATCGCCACGAGCACGCCGAGGAAGCCGCCGTGGAACGCCATGCCGCCCTCCCAGACCTTGAAGATCTCGAGTGGATGCGTGAGGTAGTAGGTCGGCTTGTAGAACAGCACGTAGCCCAGCCGCCCGCCCAGGATCACGCCGAGCACGCCGTAGAACAGCATGTCGTCGAGGTCGCGCGTGGCCCAGCCGCGCGCGGCGATGTGCGGCTGGCGCACGCGCAGGCGGCCGAACCACAGGAACATGATGAAGCCGGCCAGGTACATCAGACCGTACCAGCGGATGGCCAACGGGCCCAGGTGAAGCGCGACCGGGTCGAATTGCGGATGAACGAGCATGGCGGAGGAGAGGTATTTATATAGTGTCTGGGGTGATGCCGTCGGGGTCATGCTGCCTTGATACCATCGTCCTGCGACAGGCCGATGGCGGTGGCCAGCCCGGCCGCGATGTCGATGAACGACCGCAGCACCGGCGCCATCCCCGATTGCCCGGCCGAAGGCCCGGCGGCGCCTTCGCGCCAGACCAGGCCGGTCTCGATCAGCGGGCCGGCATCGCGCAGCGTCAGGTAGGACACGCCCGTACGCCGCAGGTTGCACAGCGATGCGGGCACCAGCGCCACGCCCATGCCAGCTGACACCAGGCTCACGATGGTCTGCATCTGGATGGCCTCCTGGGCAATCGCCGGCGTCAGGCCGTCCCGCGCATAGTAGCCCGTAATGATGTCATAAAACGCCGGCGCGCTACGACGCGGGAAGATGATCAGCGGCTCGTGCGCGGCGTCGCGCAGGGCGATTTCGGTCGGCGCAGGGGCATCGGCGGCGAGGCTGGCGGGCCGCCAGCCATCGGGCACGGCCAGCACCAGCGGCTCGCGCACCAGCGGCAGGTACGAGAGCCCGTGCGGCATCACGGCCAGTTGCGGACGGATGACAAGACCCGCGTCGATCGCGCCCTCGGCCAGCGCCTCCAGCTGGACGTCGCTGGTGGCTTCGCGCAGTTGCAGTTGCACCTCGGGGTGCCGAGCGCGGAAATGCCGCAGCAGCTCGGGCAGGATGCCGTAGTCGGCCGTGCTGACGAAGGCCAGCGCCAGCGAGCCCACCTCGCCCCGCGCCAGCCGCTGGGCCAGCCCGGGCAGCGCGGCGGCATCGGCCAGCACGCGGCGCACCTCGGGCAGCCACTGCTGGCCGGTGGGCGTCAGCATCACGGACCGGCGCGTGCGCGCGAACAGCTGCACGCCGATCTCCTCCTCCAGCGACTGGATCTGCTGCGAGAGCGGCGGCTGGGTCATGGCCAGCCGCCTTGCCGCGCGGCCGAAATGTAGCTCTTCCGCCACTGTCACGAAGTACCGCAGTTGCCGCAGGTCCACGCACGCTCCCGTTCGTCGCTGTGATAGGTTTTTCGACTCAATACAGGTCAAATAATATATTTGACATGATACTACGCAGGCGGCATCCTTCAGGCCACAAACACGGCAGGCCGTGGCATCGACCACGTCCGAGCCCGCCGCAAACTCCCCGGAGAGACCCCCACCATGGCATTCAACAAACGCTCGAAGCACATCACGCAAGGCGTGGCGCGCTCCCCCAATCGTTCGATGTACTACGCGCTCGGCTACCAGAAGGAAGACTTCGACAAGCCGATGGTGGGCATCGCCAATGGCCACTCGACCATCACCCCCTGCAACGCCGGCCTGCAGCGCCTGGCCGATGCGGCCGTGGACGCCATCAAGGCGTCCGACGCCAACCCGCAGATCTTCGGCACGCCGACCATCTCGGACGGCATGTCGATGGGCACCGAGGGCATGAAGTACTCGCTGATCTCGCGCGAAGTGATCGCTGACTGCATCGAGACCGCAGCCCAGGGCCAGTGGATGGACGGCGTGGTCGTGATCGGCGGTTGCGACAAGAACATGCCGGGCGGCATGATCGCGCTGGCGCGCACCAACGTGCCGGGCATCTACGTCTACGGTGGCACCATCAAGCCGGGCAACTGGAAGGGCAAGGACCTGACCATCGTGTCGTCGTTCGAAGCCGTGGGCGAGTTCACCGCCGGCCGCATGAGCCAGGAAGACTTCGAGGGCGTGGAAAAGAACGCCTGCCCGTCCACCGGCTCCTGCGGCGGCATGTACACGGCCAACACCATGAGCTCGTCGTTCGAGGCGCTGGGCATGTCCCTGCTGTACTCGTCGACGATGGCCAACCCGGACCAGGAAAAGGTCGACAGCGCCGCGGAATCGGCGCGCGTGCTGGTCGAGGCGATCAAGAAGGACATCAAGCCGCGCGACATCATCACGCGCAAGTCGATCGAGAACGCCGTGACGCTGATCATGGCCACGGGCGGCTCGACCAACGCGGTGCTGCACTACCTGGCCATCGCGCACTCGGCCGAGGTGGAGTGGACCATCGACGACTTCGAGCGCATCCGCCGCCGCGTGCCGGTGATCTGCAACCTGAAGCCGTCGGGCCAGTACGTGGCCACCGACCTGCACCGCGCGGGCGGCATTCCGCAGGTGATGAAGCTGCTGCTGAACGCCGGCCTGCTGCATGGCGACTGCCTGACCATCACCGGCCGCACGCTGGCCGAGGAACTGGAAGGCGTGCCCGACCAGCCGCGTGCGGACCAGGACGTGATCCTGCCGCTCGACAAGGCGCTGTACGCGCAGGGCCACCTGGCCATCCTGAAGGGCAACCTGGCCGAAGAAGGCGCGGTCGCCAAGATCACCGGCCTGAAGAACCCGGTCATCACCGGCCCGGCGCGCGTGTTCGAGGACGAGCAAAGCGCGATGGACGCCATCCTGGCCGACAAGATCAACGCCGGCGACATCCTCGTGCTGCGCTATCTGGGCCCGAAGGGCGGCCCGGGCATGCCGGAAATGCTGGCGCCGACCTCGGCCATCATCGGCAAGGGGCTGGGCGAATCGGTGGGCTTCATCACCGACGGCCGGTTCTCGGGCGGTACCTGGGGCATGGTGGTCGGTCACGTGGCGCCCGAGGCGTTCGTGGGCGGCACCATCGCACTGGTGAAGGAAGGCGATTCGATCACGATCGACGCGCACCAGCTGAAGCTGGAGCTGAACGTGTCCGATGAGGAACTGGCCAAGCGCCGCGCCACGTGGCAGCAGCCGGCGCCGCGCTACACGCGTGGCGTGCTGGCGAAGTTCTCGAAACTGGCCTCGACGGCCAGCAAGGGCGCCGTGACGGACTGACCCTGCCTGGGTCCCCGTCTCCCCTCTTCCGCCTGCGGGAGAGGGGAAAACTCTCTGCTTTCCCTGCTTTCTCTGCTACATCCCGCCCGGATCGCGCTCGATCTCCTCGAGCGTCGCATCCAGCCATTCCACCAGCCTCGCCTCCAACGCCTGCGTCAGCTCGCTGGCCAGTTGCGCGGTCAGCGGCGCCAGCCGCGATTGCAGCGTGGCTTCGGTATGGGCTTCCACCACCTGCGGCCACTCGCTGCGGAAACGCATCATCACGCGCGTCAGCAGTTCCGAGCGCACCGCGCGCAGGTCATCCTCACCCGGCAGAAAGGGCACCGGGTCGATCATCGGCGCTTCCGGATCGTCCTCCACCCCACCCTCGGTATCGCCGACTGACGACACCAGCCCTGACTCAGGCATGTTTGCCGTGTCGATGACCGTGCTGGCGGGCGTGTTGATCGACATGGAGGCATGCCCCGGCGGCGGCGCGAAGGCGGTCTCCGGCAGGTCGGGCAGGTCCACGACCTCGGTCAGCAACGGCACGCTGTCGTTCGGGCCCAGCCGCGGAATCACCCGCGAGGTGGTACGTTCACTCATGCGGATTCTCCCTTGGCGGACTGGCCAATGTCGTGGTGCGTGAGCGGATAGCCGCGCTCACGATAGAAGCGGTAACGGTCGCGCCCGGCGGCACGTTCGGCCTCGCCGGCCCCCACGACCTCGATCAGCCGCTCGAAGCTGGCGAACTGCGCCGGCGCCTCGGGCGACAGGTTGACGAGGATCTGGTGGTGCGGCACGCCCTCGAGCGTGGCGGCCAGGATGATCGGCGTCACCGCCGCGTTGGGGCTGTCCAGCCCGCAATGCGGCAGGAAGTCGAGCGGCGAGAACGTCCACAGCCGCGCATCGAGCTGCGTCAGCTGCTGTGCCGTGCCGTATACCACCACCTTCTGGCCCGCGCCGTACGCCTTGCGAACCAGGCGGCAGACGTAGGCCAGCGTGTCCGGCACGTTGCTGTGGAAGTCGATGCGCGTCATCCCGGCTACCTTTCCGTCGATTTACGACGCGCGATCCATCAGGAACTGCGTCAGCAGCGGTACCGGACGACCGGTGGCGCCCTTGGCCGCCCCGCTCTTCCAGGCCGTGCCGGCGATGTCCAGGTGGGCCCAGTCGTACTTTTCCGTGTAGCGCGCCAGGAAACAGGCCGCCGTGACGCTGCCCGCCGGGCGGCCGCCGATATTGGCCATGTCGGCGAAGTTCGACTTGAGCTGGTCCTGGTAGTCATCGTCCAGCGGCATGCGCCAGGCGGTGTCCATGGCCTTGCGGCCGGCGTCCAGCAGCTGGTCGGCCAGCAGGTCGTTGCGCGCGAAGAGGCCGCTGTTCACGTGGCCGAGCGCGATGATGCAGGCGCCGGTCAGCGTGGCCACGTCCACCACGGCGGCGGGCTTGAAGCGTTCCACGTAGGTCAGCGCATCGCACAGGATCAGGCGGCCTTCGGCGTCCGTGTTCAGGATCTCGATCGTCTGGCCGGACATGCTCGTCACCACGTCGCCCGGCTTGGTGGCGATGCCGCTGGGCATGTTCTCGCAGGTCGGGACCACGGCCACGACGTTGATTTTCAGGCCCATTTCGGCTACGGCCTGGATCGTGCCGAGCACCGAGGCGGCGCCGCACATGTCGTACTTCATCTCATCCATGCCCTCGCCCGGCTTCAGCGAGATGCCGCCGGTATCGAAGGTGATGCCCTTGCCCACCAGCACCACCGGGGCCTGCTTGGCGGCGGCGCCGTCGTAGCGCAGCACGATGAACTGCGGCGGCTCGACGCTGCCCTTGGTCACGGCCAGGAAGGCGCCCATGTTCAGGGCCTCGATCTGCTTGCGGCCCAGGATCTCGGCCTTGAGCTTGTGGCGCTTGGCCATGGCCCGGGCGGTATTGGCCAGGTAGGTCGGGGTGCAGATGTTGGACGGCAGGTTGCCGAGGTCGCGGGTCAGCTCCATGCCGTTGGCGATGGCGGTACCGCGCACCACGGCCTGGGTGGCCTGCTTGGCGTCGGCGGCATCCACGGCCAGCACGATCTTGCGCAGCGACGACTTGTCCGTGCCCACGCCCTTGGGCGGGCGCTTGAGTTCCGGATGGCGCTCCAGCAGGCGGTAGCCGGCGTCACGCACCAGGGTGATGGTGGTGATCACGGCCCAGGCCACGTCGCGCTGGGCCGGCGGCTGCTGGGCCAGGCACCAGAGGGCGGATGCGGCCCGCGTGCCGGACAGCGCACGCACGGCGGTGCGCACGGCCTCCACGAAAGCCTTGTCCGAGAACTCGGCTTCCTTGCCCAGGCCCACCAGCAGTACGCGGGCGGCGCCAATCCCGGCCACTTCGTGCAGCATCAGCTGGGTGCCGCGCTTGCCCTCGAAGTCGCCCTGCTTCACCAGACGCGCCACCAGCCCCTTGGTGGCGACATCCAGTGCCTTGGCCACACCAGCCAGGCTCTGGCCCTCGAACAGGCCAACCACCAGGCAGTCGGTCTTCGTGGCCAGGAAACCATTTTGGCCGGCTTTGCTCCAATCCAGGGCTTTTGTGCTAAATTCCATCGCGCTTCCTTCAGGGGCTCGTCGAAAAGAAAGGCCCCATTATCCGCGATTTTCATCCGCGATCTGCCGCCGCCGATCCGCCACGCTGACAGCCCGCGGTCCTGCCAGTCCCTCGGCCCCCGGTACATCGCCCGCTCCGGCCGGCAGCCGGAAGCGATTCCGCATGATCTTTCAACAAGCCCTGCGACGCGAGCTCGCCTACACCGCCGGCGCGGTGTTCCTGGTGATGCTGACTTTCATGCTCACGTCGCTCGTGATCCGCATCCTGGGGATGGCCGCCAATGGCAAGGCCAGCCCCAACGACGTGCTGATGCTGATCGGCCTGGCCACCATCGGCTATTTGTCGATCCTGCTGTCGGCCACGCTGTTCATCTCCACGCTGATCGTCCTGACCCGCTGGTACAAGGACTCCGAGATGGTGGTGTGGTTCTCGGCCGGCATCTCCCTGCGCGACCTGATCAAGCCGGTGCTCCAGTTCGCCGCGCCGTTCTTCGTCATGGCGTTGCTGCTGGGCATGTTCGCGTGGCCGTGGGCCAACCAGCAGAGCAGCCTGTTCCGCGACCGCTTCCAGCAGCGCGGCGTGCTGTCGATGATCGCCTCGGGCCGCTTCATCGAGCCGGCCAACGGCAATTACGTGCTGTTCATCGAGGGCATCGACGCGGACATGAAGTACGCGCGCAACGTCTTCGTGGCCAATGCCGAGGCGGGCAAGATCGGCGTGGCGTTGTCCCACCAGGGCCAGTTCCAGACCATGCCGAACGGCGACCGCCTGGTGGTGATGGAACACGGCCGGCGCTACGCCGGCACGCCGGGCCAGCTCGACTACCGCATCCTGGAATTCGACCGCTATGCCGTCAAGGTGGACAACAAGCCACCCGAGAGCGAGAGCGACATCCCGCCCAAGTCCCGCGACACGATCGACCTGATCCGCAATCCCACCCGTGAGAACCTGGGCGAACTGCTCTGGCGTGTCTCGCTGCCGATCCTCGCCTTCAATTTCGTGATGATCGCCATTCCGCTCGCGTACGTGAACCCGCGCCTGGGCCGCTATACGCCGCTCGTCTTCGCCGTGCTGATCTACCTGACCTACAGCAACATGATCAACCTGGCGCAGGCCTGGGTGCGCTCCGGGACGCTTTCCTTCTGGATGGCGCTCTGGCCGATCCACGTGCTGGCCTTCCTGGGCGCCGTGGGCATGTTCCGATACCGGCAGAACCGCAGCCTGGGCGGCTGGCGCGCCGTGTTCGGCATGCGCCGCAAGGCGCCCAAGGGGAGCCAGGCATGAGGATCCTCCAGGTCTACGAGCGGTATTTCGGCCGCCTGATCTATGGCGTGTTCGCGTTCATCCTGTTCGCGGTGCTGTCGCTGTTCGTCTTCTTCGACTTGCTCAATGAGCTGGAGAGCGTGCAAGGCGGCTACACCTCGCTGGTGGCGTTCTTCCACGTCATGCTGGAAGCGCCCACCCGGGTGTACGAGGTGCTGCCGATCGCGGTGCTGATCAGCGCGATCTACGTCTTCTCGCAACTGGCCAGCCAGTCGGAATACACGATCTTCCGCGTGGCCGGCCTGAACACGCGGCAGGCGTTGTTCTCGCTGTTCAAGCTGGCCGTGCCGCTGGCCGTCGTCACCTTCATCTTCGGCGAATTCATCGGCCCCGCGGCTGAGCAATACGCCCAGAAGGTGAAACTGGAGGCGATTGGCGCCACGGTGTCGGCGGGCTTCCGCTCCGGGGTCTGGGTCAAGGATCGCGACAAGGACACCACGCCCGAGGGCGCCGGCGGCGAGGTCACCCGCTTCGTCAATGTGCAGGGGCTGAAGCCGGACCAGACCATCAACGGCATCACCATCTACGAATTCGACCAGCAATACCGCCTGCGCGTGATCCGCGTGGCCAAGGAAGGCCGCTACCAGGGCGGTCAGGCGTGGCAGCTCAATGACGTCAACGAAACCCGTTTCATCGAGCTGCCCCACCCCGACGGCGCCAAGGGCGACGCCCTGGCGCCGGACTTCCGCGCCGAGCAGGCCAAGTTCCCGAACATGGTGATGCACTCGGAGCTGACGCCGCAGATCCTGTCGGTGCTGCTGGTCACCCCGGAGCGGATGTCCACGCTCGACCTGTTCCGCTACATCCGCCACCTGCGCGACAACAAGCAGGACACGCAGCGCTATGAAATCGCCTTCTGGAAGAAGGTGGTCTATCCGCTGACGCTGTTCGTGATGGTGGCGCTGGCGCTGCCGTTCGCGTACCTGCACGCGCGCGCCGGCGCGGTGGGCGTGAAGGTGTTCGGCGGCATCATGCTGGGGCTGTCGTTCCACTTGTCGAACACACTGTTCTCGCACGTCGGCCTGCTGCACACCTGGCCGCCGATCGTCTCGGCGCTCGTCCCCGGCACGCTCTACCTGGCCCTGGCGCTGAGCGCCCTGCGCTGGGTGGACCGGCATTGACGGCCGTGGCCACCACCGGCCTGGTCCTCTTCGCCCACGGCGCGCGCGACGCGCGCTGGCGCGAGCCCTTCGACCGGCTGCAGGCCAAGCTGTCTGCCCTGCTGCCGGACACCGCCGTGCGGCTGGCCTTCCTCGAACTGATGGAACCGTCGCTGCCCGTGGCGCTGGCCGAACTGGCCGGCGTTGGCGTGGCGGAAGTCACTGTCGTACCGGTGTTCTTCGGCCAGGGCGGCCACATCCGCCGCGACCTGCCGGCGCTGATCGACCAATGCCGGGCGCAATTTCCGGCGATGCGGATTGGCTGCGCCACGGCGGTGGGCGAGGCCGAAAGCGTGCTGGACGCGATTGCGGCGTACTGCGTGGGGGCGGTGGCAACAACACCATCGCGGCAATCGCCGATAGGGGAATGATCTGAAGACACGTCCATCAGCCATCACCGATGGACGTGCCAATTGCCTGCAATCTATCGGCTGCTGCCAACAGGCACCGACTGCATCGGCATCATGTTCAGGTTGGCGTTGTGCATGACCCACAACGACCCCGATACGACAATGGCGATCAGGAACACGGTACACGCAAAGATGGCCGTGTTGCCCCGCTGGCCCTTGCGCGGGCCCAGGTGCAGGAAGAACACCAGCTGCACCAGCAACTGGACGATACACAGCGTCACGATCATCAGCAGCCCCGCGCGCGGCGGCAACAGCTCGCCCATCACCGCACCGAACGAGATGAACGTCAGCACCAGCGAGAGCACGTAGCCGGTCAGGTGGCTGCGCAGGCTGCCATGGTCATCCTCATGCGCATGTCGTCGGTTGGCCATCACAGGAACTCCCGCAAGTAGACGATGGTGAAAACGCCGATCCAGACCAGGTCCAGGAAGTGCCAGAACAGGCTCAGGCAGGCCAGGCGACGACGCACGATGTCATCGAGACCGAACACCTGCACCTGGTTGACCATCACGATGATCCAGAGCAGCCCGGCGCTGACGTGCAGGCCGTGCGTACCCACGAGCATGAAGAACGCCGACAGATAGGCGCTGCGGTTCGGGCCTGCGCCCTCGTGCAGCAGTTCGTGAAACTCGAAGATCTCCATGCAGACGAAGGCGGCACCGAGCGCGAACGTCAGCACCATCCAGCGGATGACTTCGTTGGGGTTGCCCTTGCCGTTCCGTACCTTCTGCATCGCCACGCCGAAGGTGAGGCTGCTGGTCAGCAGCAGCACCGTTTCGCCGAGCACGAAGCGCAGATCGAACAGTTCGCGTCCGGTCGGGCCGCCGGCCGTGCCGTTGACGAGCACGCCAAATGTCGCGAACAGCGAGGCGAAGATCAGGCAGTCGCTCATCAGGTACAGCCAGAAGCCAAGCGTTAGGCTGCCTTGCGCCTGTTCGGCGTGATGCGCGTGATCGTCATCGTGCGCATGCGCGGCGTGGGTCTCGTGGTGCGGTGCCTGCGCGGCGTCTGCGCGCAGTTTCAAGGTCGTCGTCATGATCAGTTGGCCCCCTTCAGTTGCGCAAAGCGGGCGCGCTCGATGCGCTCCACTTCGGCGGCCGGGACGTAGTAGTCCACATCGCGGTCATAGGCGCGGGCGATGAACGTGCAGATCATCGCGGCCAGGCCAAAGCCCGCCATCCACCAGATGTGCCAGACCAGGCCAAAGCAGAGCACCAGCCCGAACACCGAGACGATGAAGCCCGCTGACGTGTTGCGCGGCATGTGGATGTCTTCGTACGCGGCAGGCGCCACGTAGGCGCGGCCCGCTTCCTTGTCATCCCAATGCTGTTCCAGCGACGTGATGTGCGGGACGTGCGCGAAGTTGTAGAACGGCGCTGGCGAGGCAGTAGCCCACTCCAGGCTCCGGCCGTCCCATGGATCGCCGGACAGGTCGCGGTTCTTGTTCCGGTCGCGCACGCTGACGAACAGCTGCCACAGGATCGCCAGGATGCCGCAGCCGATGACCACCGCCCCCACCAGGGCAACGATCAGGTAGGGCTGCCAATCGGGATTCTCATAGTGGTTCATGCGGCGCGTCATGCCTTGCAGGCCCAGCGCGTACAGCGGCATGAACGCCAGGTAGAAGCCAATCAGCCAGCACCAGAACGCGACCTTGCCCCAGAACTCGTTCAGCGTGAAGCCGAACACTTTCGGGAACCAGAACGTCATGGCCGCCAGGCAGCCAAACACCACGCCGCCGATGATCACGTTGTGGAAGTGGGCAATCAGGAACAGGCTGTTGTGCAGCACGAAGTCCGCGCCCGGCACGGCCAGCAGCACGCCGGTCATGCCGCCCACGGCAAACGTCACCATGAAGCCAATCGTCCACAGCGTCGACGAATGGAAGCGGATGCGTCCGCGGTACATCGTGAACAGCCAGTTGAACAGCTTCACGCCGGTCGGAATCGAGATGATCGACGTCATGATGCCGAAGAAGGCATTGACGCTGGCGCCCGAACCCATGGTGAAGAAGTGGTGCAGCCAGACGAAGAACGACAGGACACCGATCGACGATGTGGCGTACACCATCGACGTGTAGCCGAACAGCGGCTTGCGCGAGAACGTGGCGATGATCTCCGAGAACGCGCCAAAGCACGGCAGGATCAGCACGTAGACCTCGGGGTGGCCCCAGATCCAGATCAGGTTCACGTACATCATCGCGTTGCCGCCAAGCTCGCTGGTAAAGAAGTGCATGTCCAGGTAGCGGTCGGCGGCCAGCAGCGCCAGCGTGGCGGTCAGCACCGGGAAGATGGCGACAATCAGGATGTTGGTGATCAGCGCGGTCCACGTGAACACCGGCATCTTCATCAGGTTCAGGCCCGGTGCGCGCATGCGCAGGATCGTGACGATGAAGTTGATGCCGGTCAGCGTGGTGCCCAGCCCCGATATCTGCAGTGACCAGATGTAGTAGTCGACGCCCACCGTGGGGCTGTAGCCGAGCCCGCTCAAGGGCGGATAAGCGACCCACCCAGTGGCCGCGAAATCGCCGACGAACATCGACATCATGACCAGCACCGCGCCCATCGCCGACATCCAGAAACTCAGCGAGTTGACGAACGGGAACGCCACGTCGCGCGCGCCGAGTTGCAGCGGCACGATCACGTTCATCAAGCCGAGGATGAACGGCGTCGCCACGAAGAAGATCATGATCACGCCATGCGCGGTAAAGATCTGGTCGTAGTGATGCGGAGGCAGGTAGCCGGTTGCCTCGCCCACGGCGATGGCCTGCTGGGTGCGCATCATGATGGCATCCGCAAAGCCGCGCAGCAGCATGACCAGCGCCAGGATGATGTACATCACGCCGATGCGCTTGTGGTCGACGGAGCAGATCCACTCTTTCCAGAGGTAGGACCATTTGTTGTAGTACGTGATGGCGCCCAACAGCGCGGCGCCGCCCAGCAGCACCATCACCAGCGTGCCCATGATGATGGGCTCGTGCAGGGGGATGGCGTCGAGAGAGAGTTTTCCAAGCATGATGATTAGCGCTCCAGGGTCTGCTGCTGCGCCGGGAGCGGCGGCATGTTGGCGCCGGCAATGGCGCTGATGGTCACCGGGCTGTCCGCGCGGCAGATGTCGCCATTGCTGGCCATGTACTGGTCCACCACGCCCTGGAACAGGCGCGGATCGACCTTGGCGTAGAGCGTGACGGGGTCCTTGCTGCTGGGTTGCTCCAGCTTGCGGTAGGTCTGTTCGTCAAGCATGTGGCCCGATGCCCGGGCGCGCTCGATCCACGCATCAAACTCGGCCCGCGACGTGGCGACGGTGCGGAAATGCATGTCCGAGAAACCGGCGCCGCTATACGCCGCGGACCGGCCATCGAACACGCCAGGCTTGTCGGCAATCAGATGCAGCTTCGTCTGCATGCCGGCCATGGCGTAGACCATGCTGCCCAGGCGCGGGATGAACAGCGCGTTCATGGTCGATTCGGCCGTGATGCGGAAGTTGATCGGCGTCCCCACTGGCACGGGTAGCTCGTTCAGCGACGCCACGCCGTATTGCGGATAGATGAACAGCCACTTCCAGTCGAGCGCCACCACGTCCACTTCCAGCGGCGCCACCTTCGATTCGATCGGGCGGAACGGGTCGAGCTTGTGCGTGGTGTCCCAGATGATGATGCCGAGCAGCGCCACGATCACGCACGGAATCCCCCACACCACCACTTCAATGCGGGTCGAATGCGACCAGCGCGGCGCGTACTCGGCCTTGGTATTGCCTTCGCGGTACCGCCACGCAAACACCAGCGTAAGGATGATCACGGGGATCACCACCATCAGCATCAACGCCGTGGCCAGCACGATCAGGTCCCGCGTTTGCACGCCGATGGACCCGCTGGGGTCAAGCAGATCCCACGAACAACCGGCCAGGCTTAGCGGTAGCGCGGCGAGGGTCAGCCAACGCCAGAGAACAGGAGAAAGGAAACGGGGAGACTTTCGCCGACGGACGCCCCGCGTATCGGCCACACGCACATGCATAACAACCACCTTCGCAAGAAAAACGGGTTATCCGGTTTTGTATGGATTTACCCGAACCGCGAGGCATGCTAATGTAAGACAACGCCCATACAAGAGATTTCGATGCCGAATCAACACTCGAACGAGGCACCCGCCCGGCCCGACTGGGCCCGGCCACTTCGAGAAGGAAGCGGATCGCGATACCTTCAGATCGCCGACCTGATCGAGACGGCGATGCAAGGCGGGAGTCTTACCCCGGGCGACCGCCTGCCCTCGCAGCGACAGCTCGCGTCCCTGTTCGGCGTCGACCTGACGACCGTGACCCGTGGCCTGAACGAGGCGGCCCGACGCGGTCTTACCGTCGCCCGTGGCTCTCAAGGGACGTTCATTGCGCTACCGGCTTACGAGTTGTCCCAGGCCGTGGATCTCAGCATGAACGTGCCACCTCCGGCGCCCGGCATCGATGTCGGCGAGATGCTGCGACGGGGAATTGGGCAACTCACCCTGCGCGCGGATCCGGCACTGTTGATGACCTACCACCTGGGTGGCGGCACGACAACCGACCGGTCTGCCGGCGCGCGTTGGCTAGCGCCGATGCTGGGCTCGGTCGCCGAGGACGACGTCGTGGCATGCCCCGGTGCGCAGACGGCGTTGGCAGCCCTGATCATGGCTGGCACGGAACAAGGCGGCGCGATTGCCGCCGAGCCCTTGATTTATCCCGGGGTCCGGGCCGCCGCATCGCAACTCGGCAGGCGCATCGTCACGATTGCGGTCGATGGCGACGGCATGCGCCCAGACAGCCTGGAAGCGGCATGTCAGACGGAAGGGGTCCGGCTGGTCTACCTCAATCCAACGCTACAGAACCCGACGACGCATACGATGCCCGAGGCACGACGCCGAGACATCGCCCGTGTCGCGGAGCGGCAGGGCATCCTGATTATCGAAGACGACCCCTACTGGCTGCTCACACCTGATGCGCCCCCACCTATCGCTACCCTGGCGCCGCAGCAGACCGCCTATGTCTCGACGCTCTCGAAGTGTCTGAGCCCGGGGCTGCGGACCGCGTATGTGGTCGTGAAGGATCCGACCGTTCAGAACGCGATGCTGACTGCGCTCCGGGCCATCACGCTGATGGCGTCGCCGCTGGCGACGGCGCTCGCCACGCAGTGGATCCTCGATGGTGCCGCGAAGACGCTCCTTGACGGCATTCGGACGGAGGCTGACGCGCGGCAGCAAATCGCCAGACAATGGCTGGCGGGCTTCGATGCCAACCCTGCCTTGGGCATTCATATCTGGCATCCACTGCCGAGCTACTGGACATCGGCAGACTTCACCCGGACCGCGCGTTCCGAAGATCTTCGCGTGACCGGCGCCGACGCTTTTGCGGACGGCACGTCCGTGCCAGGTGCCATCCGGATTTCACTCGGTGGGGTCGCCGAACGCGGGCAGTTGTCGCTTGCGCTCAAGAAGCTGTCAGGGCTTCTCGCGCGAAGGCCGGCGCGCGACACATTTCAGGTCATTTGAGACGTCGGCTCAGTCCGCTCAAACCGTTCCAGCCTCCGATCGTGAGTCCGCCTGGCTCAGCGCCTGACGGACAAACCAGTTCGATGGCTGAGCCTACCGCAATCCATACAACTACATAGTTTGTATGCATTCAAGCCAATGATAATCCGTATATTCTGCGTCGATGTACGGATTTGCAAACCGGATTCGTGATCGGCGATGAACCAAAAAAAGCCAGAGCATCGTGAACTGCACCCCAAAAGTTGGACACCAACTTTTGGGGTGTTTTCATGTATCGGTACTCGGAGCAGTTCAGGCTGACAGTTATCCAGAGCTACCTGGACGGTCAGGCAGGCTATGGTGAGATCGCCAAACGCCATGAAATAGACAGCGG